>NZ_JABMCN010000247.1 GCF_013179515.1 Pseudomonas sp. CM27
GTCGAGCACTTCGCGCTTCAGGCTTGAGAAGGCAATGATGTCCAGCTCGTTCAGCTCCAGCCCGCGTTCCCGATAGTTGTGCGCCTTCTTGCGCAGGGTCGGCGCCAGGCGCCCCAGCAGTTCGGTGGCACTGATGCGCCGCGGGCGGGCTTCGCGGCGCACCAGTTGCGCCAACGAGAACGCGCTGCGCCGACGCTGCAGCTCTTCGCGCCATTCATCGTTCAGCCGGCGGCCCTCGTCGAGCACGAAAAACACCTCGAAGGCGGCATCGCGGAACAGCACGTCGGGTGGCTCCTGGCCTGCCGGGGTGAAGTCCTCGCTGCGGTAGGGGATGTTCAGCCCTTGCAACAGGCGCTGGCACACCCAACGCTCCCGCTCCCACTTGCGGGCGTTGGAGAGAAAGGCATTGGCTTGTTCCGCCTGGATGGTAAGCAGGCGCAAATAGTCTGAGTCATCCATGCCCACAAGCTTAGTCGCTAATCGATGACGGTAAGATGCTGTTTGTGCGCAATATTCAGGTGAGTGCCGACCACTGCTGAACCAGCCCGAACAGATGCACCAGGCCAAAGCCCAGGCAGATCAGCGAACTGACCACGATAAACCGCTGTGAGCGGCCAGTCCCTGCCAGCAACTTCGGCCCCAGCAGGCCGCGGGCCAGATACACCAGGGTAATCAGGCAAAGGGCCGGCAGCAGCAACGGCAGCCTGGCAATCGCCCCGGCAGCGGACAACGCATACGCCAACCAGAGCAGCAGTACAGCGGCGATGGCGGTCGTGATCAGCGCGGGGTACCAGCGGCCTTTTTCGGCGGCCACGGCCATGTGCTCGCCGGCGCCGAACAACCGGTACCAGCGTGGCCCCACGGCGATGATCGCCAGGTGCAAAATGCCGATAAAAGCGTTGAGCGCTGCGGCCAACAGCAGCGCAGGGTTGATTCCTTCAGGCATTGCCAATGCTCCCTGCATCGAATGATGCGCCAGCCTACCGCAGCCGGAAGAAACGGAGAATGGGTGTAGACTCAGCCTTATCCACAGGGTTGAAAGGGGCATTGCGTCCGGTGATCAGCGCACAGGTGTTGTCCGACACCAGCCTTGCCCTTGGCTGGCTTGGCTACGTGCCCTTGCTGGTCTGGGCGGCCAGCCGCGCCCGCTGGGTGGAATTGTTCACCGACCGGCGCCGCCAGCATCTGCTGTTTGGCACGGTGTTCTGCCTGTTTGCCCTGTGGCTGGTCAGGCGCGATTTCGATACCGGCGTTTCCTATCACTTCATTGGCATGACAGCAGTCACGCTACTGCTGGACTGGCCGCTGGCGGTGCTGGGTGGGTTCATGGCCCAGCTAGGCCTGCTGGCGCTAGGGCGCCAGGACCTCGCGGCACTAGGGGTGAACGGGCTGTTGCTGGTGGGCCTGCCGGTACTGATCACTGAAGCATGTGCCCTGCTGGTCGAGCGCGCCCAGCCGCGCAACCTGTTCGTCTATATCTTCTGTTCAGGCTTTTTCCCCGCTGCGCTGACGGTGCTGGCTTGCCTGCTGGCCGGGCTGGGGGTGTTGTGGCTGGATGGGCGTTTCGCCATGCCGGAATGGCTCAGCGACTTTGTCGGCTACCTGTGGCTGATGATGTTCCCCGAAGCGTTCATCAACGGCATGGTGATCAGCGCGCTGGTGGTGTTTTGCCCGGAGTGGCTGGAAACCTTCAACCGTACGCGTTATTTGCAGGCGCCGTGGAAGGAAGATGAGCGATAGATAAGTGTTGGCTGTGCCGCCCCTTTCGCGGGTAAATCGGATCGCCGCGAAGAGGCCGGCCCAGCCAACCTGCTACCGGATCAGTGCCGCGGCTCCAGGTCCCCCGAATACAGCTCATCCTCGGACTCTTCCGCCCCCGGAATCTTGTGCTCTTCCGCCGCCCAGGCCCCCAGGTCGATCAGCTTGCAGCGGTCCGAGCAAAACGGCCGGAATGTGTTGTTATCGTTCCATTCCACAGGTGCGCCACAGGTCGGGCAGTCGACGGTCAATGGCTGGCTCATGGCTGGCCTCCTCGTAAAGTCAGGTAAAAGTGATGCAGTGTGTCGATCTGCTGATGCAACGCGGCCAGGTCGCCGTCATTGACCACCACATCATCGGCATGGCGCAGGCGTTCTTCCCGGGCCAGCTGGGCCCCCAGAATCGCCTGCACCTGCTCGGCACTGGTGTTGTCCCGCGCCAGTGTACGCGCCACCTGCAACTCTTGCGGCGCATCGATCACCAGCACCCGCTGGGTCTTCTGGTATTGCCCCGACTCGATCAGCAGCGGCGACACATACACCGCATAAGGCGATTGGGCCTTGGCCAGGTAGCTGAAAATCTCCTGCCCGATCAGCGGGTGCAGCAATTGCTCCAGCCATTTGCGCTGCGCCGGGTCGGCGAAAATCAGCTGGCGCAGGGCCGCGCGATCAAGCTGGCCGTCCGCCTGCAGCACACCAGGGCCGAAGCGCTCGACGATGCTGGCCAGGGCCGGCCGGCCGGGTTCGACCACCCAGCGCGCGGCCTGGTCGGCATCGACCAGGTGCACGCCAAGCTCGACGAAGCGCTCGGCAGCAGCGCTTTTGCCGCTGCCGATGCCGCCGGTAAGCCCGAGAATCCAGGGGGTAAAGGCTGCAGTGGTCATCAGAATCCAAGCAGTTACAGGTAAGAGGCGTATATTTCATCACCCCAGAGCACAGCAATCCACCCCGCAATCGCCAGATAAGGCCCGAACGGCATCGCCGCGCCCATCTGGTGCCGGCGCAAACGCAGCAGGCACAGGCCAACCAGCGCCCCGACCACTGACGACAGCAGCAGTGTCAACGGCAACACCTGCCAGCCGCCCCAAGCCCCGATCAGCGCCATCAGCTTGAAGTCGCCGTAGCCCATGCCTTCCTTGCCGGTGATCAGCTTGAACACCCAGTAAACGGTCCACAGGCTCAGGTAGCCGGCCACCGCGCCCCACAGCGCATCGGTCAGCGGTGCATAAATGCCAAAGGCGTTCACGATCAGCCCCAGCCACACCATCGGCAACACCAGCACGTCCGGCAACAGCTGATGCTCGGCATCGATCAGGCTCAAGGCCAGCAGGCACCAGGTCAGCGGCAGGGCCAGCAAGGCCCCGGCCGAGGCGCCAAAACGCCAGGCCACCAGCAGTGAAAGCAGGGCGCTGGCCACCTCCACCAACGGGTAGCGCAGGCTGATGCGGGCTTTGCACGATGAACAGCGGCCACGCAAGGCCAGGTAGCTGATGACCGGAATGTTCTCCCACGCGCGAATCTGATGCGCGCAATGCGGGCAGCGCGACGCGGGCAGGCACAGGTCGAAGCGTGCGTGTTGCGCAACCGGCAGCCCTAGCACCTCCTGCGCTTCCCGCTGCCATTGCCGCTCCAGCATGATCGGCAGGCGATACACCACCACGTTGAGAAAACTGCCCACCAGTAGCCCCAGCACCGTGGCCAAGGTCAGGAAGTACGCCGGCTGCTCAGCCAAAAAAATCCATGAAGTCATGTTCAGATCAAACTACCCAGCTGGAAGATCGGCATGTACATCGCCACTACCAGGCCGCCCACCAGCACGCCCAGGATCAGCACGATGGCTGGCTCCAGCAGGCTGGTCAACTGGTCCAGTGCCTGGCTGACCTGTTCCTCGTAATGGTTGGCGGCCTTCTCCAGCATCAGGTCCAGCGTGCCACTGGATTCACCGATGCCCGTCAGCTGCACCAGCAACGGCGGAAACAGCGGTTCACCGGCCATCGCCTGGTTCAGTCCCTGCCCATTGGCCATGCCCTGGCGCAGCCGCAGCACCGCCTGCTCATGCAAGTCGCCGCCGCACACCTTGGCCACCGTGCCCAACGCATCCAGCAAAGGCACACCAGCGCCATAAGACGTCGCCAGGCTGCGCGCAAAGCGCGCCAGCGCCGCCTGCCCCAGCAGCTTGCCGAACACCGGCAACGCCAACACCCGTCGAGATATCCACAGGCGCGCTGATGCATGCTGCCGGTAGAGCTGGCGCACGGTCACACCCACCGTCACAGCCATCAGCAACAACAACGGCGCAGACCGGCTCAGCCCTGTGGACAAGTCGATCACCCACTGGGTAAATGCCGGCAAAGCCGCGCCCATGCCGGCGAACATGTTTTCAAACTGCGGGATCACCTCCAGCAACAAGACCGCCGCCACCCCCAGCCCCGTCAGCAACAGCAGCAGCGGGTAGACCATCGCCTTGCGCACCTTCTTGTGCAGCGCCCCACGCTGTTCAAGCATCCCCGCCAGTTGCTCCAGCTGCCGGTCCAGCGTGCCGGACTGCTCGCCTACCCGTACAAGGTTGCAATACAGCGCATCGAACCACGCCGGATGGCGCTGCAACGCATCTGCCAGCCCCAGGCCCGAGGCCACATCCTGTTTCAATCTATCCAGCAATGCCGCCTGTGCTGCATCGCAGCCACTGCGCCCCATCACTTCGAACGCCTGCAACAACGGCACACCCGCCTTCAGCAATGTCGCCAACTGTCGGCTGAAACCCGCCGGGTCGGCTTTCCCCCGCCGCTTGGGCAAACTGAACGCAAACCCGCCGGCCGGGCGCAGGCTGGCGACATTAATGCCCTGGCGGATCAGCTCCGCACGCACATAAGCCGGGCTGCGCCCGGACGCCTGGCCACTGACCTGCGCGCCATTGGCGTCGGTGCCGTGCCAGCTGTAGAGGAGTGTCGATAGAGTCATGCAAAGGTCCTTTTATAGCCCCTGCGACAAGCCTGGAAACAGCTTGCCGCGTCCATGCCAGGGCGCGCGTCCGTGATGCTCACTAGAGTAGTTCAGCGAAGATGACGCCCAAGCGGGCAGGGGTGACAAAAGGTGTCTGTTCAGGCCTACTGCGCCGCTGCCGGTTGGGGCGCGATTGACCCCAATACGTATGCGTATGAAAAAGGAAACCGTTCATGAAAGGGCAACGCGGTATCACCCTGATCGAACTGATGATCGTCGTCGCGATCATTGGCATTCTGGCGACCATCGCCTTACCGATGTACACCAACCACCAGTCACGCTCGAAGGCCGCGGCCGGCTTGCTGGAAATCAGCGCACTGAAGACCCCGATGGATTTGCGCTTGAACGACGGCAAGGACGTCGCCAGCGTGACCGCGCTCGGCGGCCATCCGGCGACCGCGCACTGCGCGATCACCGCCAGCGGCAAAGCGTCGGACGGCACTGCCAGCATCGCTTGCACGCTGGTGGACGCACCGGCCGCCGTGGTCGGCAAGGCACTGACCCTGACGCGCACCCCTGCCGGCTGGAGTTGCACCACCGACATCGAGGAAGACCTGGCACCGAACGGGTGCAAGGGGGCCTGAGGGTAGGGCAATAATCCCGAGGAAACAGGGGTTTGCGTAACGGGTGCGAGCAGTGGTACGTTGCGCTACACGCCGGTGTAGCTCAGTCGGTAGAGCAGCGCACTCGTAACGCGAAGGTCGCAGGTTCGATTCCTGTCTCCGGCACCACATAGCAAGGCCGTTCCCCTTCGGCAACTCCCCCATGAAAGCCCGTCTTGTGCGGGCTTTCTTGTTGCCGGTTTCTTGCCGCCCAAGCGGTCATCCTCCCTGATCGTTCAACTTATCGTTCAGCAATTTTCCACTCAAGGTTGCACCACTTTCCAGATAATGCTTATCTGGCGATGCGGTTTCGCCCAATGTTTTCGGACTATTTTTCTGATTTTTTCCACATAATGAATTTTCCGGCTAGAGATAATTCTTAGGTGGCAACCTTTACCCATCACGATCTCCAGCTGCTGACCCCTTCATTCGACTCCCGCCTGGTCGACGTCCAGAGCGAGCTCGAGTTTCTGCGCAGGCTCAGATTGGAGGGCGACACCCCACCGCACGTTTTCTTCCAGCTCAAAGGGTTGTTTCATACGCCGGAGAGCTTGGGATCTGCACGGATCGAGGGCAACCAGACTACGCTGGCGGAGTACATCGACAGCAAGGTCGAAGGCAAAGCGGAAAGTACCGACCAGCTGCTGGAGGTCGCCAACATCGAAAAAGCGATGGACTACATAAAAGCTGTGGTCTAGCCCGGTGTAGCCCTGACCGAACACACCATCCGCGAACTGCATGCCATGACCGGCCGTGAAGTAGGGTTTCATTTTCCGTCCGACGGACTCACCTTCCGAACTCCGGCTTCAAGGCCGATGGTGCCCGCGTATTTTGACCTCCGCTTTCCAGTCGCCTGACTGTTGTAGTCAGCTTCTATGTGCATTAGCAATAAAATGTAGTTAAAAGCCCTGATCGTGCACGTTCACTGCCTTTCGCACAACATTCAGCGACGATTCCTACAGCTCCCATACTTGCTCTTCCGCGAGATGTGAGGCTAAATTTCCAGGTCACGTAAAATCCGTGACCGGGCGTAGGAACCCGTTGGTAAACTTGGCGCACGCACTAGGCGCCCCTGCACCACAGCTGGCGCTTTTTTTGTGCCTGCCGTGCTGTGTCATGGCGGCTGTGTGTGGGCAGGCTTCGGCCTGGCCGGGTTTCCAAGTTTCCCGGTATTCCTACCCCACACACAGCTGCCACCCAATCCCGTAGGAAGGATCGTGGCAGCTCCAACTAAAACTTGGAGCCTCATGCATGCTTATCTCAAGTCCATCCGTGATCCACGCACTCGTTCGCCGCCGGCGCGCCTCGCCGAATCTCATTGAGCTCACTCACGACCGATCCCGCTCCGTCTCCGACAGACCGGAGGCACACCATGACTGACATCGAACGCCTTTCCACCATTCAAAGCTACGCCTGGACCCTGGAACTGCTAGGCGAGGCGCTGGTGCAGCACGATGAGATGCTGGAATGCGAACACAACCCGCGCCTCAGTTTCCGCAACACGGCTGGCATCCATCAGGCGATCCGCATCATCAGCCGATTGGCCAGTGAGCAGTGCGGGAAGGTGATGGAACATCATGCTCAGGACCCGGCGGAATAGGCGGCGTATTCCCTGTGTTGCGCTGTGAGAGCGCAGGTCGGTCCGGGCGGCAGGGGCTGGTTTGAGCTCGTTGGGGCTGCTGCGCAGCCCTTCGCAGGCAAGCCAGCTCCTACAGGGATCGCGTTTTGGCGGCAAGCACCTGATGCGATCCCCGTGGGCACGCCTGGCCTTTTCGCCCCGGCAAGCAATACTTCTCTCTACGCAGGCGTGTTCCTGGTGGCGCGCGCCGCTGGGAGGTGTCAGGTGAACAAGCTAACAATCGTGGGTGCCGGCCTGGTCGGCGAGGCGGCGGCGCAAGTCATCGCCCGCGAAGAGCTGTGCCGTGAACTGGTGTTGATGGACGTGCAGGGCGAGCTCGCGCAGGGCAAGGCGCTGGATGTGTGGCAGGCTGCAGTGGAATCCGGCTCCGACACGCGGGTATCCGGTGGGGCCAAGGCCGAGATGCTGGCGGGCTCTGAAATGGTGGTGATCACCGCAGGGGTACCGCGCAAGCCAGGGCAGTCGCGTCAGGATGTGCTCAGCATCAACCTGCCGATTCTCGAT
This sequence comes from Pseudomonas sp. CM27, assembly GCF_013179515.1. Taxonomy (GTDB): domain Bacteria; phylum Pseudomonadota; class Gammaproteobacteria; order Pseudomonadales; family Pseudomonadaceae; genus Aquipseudomonas. The sequence continues at coordinate 7,506 of NZ_JABMCN010000247.1, forward strand.
GGCATCATGGCGGATATCAAACAGCATGCGCCGGCGGCAACGGTGCTGGTGGTGTCCAACCCGGTGGACGTGCTCACCTACCGCGCCTGGAGCGTCAGCGGGCTGGGCCGCGACAAGGTGTTCGGCCAGGCCGGTGTGCTCGATACCGCGCGCATGAAGTGTTTCATCGCCGAGGAAACCGGCTTTTCTGCCCGGGATATCACCGCGCTGGTGCTGGGCGGGCATGGCGACAGCATGGTGCCGCTGATGCGCTACTGCCAGATCGGCTCGGTGCCGCTGTCCCACTTCTTGTCCAGTGAGCAGATCGAGCGAATTGTCGAGCGCACCCGCAAAGGTGGCGGCGAGATCCTCAACCTGAAGAAGATGGGCAGCGCCTGCGATGCGCCGGGTGTGGCCATTGCGCAGATGGTGGATGCCATCGCCAATCGGCGAAACCGCATTCTGCCCGCGGTGGCGATTCTCGAGGGTGAGTACGGGCGCAAGGGCATTGCGATGGGCGTGCCGTGTGTGCTGACAGAAGAAGGGCTGGCTCGGGTGATAGCGCTGCCGCTGGATGCGCAGGAGCAGGCGATGTTCGACCATTCTGCCGATCAGGTGGCGCGGGATATCGCGGAGATGGAGGCGTTGTAAGCGTTAGTTCGGGCCAAGGAGGGCCCGTCGCGGCAGCCCCAATGGCTCTATGTAAGAATCACCTGACAGGCATCAGGCCAAAGCCCCTCGATCGTGGCAATTGTGTTTCAGTGGCTTTGTATCTGGGTTGAAACCTTCTAGTCTCCCCCTTCGTTTTTCAGTGGGAGCTGACATGAACCAGCCCATTCACCGCCGCCACCTGCTTCAGGGGGCAATTGTTTGCGCCGCTGCCATGGCCTTGCCTGCGTGGGCAGCCGATCCGGTCACTGAACAGTTGCAGCAACTGGAGCAGGCCGAGGGCGTCACTCTCGGCCTGTGGGCGCTCGACACCGCCACCGGCAAGCAACTGGCCTACCGGGCCGAACAGCGCTTTGCTTTCTGCAGTACCTTCAAGGCCATACTGGCAGGCGCAATCCTGCACCAAAGCCAGAAAGACCCAGGGCTGTTGCAGCGCCGCATCCCGTACGGCAAAGAACAGCTCGTGGTGTATTCCCCCATCACCGAGAAGCACGTAGGCAAGGGCATGACCGTTGCCGAACTGTGCGCCGCCACCGTGCAATACAGCGACAACACCGCAGGCAACCTGCTGCTTGAGCAGGTCGGCGGCCCCGCCGGGCTGACGGCTTTCGCCCGTAGCATGGGCGACCCGGTTTTCCGCCTCGACCGCAACGAGCCCGGCCTGAACACGGCCATACCCGGCGACCTGCGTGACACCACGACACCCATCGCGATGGGTACGACCCTGCAGCGCTTGCTGCTGACCGACGCGCTGCCCGTTGCGGGCCGTGAACAGTTGCAGGCCTGGTTGAAAGGCAATACCACGGGCGATGTCCGTATCCGTGCGGGCCTGCCGCAGGGCTGGGTGGTGGGCGACAAGACAGGCTCGGGTGACTACGGCGTGGCCAACGACGTGGCGATCATCTGGCCGGAAGGCCGCGCGCCCTGGATTCTGGTGGTGTTTACCCATGGCGCGAAGAAGGATTCACCATGGCGCAGCGAACCCGTCGCCGCTGCCACGCGTGTGGTATGGGAGGC
>NZ_JABMCN010000248.1 GCF_013179515.1 Pseudomonas sp. CM27
TCAGGCCCTTGTGCGCCTTGCCCAGTTCCTTGGCCTGCTCGGCCAGGAAGCTTGGGTGGCACAGGTTGGGCGGCAGGTTGCCCAGGTCGCGGGTGAAGGCCATGCCGGTGGCAATCGCGCTGGCGTGTTGCACGGCGCGCTCGACTTCGGCCTGGCCGGCCTTGTCAGCCAGCAGGGTGACCTTTTTCAGGGCACGTGGCTCGACCTTTTGGCTTTTGAAGCGGTCGAACACGTACTCGCCGTCCAGCAGGGTCTCGGCCAGCAGGCGGTACTTGCCGTAGTGGGCGTCACGGTTGCTGACGGCGATGTCATCCAGGGCCAGCATTGCGTCGGCGCCGTTCAGGCCCTTGAGCACGCCGGCGACGCTGGCCACCAGTTTGCGCCAGGCACGGTCGCCCAAGGCGTCGTCCTTGCCACAGCCCACCAGCAGCACGCGCTCGGCTTTCAGGCCTGGCAGGCTGTGCAGCAACAGGGTCTGGCCTGGCTTGCCGGCCAGGTCGCCGCGCTTGAGTACGGCGCTGATGGCGCCTTCGCAGGCTTGGTCGACAGCCTTGGCAACTGCGCCGAGCTTGCGGTTTTCACCTACTGCGATGACCAGAGTGGCGGTTTTTACGGATGCAGCAGCTACGCTTTTTACAACCAGTTCCATGTCAGGATCCCCGAATGATCGATACGAATGGCGCTGTGTGTTCCAGCGCTCTGCGCGGGCCTGGCCGCGTCGTCGCGCGCCAGCGGAAAAGCTGCCAGTTTGAGCCTGCGGCAAGCGTGCTGACAACCCCGTCATGCACGTTAACGCGCGGCCAAGTGACAGGGGCGGTCAATCACAGGATAATGCGCGCACTTTACATGGAGGTTCGCCTTTGGCGAACCGGCATCGGTCTAGGCTGTAGCAAGTCATTGTCTGGCGCCATTGCATGGCAGTCCGCCCTGACAACCCAGGAGTGTCTGGTTTGATCGTCTTTCGTTATCTGTCCCGCGAGGTCCTGGTGACCTTGAGCGCCGTCAGCGCTGTGCTGCTGGTGATCATCATGAGCGGGCGCTTCATCAAGTACCTGGCCCAGGCTGCCCAGGGCGTGCTCGACCCGGGCGTGCTGTTCCTGATCATGGGCTTCCGTCTGCCAGGCTTCCTGCAACTGATCCTGCCGCTGGGGCTGTTCCTCGGCATTCTCCTGGCTTACGGGCGCCTGTACCTGGAAAGCGAGATGACCGTGCTCTCGGCCACCGGCATGAGCCAGCAGCGCTTGCTGGGCATGACCATGGCGCCGGCGGCGCTGGTTGCCCTGCTGGTCGCCTGGCTGAGCCTGAGCCTGGCGCCGCTGGGCGTGGCTCAGGTGCAGCAGATCATCAGCCAGCAGGATGCCCTGACCGAGTTCGATACCCTGGTGCCGGGCCGCTTCCAGACCCTGCGCGACGGTTCGCGGGTGACCTACACCGAACAGCTGTCGGATGATCGCGTCAACCTGGGCGGCGTGTTCATCTCCGAGAAGCGCTTCAACCAGGACAAGACCAAGGACCGCGCCCCCTCGGTACTGGTCGCCGAAAAAGGCCACCAGGAAATCCAGGCCGACGGCAACCGCTACCTGGTACTGGAAAACGGCTACCGCTATGACGGCAACCCGGGCCAGGCCGACTACCGCGCCATCAAGTACGACACCTACGGTGTACTGCTGCCCAAGCCGGAAGTCAGCGAGGAAGTGACCGAACGCGAAGCCATCCCGACCCTGGATCTGTTCGGCAAGACCGACCTGCGTGAGCGCGCCGAGCTGCAATGGCGGCTGTCGCTGCCCATCCTGGTGTTCGTCGTTACCCTGCTGGCAGTACCGCTGTCCCGGGCCAACCCGCGCCAGGGCCGGTTCCTCAAGCTGTTGCCGGCAATTCTCCTGTACATGGCCTACCTGACAATGCTGATTTCCGTACGCGGCGCCCTCGAGAAGGGCAAACTGCCGATCGCCCTGGGCATGTGGTGGGTCCACGGCCTGTTCCTGCTGATCGGCCTGGGCCTGATGTACTGGGAACCCCTGCGCCTGAAACGCGCCGCCCGTCGTGCGGAGGTGGCCCATGGCTAAGCTTGACCGCTACATCGGCCAGAGCGTGCTGATGGCAATTCTGGCGGTGCTGGGCATCATTCTCGGCCTGGCCTCGCTGTTCGCGTTCATCGACGAGATGAGCGACCTGAGTGACACCTACACGCTGATGGAGGCGGTCAACTTTGTTCTGCTGACCGCCCCGCGGCGGCTGTACGACATGCTGCCCATGGCGGCCCTGATCGGCTGCCTGATCGGCCTGGGCAGCCTGGCCAGCAGCAGCGAGCTGACCATCATGCGTGCCGCCGGGGTTTCCATCGGCCGCATCGTCTGGGCGGTGATGAAGCCGATGCTGGTGCTGATGCTGGTCGGCCTGCTGATCGGCGAATACGTGGCCCCGGTGACCGAGAACAAGGCCCAGGCCGATCGTTCCCTGGCCCAGGGCGGTGGTGAAGCGCAGAGCTCCAAGCGCGGCATGTGGCACCGCCAAGGTGAGGAATTCGTGCACATCAACGCCGTGCAGCCCAACGGCCTGCTGCTGGGCGTGACCCGCTACCGCTTTGACAGCGAGCGCAAGATCGTTACCTCGAGCTTCGCCCGGCGTGCCCAGTACAATGACGATCACTGGATGCTCAGCGATGTCAGCACCACGTTCTTCCGCGGTGACCACACCGAAGTGGTGAAGGCGCCCGACGAGCGCTGGGATGTTTCGCTTACCCCGCAGTTGCTGAACACCGTGATCCTCGCCCCTGAATCGCTGTCGATCACCGGGCTGTGGGACTACATTCACTACCTGTCCGACCAGGGCCTGAACAATGCCCGTTACTGGCTGGCGTTCTGGACCAAGGTGCTGCAGCCGATGGTGACCGCTGCGCTGGTGCTGATGGCGATTTCCTTCATCTTCGGCCCGCTGCGTTCGGTAACGCTCGGCCAGCGCGTGTTCACCGGCGTGCTGGTGGGCTTCGTGTTCCGCATTGCCCAGGACCTGCTGGGGCCATCGAGCCAGGTGTTCGGCTTCCCGCCGCTGCTGGCGGTGGTGATACCGGCGGGGGTCTGTGCCCTGGCCGGTGTCTGGCTGTTGCGCCGGGCAGGTTGATTGCCTTAGCGGTACAAAATAGCCGACCTCAGGGTCGGCTTTTTTGTGGCTGATGCCCTATCGCCGGAGCAGGCAACACAAGGCTCAAGTCACTTCTTCTGCTTCGGCACCCGCACCAGCTGGCTTTCCGAATAGATGTCATGCCACCCGCGCTTGCGCTTGTCGATCAACGCCCAGAAAAACCCCAGCCCCAGGCATAGCCACGAGGCGATCGACACCACGAAGCGCAACAGTGCCTGCCACAGGCTGATCGCCGAGCCATCGGCATTCTGCACCCGCACGCCCCACACCTGCATGCCCAGGGTCTGCCCGCCATGGGTCCAGAACTTGGCAAAGAAGCCGAACAAGGCGAACAGCAGCACCGTCGATAGCAGCGGGTCACCATCCAGTGCGCCAGCCTCGGTCAGCTCGCGCATGCGCGCTTCGCCAATGATTGCCATCTGGATCAGCTTGTAGGCGCCGGCGGTAACGATCAGCAGCGCAGTACACAGCAGGAAATCGTAGAACATCGCAGCCAGACGCCGGCCGAGGCCAACGGGCGGGAATTCACCCTGCGGGAGAAGGTGACGGGTAGGCATATGCGTGGCAGCTCCGAATGGCAAAGGCTCATTCTATGGAATTGCAGGCATAAAAAAGCCCCTGCGGGTCAACGCAGGGGCTCTTTTTCGAAGATTATCAGGCTTCTGCCTGGACTTCGTCAGCCTGCATGCCTTTTTGGCCCTGCACGGCAACGAAGGTCACTTTCTGGCCTTCTTTCAGGCTTTTGAAGCCGTTGCCCTGGATAGCGCGGAAGTGCACGAACAGATCCGGACCGCTTTCTGGAGTGATGAAGCCGTAACCTTTCTCGTCGTTAAACCACTTGACGGTACCGTTCAGACGCTCAGCCATTGTCTTGTTTCCTACGAAGCTTAAATTTTGATGACAGTTTCTTTTGCATTTATTGTAGGCAAAAGATTACTGGGCTGGGTTGCAGGAAAGTAAGAGACGGCGAACGGGTTGTAGCAGATCGCGGCTACTGGCCCAGGTCACGAACTGTTGCGACCCATGCAAACACAGTGCAGTGACTCTACGCCAACTCCCGAGCGAAAAACAAGCCCTTGGTCGTATGGAAAACCGGCCGTTTACCGATAACCGACCGAATGGTCGGAAACGGCATGGCGCCTGGCCTGGCGCCATGTTCAAAAGTTATTGGGCAGGTTCGAAAACGAATATGTCCAAGCTGCCCGATAACCTTCACAAAACAGTTTCAACCACGGTAGTAACGTTGTGCCACGAAAGGCATTTTACTGACTTTCAAGGCCACCTTCTTGCCGCGCACCACTGCATACAACGGGGTGTCGAGTGCGGTATGTTCGCTATCGATATACCCCATTGCGACAGGCGCGCCGAGTGTCGGACCAAAACCGCCACTGCACACTTTGCCTACAGGTTTATCGTTTGCGTCGACGATGTCTGCACCTTCACGCACGGGCGTTCGTTCCTGCGGCAACAGCCCGACGCGCTTGCGCGCCACTCCGTCGCGTTGATGGGCGAAGATGGCTTCGGCCCCCGGGAAGCCTGCGGCACGTGCACCGTCGGCACGGCGCACCTTGGAAACCGCCCACAGCAGGCTGGCTTCGACCGGCGTGGTCTCGCTGTTCATGTCGTGGCCATACAGGCACAGGCCGGCTTCCAGGCGCAACGAGTCGCGTGCACCCAGGCCGATCGGCTGTACTTGCGGATCGGCCAGCAGGCGGCGGGCCAAGGCTTCTGCTGCGTTGACGGGTACCGAGATCTCGTAGCCGTCTTCGCCGGTGTAGCCCGAACGGCTGACATAGCATTCCTCACCCAGCAGTTTGATCGGGCGCAACTGCATGAAGGTCATGCCCGCGACTTCCGGGGCCAGGCGCTCCAGCACCTTGACCGCTGCCGGGCCCTGCAGGGCCAGCAGGGCACGTTGCTCGAACAGCGGCTGGACGTCGCAACGTTTGCCGATGTGCTGTTGCAGGTGGGCCAGGTCCTGGTCCTTGCAGGCCGCGTTGACCACCAGGAACAGGGTGTCGTCGCCCAGGTTGGCAACCATCAGGTCGTCGAGGATGCCGCCTTGTTCATTGGTGAACATGGCATAGCGCTGCATGCCCACCGGCAGGTCGATGATATCTACCGGTACCAGGCTTTCCAGGGCCCTGGCAGCATCGCTGCCGCGCAGCATGATCTGGCCCATGTGCGAGACATCGAACAGGCCGGCCTGCTCGCGGGTGTGCAGGTGTTCCTTGAGCACGCCCAACGGGTACTGCACCGGCATGTCGTAGCCGGCGAACGGCACCATGCGTGCACCCAGTTCCAGGTGCAGGGCGTGCAGCGGGGTCTTGAGCAGTGTTTCGGACATCGGTGACTCCTTGCTGTTGTTGTCGGGTCAACATTCGATGATGTTGACGGCCAGGCCGCCGCGGGCGGTCTCTTTGTATTTGCTTTTCATGTCGGCGCCGGTCTGGCGCATGGTGCGGATGACCTTGTCGAGCGACACAAAGTGCTGCCCGTCGCCGCGCAAGGCCATGCGCACCGCGTTGATGGCCTTTACCGAGCCCATGGCGTTGCGCTCGATGCAAGGCACCTGGACCAGCCCGCCAATCGGATCGCAGGTCAGGCCCAGGTTGTGTTCCATGCCGATCTCGGCGGCGTTTTCCACCTGCTGTACGCTGCCACCCATCACCTCGCACAGGGCCCCGGCGGCCATCGAGCAGGCCACGCCGACCTCGCCCTGGCAGCCCACTTCGGCGCCGGAGATGGAGGCGTTTTCCTTGTACAGGATGCCGATCGCCGCAGCGGTGAGCAGAAAGCGCACCACCCCGTCATCGCTGGCAGCCGGCACGAAGCGCATGTAGTAGTGCAGCACTGCCGGGACGATGCCGGCCGCGCCGTTGGTGGGTGCGGTGACTACGCGCCCGCCGTAGGCGTTTTCTTCGTTGACCGCCAAGGCGTAGAGGTTGACCCAGTCGAGCACCGAAAGGGCATCGCGCAGGCTGGCCTCCGGGTGACGGCTAAGCTGGCGATACAGCGCTGGGGCGCGGCGTTTGACCTTGAGCCCGCCGGGCAGGATGCCTTCATGCTGGCAGCCGGCTTCGACGCAGTCCTGCATCACCTGCCAGATGTGCAGCAGGCCCTCGCGGGTTTGCGCCTCCGGGCGCCAAGCGGCTTCGTTGGCCAACATCACCTGGCTGACCGAGAGGTTTTGCGCGGAGCAATGGCCGAGCAGTTCCCTGGCGGTCTTGAACGGGTAGGCCAGCACCGTGCTGTCCTCGACGATGCGGTCGTGGCCGGCGGCATCCTCGTCAACCACGAAGCCGCCGCCCACCGAGTAGTACTCGCGGCTGCGGATTTGCAGGCCGGCGTCATCGAAGGCGCGGAAGATCATGCCGTTGGGGTGATAGGCCAGCGGCTTGCGGATCATCGCCAGGTGCTGTTTTTCGTTGAAAGCGATGCTGTGCTCGCCCAGCAGGTTGATGCGACCGCTGTCGCGGATGGCCTGCAGGCGGGCGGGGATGGCGTCGGTATCGACCGTGTCAGGGTGTTCCCCCTCAAGGCCCAGCAGCACGGCCTTGTCGCTGCCGTGGCCCTTGCCCGTGGCGCCCAGCGAGCCATACAGCTCGGCCTTGACGGTGACAGTGCGGTCGAGCAGGCCATCACGGCGCAACCCTTCGGCGAAGCGCGCAGCAGCGCGCATCGGGCCGACCGTGTGGGAGCTGGAGGGGCCGATGCCGATCTTGAACAGGTCGAAGACGCTCAGTGACATTGCTCGTTCCCTCCAGAAGGTAAAGGCGAGTGCTGCGCACTCGATCGCCGGCAAGCCAGCTCCCACAGGTAATGCACAACCCTTTGCAGCAGTGGAGCCCTTGTGGGAGCTGGCTTGCCGGCGATGAGGCCAGTGCGTCGAATCAGGCGTCCTGATAGCTCTCGATCGACGGGCAGGCGCACACCAGGTTGCGGTCGCCGAACACGTTGTCGACCCGGCCAACCGGCGGCCAGTACTTGCTTTCGACCAGGCTCGCCAGCGGGTACACCGCCTGCTCGCGGCTGTAGCCGTGGGTCCATTCGCCAACCAGCTCGGCCGCGGTGTGCGGGGCGTTTTTCAGCGGGTTGTCGTCCTTGTCCAGGCTACCGTTCTCCACGGCGCGAATTTCTTCGCGGATCTGGATCATCGCATCACAGAAGCGGTCCAGTTCTTCCTTGGCCTCGCTTTCGGTCGGTTCGATCATCAGCGTGCCGGCCACCGGGAACGACATGGTCGGAGCATGGAAACCGAAGTCGATCAGGCGCTTGGCCACGTCGTCGACGCTGATACCGCTGGTGTCCTTCAGCGGGCGCAGGTCGAGGATGCACTCGTGGGCCACCAGGCCATTGCCGCCGGTATACAGAACAGGATAGTGCTCTTCCAGGCGGCGGGCGATGTAGTTGGCGTTGAGGATTGCCATCTGCGAAGCACGCTTGAGGCCGGCACCGCCCATCATGCGAATGTACATCCAGGTGATCGGCAGGATGCTGGCGCTGCCGAACGGCGCGGCACACACCGCACCGGTGGTGTTTTCCAGCTGCGCATGGCCGGGCAGGAACGGCGCCAGGTGCGATTTGACGCCAATCGGGCCGACGCCCGGGCCGCCGCCACCGTGGGGGATGCAGAAGGTCTTGTGCAGGTTCAGGTGGGAAACATCGCCGCCGAACTTGCCCGGGGCGCACAGGCCGACCATGGCGTTCATGTTGGCGCCGTCGATGTACACCTGGCCACCGTTGTCATGGATGATCGCGCAGATCTCGCCGATCGCTTCCTCGAACACGCCGTGGGTCGACGGGTAGGTGATCATGATCGCGGCCAGGCGCTCGCGATGTTCGATGGCCTTGGCGCGCAGGTCCTCGACATCGACGTTGCCGCGGGCGTCACAGGCGGTGACGACTACGCGCATGCCGGCCATGTGCGCGGTCGCCGGGTTGGTGCCGTGGGCGGAGGACGGGATCAGGCAGATGTCACGGTGCGCCTCGCCACGGCTACGGTGGTAGGCACGGATCGCCAGCAGGCCGGCGTACTCGCCCTGGGAGCCGGCGTTGGGCTGCAGCGACACGGCGTCATAACCGGTGGCGGCGCACAGCATGGCCTCCAGCTCGGTGGTCATCTGCAGGTAGCCCTGGCTTTGCTCGGCAGGGGCGAACGGGTGCAGGTTGCCGAATTCGGCCCAGGTAACCGGGATCATTTCGCTGGCGGCGTTCAGCTTCATGGTGCACGAGCCCAGCGGGATCATGCTGCGGTCCAGCGCCAGGTCCTTGTCGGCCAGGCGGCGCAGGTAGCGCATCAGCTCGGTTTCGCTGTGATAGCGGTTGAACACCGGGTGTTCGAGAATGGCCGACTGGCGCAGCAGGGCAGCAGGCAGCAGCGAGCCGGTGCTGGCGGCCAGCGCGGCAAAATCTGGCTGGGCCTGGTCGCCCGCGAACAGCTGCCACAGGGCCTCGACATCCGCCTGGCTGCTGGTTTCGTCCAGCGACAGGCCCAGGTGGCCGGCGTCGACCTGGCGCAGGTTGATGCCTTGGGCGCGTGCCTGGTCATGCAGGCCGGCAGTGGAACTGCCGGTGGCCAGGGTCAGGGTGTCGAAGGCGCTGGCGCCCACCACCTGCACGCCCAGCGTGTTCAGGCCGGCGGCGAGGATAGCGGTCAGGGCATGGGTACGTTCGGCGATGCGCTTGAGGCCGGCCGGGCCGTGATAGACGGCGAACATGCTGGCGATGTTGGCCAGCAGTACCTGGGCGGTGCAAATGTTGCTAGTGGCCTTTTCGCGGCGGATATGCTGCTCGCGGGTTTGCATGGCCAGGCGCAGCGCAGTCTTGCCGAAGCGGTCGATAGAAACGCCCACCAGGCGGCCCGGCATGTCGCGCTTGAACGCGTCACGGGTGGCGAAGTAGGCCGCGTGCGGGCCACCGAAGCCCAGTGGCACGCCGAAGCGCTGGGCGCTGCCGATGGCCACGTCGGCGTCGAACTCGCCCGGCGGGGTCAGCAGGGTCAGGGCCAGCAGGTCGGCG
>NZ_JABMCN010000249.1 GCF_013179515.1 Pseudomonas sp. CM27
CACAGTGAGCTCTTGCAGCTCAGGGTAGTCCACCAGGTCGCGCAGCAGTTGACGTTGGTCGCAATAGCTCTCGATCGCCCGGCGGTATTCCATGCGGCGCTGATCCTTTTCCTGCTGCTTGCGAGCCTTGGCGTTGGGTTGGTACGTACCGTCGAAGTCACGAGCCATTGCCTGTCTCCCAGATAGGGTGCGGAGGCTTCAGACTGGCAATGGAGGTTGACGTTTTGGCTGTGAAATGGTGACAAAACAGTGAAATCTGCCTTGCCGGGCCATTGATCAGTCGTCGGTAGCCTTGATCGACTTGGGCGACAAACGCAGGCTGCGCAAGCTGCGCTTCACGCTCTTCAGGTGGTTGACCAGGCTCGGCCCGCGCGCCATGGCCACGCCCATGGCCAGCACGTCGATTACCACAAGGTGGGCGATACGCGAGGTCAGCGGGGTATAGATTTCGGTGTCCTCGTGCACGTCGATTGCCAGGTTGACGGTCGACAGCTCGGCTAGAGGCGTCTGGCTGGGGCACAGGGTGATCAGGTTGGCGCCACTCTCACGTACCAGGTTGGCAGTGATCAACAGGTCCTTGGACCGCCCCGACTGGGAAATGCACACCGCTACATCGCCCGGTTTCAGGGTAACCGCCGACATCGCCTGCATGTGCGGGTCGGAGTACGCTGCCGCGCTGAGCAGCAAGCGGAAGAACTTGTGCTGGGCGTCGGCCGCCACCGCACCCGATGCGCCAAAACCATAGAATTCCACACGCTGTGCCTGGGCCATGGCACTCACCGCCAACTGCAGCGCCTGCGGGTCGAGGTGCTCGCGCACCTCCATCAGGGTGTGCAGGGTGGTGTCGAAAATCTTCAGGCTGTAGTCGGCGACCGAGTCGTCTTCATGGATGGCGAACTGGCCGAAACTGGCCCCGGCGGCCAGGCTTTGCGCCAGCTTCAGCTTGAGGTCCTGGAAGCCCGAGCAACCGATAGCCCGGCAGAAACGCACGATGGTCGGCTCGCTGATACCCACGTGGTGCGCCAGGTCGGCCATCGAGCTGTGCATGACGGCAGCCGGGTCCAGCAGCACGTGGTCGGCCACTTTCAGTTCCGATTTGCGCAGCAGGTGGCGCGATTGGGCGATATGTTGCAACAGATTCACGGGCTGGACTCGGTTATGATCGGCTGGCCGGGTTGTAGCTTTCTTGTAGTTATACTACATGGACGCCAACCCGCCCAGTTAAACGAACGTGGAGAGTGGCGGTTTGACTATTCCTTGCGACATTCTGGTCTTCGGCGGCACCGGCGATCTGGCCCTGCACAAACTGCTCCCGGCGCTCTACCACCTGTTTCGCGAGGCCCGTCTTGACCCTGCCGTACGCATCATCGCGCTGGCTCGGCGCAACCTGCCACGCAACGACTACCTGAAGCTGGCCGAGCGCCACTGCCGGGCGCAGATCGCCCGCAGTAACTTTGAAGAAGACGTCTGGCAACGGTTTTCCGCACGGCTCGACTATTTCCCCATGGATGCTTCGCAAAGTGCCGACTTCGGGCGCCTGGCACGCTACCTGGGCGAGCCCGGCGGGCTTACGCGCATCTTCTACCTTGCCACCGCCCCGAACTTGTTCGTCCCTATAGCCAACCACCTGCGTAACGCCGGCCTGGCCGATGCCGAGGCGCGCATCGTGCTGGAAAAGCCGATCGGCCACTCGCTTGAATCTGCCACTGCCATCAACGAAGCGATTGGCGCAGTATTCGAAGAAAATCAGGTGTTCCGCATCGATCATTACCTGGGCAAGGAGACCGTACAGAACCTGATGGCGCTGCGCTTTGCCAACGCCTTGCTGGAGCCGGTGTGGCGCAACAACCAGGTCGATCATGTGCAGATCAGCGTCTGCGAAACGCTCGGTGTAGAGAACCGCGGCGGCTACTACGACCGCGCCGGGGCGATCCGCGACATGCTGCAGAACCACCTGCTGCAGCTGCTGTGCCTGGTGGCCATGGAGCCACCCTCACAGTTCGAGGCCGAAGCGGTACGCGATGAAAAAGTAAAGATATTGCGGGCGCTCAAGCCGATCACTGGCCAGGACGTGCAGGACAAGACCGTGCGCGGCCAGTACGGCGCCGGGCGCATCGGTGGCCAGGAAGTGCCGGCGTATTACTTCGAAAAGGATGTCGACAACGACAGCGACACCGAAACCTTCGTCGCCGTCGAAGCGCACATCGACAACTGGCGCTGGGCGGGTGTGCCTTTCTACTTGCGCACCGGCAAGCGTATGGCGCGACGCTCGTCGCAAATCGTCATCCAGTTCAAGCCTGTGCCCCATGAACTGTTCAGCGGGGCACAGGTCAACCAGCTGCTGATCCAGCTGCAACCGGACGAACGCATCAGCCTGCGCATGATGACCAAAAGCCCAGGCAAGGGCATGCGCCTGGAGCCGGTGGACCTGGACCTGAACCTGGCCCAGGTGTTCAGCCAGACCCGTCGCTGGGAAGCCTACGAACGCCTGCTGCTGGATGTGCTGGATGGGGATTCGACACTGTTCATGCGTCGCGATGAAGTGGAGGCCGCCTGGGCCTGGGTCGATCCCATTATCAAGGGCTGGGAAGAACATTTCCAACCTCCACGTAACTATGGCGCGGGAAACAACGGACCTGAACAGGCCAGCGCGCTGCTCGCCCATCAAGGCAGACACTGGTACAGCTGAACCCTTTCTGACTGCATGGCCTTGGGTTACGCGCGCAATCATGTGCTCACGCGATATTCCGTCGCGCTAACCTGGAGAATGAGCAACATGTCTATCGAAACGAATGGTTGGGTAGCACAGCAGGACAGGATGCCGGGAAATGCAAATTTCCGTGTCTATGGCAATGTCATGGTCGGCCACCCCGGCATCAGTCCGCGACTGAGCATACGCAAGTTGCAGGACAAGTCTCACGCGCTGGCACTTGAGCTGACGCAGGAGACCGAGGGAGGTATCTACCCTCAGGTAGTTACCGAAAAGCCGGTGAGCTTCCGGATGCCGGGGGATCACAGCGCTATTCCGAAAGTGGACATCTTCCATGACGACAAGCTGATTGCCAGCATCACCGAGATCATGATCACAGACTGATCAGCTTTCCGCTAAAACAGCTTGGCCGACAATGTCCTGACTGCAATATTGTCAAAACCATTACAGCTCAGGACATCTGACCAGAAGTTCGGCCCCGTCCCACGCTCGTGGCACCCTGGCGATGAATGGTGCGAACCAGGTGAATATTCATACAGTAGGCGTTTGCCCGTTCCTGCGCGGCACCCTAGAATGGCCCGATGCGCACAGACGACCTCTCCTTCCTGCTGAATTCCCTCAACGATGCCCAACGCCAGGCCGTAGCGGCCACGCTCGGGCGTCAACTGGTGCTTGCCGGCGCCGGTTCCGGTAAAACCCGCGTGCTGGTGCACCGCATCGCCTGGCTTATCCAGGTGGAGCAGGCATCGCCGCACTCGATCCTGTCGGTGACGTTCACCAACAAGGCTGCGGCAGAAATGCGCCAGCGGATCGAGCAGCTGCTGGGGATCAACCCGGCGGGCATGTGGGTCGGGACCTTCCACGGCCTTGCCCATCGCCTGCTGCGGGCCCATTGGCAAGAAGCGCGACTGGTACAGAACTTCCAGATCCTCGACAGCGACGACCAGCAGCGCCTGATCAAACGGGTAATGCGCGAGTTGGGCCTGGACGAGCAGAAATGGCCGGCACGCCAGGCCCAGTGGTTTATCAACGGGCAGAAGGACGAGGGCCTGCGCCCGCAACATATCCAGGCCGGGGGCGACCTGTTCCTGTCCACCATGCGCGACGTGTATACCGCCTACGAGCAGGCCTGCGAGCGCGCCGGGGTCATCGACTTTTCCGAGCTGCTGCTGCGCGCCCTGGACCTGTGGCGCGACCACCCGGGCCTGCTGGAGCATTACCAGCGGCGCTTCCGCCACGTACTGGTGGACGAGTTCCAGGACACCAACGCGGTGCAATACGCCTGGCTGCGCCTGCTGGCGCGCGGTGGCGACAGCCTGATGGCGGTGGGCGACGACGACCAGTCGATCTACGGCTGGCGCGGCGCCAAGATCGAGAACATCCACCAGTACACCGCCGATTTCCCGGACGCCGAAATGATTCGCCTGGAGCAGAACTACCGCTCCACCGGTGGCATCCTCAAGGCGGCCAACGCCCTGATCGCGAACAACAGCGGGCGCCTGGGCAAGGAGCTGTGGACCGACATGGGCGAAGGCGAACCGCTGACCCTGTACGCGGCCTACAACGAGCACGACGAAGCGCGCTACGTGGTGGAAACCATCGAAAGCCTGGTCAAGCAAGGCAATGCGCGGAACGAAATCGCCATCCTGTACCGTTCCAACGCCCAGTCGCGGGTACTGGAAGAAGCCCTGCTGCGCGAACGGATCCCGTACCGCATCTATGGTGGCCAGCGCTTCTTCGAACGCGCCGAGATCAAGAACGCCATGGCGTACCTGCGGCTGATCGAAGGCCGAGGCAACGATGCCGCCCTGGAGCGGGTGATAAACGTACCGCCGCGCGGTATTGGCGAAAAAACCGTCGAAGCCATTCGCGAGCACGCCCGCCACAGCCAGCTGTCGATGTGGCAGGCGATGTGCCAGCTGATCGCCGGCAAAGCCCTGAAAGGCCGCGCAGCCAGTGCCCTGGGGGCGTTCATCGAGTTGATCGAAGGGTTGGCAGCCAAGGTCGTGGACATGCCGCTGCATACCATGACCCAGACCACCATCGAGCAGTCAGGGCTGATCACTTATCACCAGGAAGAAAAGGGTGAAAAGGGCCAGGCACGGGTAGAAAACCTTGAGGAACTGGTGAGCGCGGCGCGCAACTTCGAATCCACCGACGAAGACGCCGAGCTCTCGCCACTGTCGGCCTTCCTCGGCCATGCCTCGCTCGAAGCCGGCGATACCCAGGCCGACGAACATGAAGACAGCATCCAGCTGATGACCTTGCACAGCGCCAAGGGCCTGGAGTTCCCGTATGTGTTCCTGGTGGGCATGGAAGAAGGCCTGTTCCCGCACAAGATGAGCCTGGAAGAACCCGGCCGCCTGGAAGAGGAACGCCGCCTGGCCTACGTGGGCATCACCCGCGCCATGCGCCAGCTGGTCATGACCTACGCTGAAACTCGTCGCCTGTATGGCAGCGAAACCTACAACAAGGTGTCGCGTTTCGTACGCGAAATTCCGCCGGGGCTGGTGCAGGAAGTGCGCCTGTCCAATAGCGTCAGCCGTCCGTTCGGCGGGGTGAAGACCGCCACCAACAGTAACCTGTTTGCCAATGCGAGCATCCCGCAGACCGCATTCAGCCTTGGCCAGCGTGTGCAGCATGCGGTGTTTGGCGAAGGTGTGATCCTGAACTTCGAGGGGTCCGGCGCCCAGGCGCGGGTCCAGGTGAATTTTGCCGAAGGCAGCAAATGGCTGATGTTGGGGTATGCCAAGCTCGAGGCCTTGTAACACTTGGGCAAAGCTTAGGCAAAAGCTCGAAACATTATGTCGCTGGTCATGTGCACGGGAACCTGTGCAACATGACGCGCGTGCAATCCACAACAGGGGATATCCCATTTATGCAACGTTTTCTTAGCATCGCACTGGCGCTCTGCGTCGGCCTGACGCTGAGCCTGGACGCCAACGCCAAGCGCTTCGGCGGTGGCAAGAGCTCGGGCTCCGCGCCTATCCACCAGACCCGCCAGGCTACGCCAACCACGCCTGCCGCCGCACCGACCGCACCTGGCCGTGCACCGGCTGCTGCCAGCGGTGCTTCGCGCTGGCTGGGCCCATTGGCCGGTCTCGCCGCCGGTGGCCTGCTGGCGTCCATGTTCATGGGCGACGGTTTCGAAGGCTTCCAGATCATGGACTTCCTGATCGTGGCGCTCATCGCCTTCCTGGTGTTCCGCTTCATCGCCGCGCGCCGTCGCCAGCAGCAGCCGCAAATGGCCGCGCCAGGCCATGCGCCGATGCAGCGTGAGGCTCACGGCCAGCCTGCCCAGCCGTCGATCTTCGGTGGTTCGGCCGCACCTGCTGCCGCAGCTGCTCCGGTGATCAACGCCCCGGCCTGGTTCAACGAGCAGAGCTTCCTGGCCGCCGCTCGCAACCACTTCCAGTCGCTGCAGCAGCACTGGGATGCCAACGAAATGGACAAGATCGCCGAGTTCGTCACCCCGCAAATGCTCGAGTTCCTCAAGCGCGAGCGCGCTGAGCTGGGTGATGGCTTCCAGGCCACCTACATCGACAACCTCGAAGTGCAACTGGACGGTCTCGACGACCGCGCCGACCGCACCGACGCCACCCTCACCTTCCGTGGCCTGTCGAAAAACTCGCGCTTCGACCAGGGCGAAGTGTTCAGCGAAAGCTGGCACATGGTTCGCGCCCAAGGCGAGAACCAGCCTTGGCTGGTTGCCGGTATCCGTCAGAACGGCTAACCGCTGCGTGCTGCACAAAAAACCCCGGGCCTTGCCCGGGGTTTTTGCTTTTGCCAAAGTGGGCTACTAGGGTATAACGCGCAGCGTTGTCATCTAGGTCAGAGGAAGTGAACCGTGGAAGAAGTGATCGAACAACTCCGTGAAGCCAATGAGCCGGTGCCGGTGCCCCTGGAGCTTCCCGACGAGGACCAGCTGGTAGAGATTGAAGAACAGCTGTTCATCAACATTCCGTTCGTGTTCAAAGAATTTCTGCTGACCGTCAGCGATGTGGTCTACGGCTCCCTGGAGCCGGTCACCGTCACTGATCCGCAGTCGCACACCTACCTGCCAGAGGTGGCCTCCAACGCCTGGGATGCCGGGGTGCCGCGTGATCTTATTCCACTGTGCCAGGACGGCGACAACTACTACTGCGTCGAAGAAGACGGCACCGTGGTGTTGTGGGATGCCGAAGAGGAAATCGCCGGCGAGGAGAGCTGGGAATCGGTGTGGCACTGGGCGCGTGATGTCTGGCTGGAAAGCTGATTAGCACCTGTGAATTGATGCAGCCGGTGCCGGCCCTGTGTGTGTGGGGTTTACCCACCAACAGGGCCGCACTGGAGCTTTCACCCTCAGTGGGTATTCTCGCGGCTGTTCTCCAACGTCTCCAGCAAGGCAATCTGCATGCGCGTATGCACGCGGATAAACCAGCGCCATAGCAACGCCACCACCACCGCAGCAACCACGGCAATCACCAGCAGCAGCTCATTGGTCGGCAGAATGCTCGCCGACAACGCAGACAGCAGCAGGAAGATTACCAGCAGCGACAGCAGCGGGATCACCTCGGCAATTACCCGACGCACGCGCTGGGTATGTCGCCCGGCCATTTCCGGCTTTACGCCCATCTCTGCCAGCAACATCGAAAGCGCCTTGAGCTTGCGGTAGGCGGCAATCAGAAATGGCAACGACAGCAACAGTGCAGCGCCCCATATCACGGCTTTCTGCTGGCTGGCATCGCTGACCCATTCACTGAGCCAGTTGCCGATACGCCCTGCAAAGTAACCACCGCTGAAGAAAATGGCGATGACCAGCGCCAGGTTCACCCCCACTTGCAACAGGATGCGCCGGATCATCGCCGCCAGCATCGCGCTCTCGCCCTGCGGCTGGATGTTGCGCAGCCACTCGCCATACAACGACAGCACCCGTGCCAGGCGGCCGGGTACCACCCTACCGAGCTTCTGCGACAACGGGTCGGCTGCCCGGATCAGGTAGGGCGTCAACAACGTGGTGATGGCCGATACGGCGACGGCCACCGGGTAGAGGAAGTCGCTGGTCACCTGCAAGGTCATGCCCAGCGCGGCGATGATGAAGGAGAACTCGCCGATTTGCGAAAGCCCCATGCCCACGCGCAACGACGTGCGTCCGTCATTGCCGGCGATGAACGCCCCCATGCCACAGGACAGCATCTTGCCCAGTACCACGGCCAGGGTGATGACCACGATCGGCCAGGCGTAATCGACCAGCACCTGGGGGTCGATCATCAGACCGATCGCCACGAAAAATATCGCGCTGAACAGGTCGCGCACAGGTTCGATAAGGCGCTCGATTTTCAGCAACTGGCGCGATTCGGCCATGATGGCGCCGATCAGGAACGCCCCCAGGACCATGCTGTATTCCAGCTTGACCACCAGCAGGCAGAAGCCAAAGCACAGGCCCAGCACGGTAATCAGCAGCATCTCGTTGCTTTCGAACTTGGCCACGTAGGCCAGCAGCCGCGGTATCAGCAGGATGCCGATGACCAGCGCAACGATCATGAACAGCGACAGCTTGCCGACGGTGGAGAACACCTCGCCGGAGCTGACCGTGCCGCTGACGGCAATGCCCGACAACAGGGCGATGATGCCGATACCAAGAATGTCCTCGACGATCAGCACGCCAAAGATCAGTTGGGCAAAGCGCTCGTTCTTCATCTTCAGGTCATTGAGCGCCTTGACGATGATGGTGGTCGAGGAAATGGCCAGGATGGCGCCGAGGAACAGCGAGTCCATGGTGTTCCAGCCGAACCAGCGGCCGATCTCGAAGCCGATCCAGATCATCAGCACGATTTCCAGGAAAGCCGCGATAAACGCCGTTGCACCCACCTTGAACAGCTTGCGCAGGCTGAACTCCAGCCCGAGGCAGAACATCAGGAAGATAACCCCCAGTTCAGCAAGGATCTTGATGGTGTCCTCGTCGTGAATCAGGCCAAACGGAGGGGTATGCGGGCCGATGATGAAGCCGGCGACGATGTAACCCAGCACCACGGGCTGCTTGAGACGGTGAAAGAGGATGGTCACCACGCCCGCGACCAGCATGATGACTGCCAGGTCCTGGATAAAGCTGATGGCATGCATGGCGTGATACTCCTTTTCTCGTCTTTGTCTGGATGCCTGGGCAGACCGCTCCTCTGCCAAGGCAACCCCGAGCGAGCAGCAAGTACACACGGTATTGAATGCG
>NZ_JABMCN010000025.1 GCF_013179515.1 Pseudomonas sp. CM27
CGACAGCAGCGCCCCACTCCCCTTCAACCCTAACACCTCCCAGCTGCCACCAGCACCGCGCGTTGAAGCACAGGTCGGGCTTGAAGTTGTAGTTGCCCACGGAAGCGCTCCTCATTCGTTCACGAGGGCGCCAAGCTAGCCAGCCGGCTAACGGGTAAACAGAGGGAAAGGGCCTACTCGAACGCGCTTTTGAGGAAAGCCGGAGCGATGTACCGCTGGTAATGCGCTTCGGACAGCAGGAAGAATTCCCGGTCGATGGCGTCACGCAACTGCGGCAGCTCCCAGTCACGGAATTCCGGCAGCAACACCATGCCATACGCCTCCAGCTCTCGGATCATCCGCGCACCGCGGGCAATCAGCTGGTAAGCCCAGCAATATTCCGACTGTTGCTCGACAAAGCGGATGGAACGCTGCTCCAGTTGCTGGCGCAGCAGGCCTTTGTCGAACACTTCCAGTTTGGCCATCATCACCTGCACCAGCAGTTGCTCAAGGCGCAGCCACACCGCGCGCTTCTGCGCGTCGTCATAGCCGTTCCAGTTGATCACTTCGTGGTGAAAACGCTTGCAGCCACGGCACACCGTGTCTCCGTAAACCGTGGAGCACAGGCCGACACAAGGGGTCTTGATGGACTTGTTGGACATGAAAAACAACAGCTTGGCGGTGGGACACGCCCCCATGTTAGCCCTTTGTCTAACCAGGGTCACTGCTTAAAGTCATCTTTGCCGCCTTACCTTCGGGCGTTTTTTACCGTAGAATCATCCGGCCTTTTCGAAGGCAACAATGTCCGTTGGAAGCTGTTTTCAAAGCGTCACGAGCACAGTTAATCCGGTAGAACGGCGTTGGCCCGGGCCATGCACCCCTCGCATGCCCGCGCCAGCCCTCATCAGCTCCCCGTTCTGCAGGCGTAAAACTTTGAAAGCAGCTTCTGTAAGGATTCTTTGCGACCCTGGCTGGGCGGCCCACAAAGCCGTGGCAGCGCATGGGTGCATCGAATGCTGGATAAGCGTCCCGGACCCCCTTTAGGGACCACTGATGAGGGAAATAACTGTGCTTGAAGCCTACCGCAAACACATCGAAGAGCGTGCCGCCCTGGGTATCGTGCCCCAGCCGCTGAACGCCGAACAAACTGCAGGCCTGGTCGAGCTGCTGAAAAACCCGCCGGCCGGCGAAGAAGCCTTCCTCGTAGACCTGATCACCAACCGCGTACCGCCAGGGGTCGACGAAGCTGCCTACGTCAAGGCCGCATTCCTCTCCGCCGTCGCCAAGGGCGAAACCCAGTCGCCACTGATCGACCGCAAGCACGCCACCGAGCTGCTGGGCACCATGCAAGGCGGCTACAACATCGAAACGCTGGTCGCACTGCTGGATGACGCCGAACTGGGCGCCGTCGCGGCCGAGCAGCTCAAGCACACCCTGCTGATGTTCGATGCCTTCCACGACGTGGCCGAAAAAGCCAAGGCTGGCAACGCCCACGCCAAGGCCGTGCTCGACTCCTGGGCTGCCGGCGAGTGGTTCACCACCCGCCCGGCCATCGCCGACAAGTACACCCTGACCGTGTTCAAGGTGCCTGGCGAAACCAACACCGACGACCTGTCCCCTGCCCCGGATGCCTGGTCGCGCCCTGACATCCCGCTGCACGCCCTGGCCATGCTGAAAATGGCCCGTGACGGCATCGAACCTGAGCAACCTGGTTCGGTCGGCCCGCTGAAGCAGATCGAAGCAGTCCGCGCCAAAGGCTTCCCGGTTGCCTACGTCGGCGACGTGGTTGGTACCGGTTCGTCGCGTAAATCCGCCACCAACTCGGTGCTGTGGTTCTTCGGCGACGACATCCCGTACGTGCCGAACAAGCGCGCCGGTGGTTTCTGCTTCGGCACCAAGATCGCTCCGATCTTCTACAACACCATGGAAGACGCCGGCGCCCTGCCGATCGAATTCGACTGCACCAACCTGAGCATGGGCGACGTCATCGACGTCTACCCGTACAAAGGTGAAGTGCGCCGTCACGAAAGCGACGAGCTGGTTACCACCTTCGAACTGAAGACGCCTGTACTGCTCGACGAAGTCCGTGCTGGCGGTCGTATCCCACTGATCGTAGGCCGCGGCCTGACCGACAAGGCCCGCGCCGAGCTTGGCCTGGGCCCAGTCGACCTGTTCAAGAAACCTGAGCAGCCTGCCGCGTCCGACAAGGGCTTCACCCTGGCGCAAAAAATGGTCGGCCGTGCTTGCGGCTTGCCAGAAGGCCAAGGCGTGCGCCCAGGTGCCTACTGCGAGCCGAAGATGACCACCGTCGGCTCCCAGGACACCACTGGCCCGATGACCCGCGACGAGCTGAAAGACCTGGCGTGCCTGGGCTTCTCCGCCGACCTGGTAATGCAGTCGTTCTGCCACACTGCGGCCTATCCGAAGCCGATCGACGTCACCACTCACCACACCCTGCCAGACTTCATCCGCACCCGTGGCGGCGTGTCGCTGCGCCCAGGCGACGGCATCATCCACAGCTGGCTGAACCGCATGCTGATGCCTGACACCGTAGGTACCGGTGGCGACTCGCACACTCGCTTCCCGATCGGCATCTCGTTCCCGGCCGGTTCCGGCCTGGTAGCCTTCGCCGCTGCCACCGGCGTCATGCCGCTGGACATGCCAGAGTCGATCCTGGTGCGCTTCAAGGGCAAACTGCAGCCAGGCATCACCCTGCGTGACCTGGTGCATGCCATCCCTTACTACGCCATCCAGAACGGCCTGCTGACCGTCGAGAAGAAGGGCAAGAAAAACGCCTTCTCCGGACGCATCCTGGAAATCGAAGGCCTGGACGAACTGACTGTCGAGCAAGCGTTCGAACTGTCCGACGCCTCGGCCGAGCGCTCCGCTGCCGGTTGCACCATCAAGCTGCCGGAAAAGGCTATTGCCGAGTACCTGACCTCCAACATCACCCTGCTGCGCTGGATGATCGGCGAAGGCTACGGCGATGCCCGCACCCTGGAGCGTCGCGCCCAGGCCATGGAAGCCTGGCTGGCCAACCCTGAGCTGCTGTCGGCCGACGCCGATGCCGAATACGCCGAAATCATCGAAATCGATCTGGCCGACGTCAAGGAGCCTGTGCTCTGCGCGCCGAACGACCCGGACGATGCCCGCCTGCTGTCTTCGGTACAGGGCGAGAAGATCGACGAAGTGTTCATCGGTTCGTGCATGACCAACATCGGCCACTTCCGCGCTGCCGGCAAGCTGCTGGAGAAGGTCAAGGGCGGCATCCCGACCCGTCTGTGGCTGGCTCCGCCAACCAAGATGGATGCTCACCAGCTGACCGAAGAAGGCTACTACGGCATCTACGGCAAGGCCGGTGCGCGCATGGAAATGCCAGGCTGCTCGCTGTGCATGGGTAACCAGGCACGTGTGCAGACCGGTTCGACCGTGGTTTCCACTTCGACCCGTAACTTCCCGAACCGTCTGGGCGACGCCACCAACGTGTACCTGGCATCGGCCGAGCTGGCTGCTGTCGCTTCGATCATCGGCAAGCTGCCGACTGTCGAAGAGTACATGCAGTATGCGAAAGACATCGACAGCATGGCTGCCGACGTTTACCGCTACCTGAGCTTCGACCAGATCGCCGAGTTCCGCGAAGCGGCAGCCAACGCCAAGATCCCGGTGGTTCAGGCGTAAGCTGAGCAGCAAGTTGTAAGCTACAAGCTACAAGCAAAAGCCCCGGCAGAAATGCCGGGGCTTTTTTGTGTCTCCTGTGCCGGCCTCTTCGCGGGCAAGCCCGCGAAGAGGCCGGCACAGACAACCTCAAATCACAAACAACTCCACAAACCTGTGCACCGCCATCTGCTCCAGCCCTTGCTGGTCCTTGCACAGCTCGAAAATCTGCTGGCACCGCTGCCGCGCAAAGCGCGTCGCCAGGTTGGCCCTGAACTTGGCCTCCAGCAACGGTATCCCCTCTTCCCGCCGCCGCCGGTGGCCGATCGGGTATTCCACCACCACCTGATCGGTACTGCTGCCGTCCTTGAAGAACACCTGCAGCGCATTGGCGATCGAACGCTTGGCTGGCTCCAGGTACTCGCGGCTGAAGCGCGGGTCCTCCACTACCTCCATCTTCTCGCGAAGCCGATCGATGCTCGGGTGGTTGGCATGGAAGGCGTCTTCATAATGCTCAGCCACCAGATGCCCGAAAATCAGCGGCACAGCCACCATGTATTGCAGGCAATGGTCGCGGTCGGCGGCATTGGCCAGCGGCCCGCTCTTGGAAATGATGCGAATGGCCGACTCCTGGGTAGTGATGACGATGCGGTCTATTTCATGCAGGCGATTGCGCACCAGCGGGTGCAGGGCTACCGCCGCCTCGCAGGCAGTCTGCGCGTGGAACTCGGCAGGGAAACTGACCTTGAACAGCACGTTCTCCATCACATAGCTGCCCAGTGCCTGTGGCACGCGCAGCTCCTGCTGGCCCGCCGGTTTGAGCGCCAGGTCCTTGTTGGTATGGCTGAACAGCACGTCGTAGAAGCCCCACTGTGGCGCCGTCAGCACACTGGGCACGCCCATCTCGCCGCGCAGGGCGATGTCGGCCAGGCGTACGCCACGGCTGGACGCATCGCCAGCGGCCCAGGACTTGCGCGAACCGGCGTTGGGCGCGTGGCGGTAGGTGCGCAGCGCCTGGCCATCGACAAAGGCGTGGGACAAGGCCGAGAGCATCTGCTCGCGGCTGGCCCCCATCAGCCTGGCGCACACGGCGGTGGAAGCCACCTTGACCAGAATCACATGATCGAGGCCGACGCGGTTGAAGGCGTTTTCCAGCGCCAGCACACCCTGGATCTCGTGAGCCATGACCATGGCTTCGAGCACATCGCCCATCAGCAACGGCGCCTCACCGGCAGCCACCCGCTTCTGCGACAGGTGGTCGGCAACCGCCAGGATGCCGCCGAGGTTATCCGAGGGGTGCGCCCATTCGGCGGCCAGCCAGGTGTCGTTGTAGTCCAGCCAGCGCACCGTGCAGCCGATGTCCCAGGCGGCCTTGACCGGGTCGAGACGGTAGGCGGTTCCGGGGACGCGGGCACCATTGGGCACCACGGTGCCTTCGACCAGGGGGCCAAGCAGTTTGGTGCATTCGGGAAACCGCAGGGCCAGCAGGCCGCAACCGAGGGTGTCCATCAGGCAGTTGCGCGCGGTGTCCAGCGCCTCGGGGGATTCGACCCGGTAGCTGAGGGCGTAGTCCGCCAGGGTTTGCAGTACCCGGTCGTAGTCCGGGCGGTCGTTGAGGTCTGCGTTGGCGCTCATATCCAGCTCCCTTCAAAAGTGCTGGGGCTGCCGTGCAGCCCATCGCCGGCAAGCCAGCTCCTACGGGGATCGCACAGCTCTGGAGACTTGTGCAGTACCTGTGGGAGCTGGCTTGCCGGCGATGGGCCGCACAGCGGCCCCGCTTGAAGCCGAGCGCCAGTGGTGCGTTAGAAGCTATCGCCAGGCACGCGAACCCAGCCCTCCATCAGCACGCGAGCACTGCGGCTCATGATTGCCTTGGTCACTGTCCACTGGCCATTCACCTGGCGCGCCTCAGCCCCCACTCGCAGGGTGCCCGAGGGGTGGCCGAAACGCACGGCGCTGCGCTCGCCCCCGCCAGCGGCGAGGTTGACCAGCGTGCCCGGAATGGCCGCTGCGGTGCCAATGGCCACCGCAGCAGTCCCCATCATTGCATGGTGCAGCTTGCCCATCGACAAGGCCCGAACCAGCAGGTCGATATCCCCCGCCTGCACCGCCTTGCCACTGGACGCAGTGTAGGCGCTCGGCGGCGCCACGAATGCGACTTTTGGCGTGTGCTGACGCCCGGCAGCCTGGTCGACGTTGTCGATCAGCCCCATGCGTACGGCGCCATGGGCGCGGATCGTCTCGAAACGCAACAGGGCCTGCGGGTCGCCGTTGATGGCGTCCTGCAACTCGGCGCCGGTGTAGCCGAGGTCCGCAGCACTGATGAAGATGGTCGGGATGCCGGCATTGATCAATGTCGCCTGGAACGTACCGACACCTGGCACCTCAAGGTCATCGACCAGGTTGCCGGTGGGGAACATCGCAGCGCCTGCGCCGTCTTCGTCGGCTGCTGGGTCGAGGAACTCCAGCTGTACCTCGGCGGCCGGGAACGTCACCCCGTCCAGCTCGAAATCGCCGGTTTCCTGCACCTCACCCTCGGTGATCGGCACATGGGCGATGATGGTCTTGCCGATATTGGCCTGCCAGATACGCACGGTGGCGATGCCGTTGCGCGGAACGCGCGCAGGGTCGACCAGGCCGCTGCTGATGGCGAATGAACCGACTGCCGCAGACAAGTTGCCGCAGTTGCCGCTCCAGTCGACGAAGGCCTTGTCGATGCTGACCTGGCCGAACAGGTAGTCGACATCATGTTCGGGCTTGATGCTGGGCGACAGGATCACGCTCTTGCTGGTGCTTGAAGTAGCACCCCCCATGCCGTCGATCTGCTTGCCATAGGGGTCGGGGCTGCCGATTACCCGCAGCAGCAGCGCATCGCGCGCCGGGCCGGGGATTTGCGCTCGCTCGGGCAGGTCTTGCAGGCGGAAGAACACGCCCTTGCTGGTGCCGCCACGGATATAGGTGGCGGGGATTTTTACTTGCGGTACGTGAGCCATTGCGTTGCTGTCCTGTCTGATAATCATGAACCCCCGGGGCTGCCTTGCAGCCCAGCGCCGGCAAGCCAGCGCGATCCCTGTGGGAGCTGGCTTGCCGGCGATGGGCCGCACAGCGGCCCCGCTCTCATGGTTAGGCGGTCGCTTCGAGGAAGTCCTGGGCAAAGCGCTGCAGCACCCCGCCCGCTTCGTAGATCGACACTTCCTCGGCGGTGTCCAGGCGGCAGGTCACCGGCACTTCCAGGCGTTCACCCTGGCGGCGGGTGATGACCAGGGTCAAGGTCGCCCGCGGCGTCCGCGCACCCAGCACGTCATAGGTCTCGCTGCCATCCAGGCCCAGGGTCTTGCGGTCGGTGCCCGGCTTGAATTCCAGCGGCAACACGCCCATGCCCACCAGGTTGGTGCGGTGAATACGCTCGAACCCTTCGGCCACGATCGCCTCGACACCTGCCAGCCGCACCCCCTTGGCCGCCCAGTCACGGGACGAGCCCTGGCCGTAGTCGGCACCGGCGACGATGATCAGCGGCTGCTTGCGCTGCATGTAGGTTTCAATCGCTTCCCACATACGGGTGACCTTGCCTTCCGGCTCGATCCGCGCCAGCGAGCCTTGCTGCACGCTGCCGTCTGCCTTGCGCACCATTTCGTTGAACAGCTTGGGGTTGGCAAAGGTGGCGCGCTGGGCGGTCAGGTGGTCGCCACGGTGGGTAGCGTAGGAGTTGAAGTCCTCTTCCGGCAGGCCCATCTTCGCCAGGTACTCACCGGCGGCGCTGTCGAGCATGATGGCGTTGGACGGCGACAGGTGGTCGGTGGTGATGTTGTCGGGCAGCACCGCCAGCGGGCGCATGCCGCGCAGGGTGCGCTCACCGGCCAGGGCCCCTTCCCAGTATGGCGGGCGCCGGATGTAGGTGCTCATCGGACGCCATTCATACAGCGGGGCGACCTTCGGCCCGCGGTCTTCCTCGATGGCGAACATCGGGATGTACACCTTGCGGAACTGCTCAGGCTTCACTGCGGCACGCACCACGGCGTCGATTTCCTCGTCGCTTGGCCAGATGTCCTTGAGGCGGATTTCCTTGCCATCGACCACACCCAGCACATCTTTCTCGATGTCGAAGCGGATGGTACCGGCAATGGCGTAGGCGACCACCAGCGGCGGCGAAGCCAGGAAGGCCTGCTTGGCATACGGGTGAATACGGCCGTCGAAGTTGCGGTTGCCCGACAGCACGGCCGTGGCGTACAGGTCGCGGTCAATGATCTCCTGCTGAATCACCGGGTCAAGGGCACCCGACATACCATTGCAGGTGGTGCAGGCGAAGGCGACGATGCCGAAGCCGAGTTGCTCCAGTTCCTTCTCCAGGCCGGCCTCTTCAAGATACAACTGCACGGCCTTGGAGCCCGGCGCCAGCGACGACTTGACCCACGGCTTGCGGGCCAGGCCCAGCCTGTTGGCATTGCGCGCCATCAGGCCGGCAGCGATCACGTTGCGCGGGTTGCTGGTGTTGGTGCAACTGGTGATGGCGGCGATGATTACCGCGCCGTCAGGCATCTGCCCCGGCACGTCCTCCCAGCTGCCGGCGATGCCTTTGGCCGCCAGGTCGCTGGTTGCGACGCGAGCATGCGGGTTGGACGGCCCGGCCATGTTACGTACCACGCTCGACAAGTCGAAGCTCAGGGTGCGTTCGTAGACCGCCTCGGCCAGGCTGTCGGCCCACAGGCCAGTAGCCTTGGCGTAGGTTTCCACCAGCTTTACCTGATGCTCTTCGCGGCCGGTCAGGCGCAGGTAGTCGATGGTCTGCTGGTCGATGGCGAACATCGCTGCCGTGGCGCCGTATTCCGGCGCCATGTTGGAAATGGTCGCGCGGTCACCCAGGGTCAGGGCACGCGCGCCCTCGCCGTGGAACTCCAGGTAGGCGCCGACGACTTTCTGTTTACGCAGGAATTCGGTCAGGGCCAGCACCAGGTCGGTGGCCGTGATGTTCGGCGCCAGCTTGCCAGTCAGCTCGACGCCGACGATTTCCGGCAGGCGCATCCACGAGGCACGGCCGAGCATCACGTTCTCGGCTTCCAGGCCGCCAACGCCAATGGCGATCACGCCCAGGGCGTCGACATGCGGGGTGTGGCTGTCGGTGCCGACGCAGGTGTCGGGGTAGGCCACGCCGCGGTCGCTGTGGACCACCGGTGACATCTTCTCCAGGTTGATCTGGTGCATGATGCCGTTGCCTGGCTGGATCACGTCGACGTTCTTGAACGCCTTCTTGGTCCAGTTGATGAAGTGGAAACGGTCTTCGTTGCGGCGGTCTTCGATGGCGCGGTTCTTTTCGAAGGCTTGTGGGTCGAAGCCACCGCATTCCACGGCCAGCGAGTGGTCGACGATCAGCTGCACCGGCACCACCGGATTGACGGCGGCCGGGTCGCCGCCTTTGTCGGCGATGGCGTCCCGCAGGCCGGCAAGGTCGACCAATGCCGTCTGGCCAAGGATATCGTGGCACACCACGCGCGCCGGGAACCACGGGAAGTCGAGGTCGCGCTTGCGTTCGATCAGCTGGGCCAGCGAGGCGTCGAGGGTGGCCGGGTCGCAGCGGCGCACCAGGTTTTCGGCGAGCACGCGGGAGGTGTAAGGCAGGCCAGCGTACGCGCCGGGCTTGATCGCCTCGACCGCTGCGCGGGCATCGAAATAGTCCAGGTCAGTGCCTGGCAGGTGCTTGCGGAATGCAGTGTTCATAATTATCAGGCTCGGTCACGGTACGGTCGTGGATAGCTTTCCAATCGCTGTCATGTGTCGGCTGCTCCGGCCTCATCGCCGGCAAGCCAGCTCCTACAGGTACAGCGCAAGCCCCCAGGGCGGTGCAACACCTGTGGGTGTTGGTTGCTCCGGCCCGTTGCCGGCAAGCCAGTTCCCATAGGCACAGCACAAGCCTCGAGGGCGGTGCAACACCTGTGGGAGCTGGCTTGCCGGCGATGAGGCCGGAACAGGCCACCCCACAGGTTCGGTCGGTCAGCGCTGCTCGATCGGCACGAACTGGCGCTGATCGACACCGACATACTCGGCGCTTGGGCGGATGATGCGGTTGTTGGCGCGCTGCTCGAAGACGTGCGCCGCCCAGCCGGTCAGGCGCGAGCAGACGAAGATCGGGGTGAACAGCTTGGTCGGGATGCCCATGAAGTGGTATGCCGAGGCATGGTAGAAGTCGGCATTGGGGAACAGGCGTTTCTGCTCCCACATGGTCTTGTCGATGGCTTCGGATACCGGGTACAGCACTTTGTCGCCCACCTGATCAGCCAGTTGCTTCGACCAGCCCTTGATCACCTCGTTGCGCGGGTCGGACTCTTTGTAGATGGCATGGCCAAAGCCCATGATCTTGTCCTTGCGCTCGAGCATGCGCAGCAATTCGGCGGTGGCTTCCTGCGGGCTCTGGAAGCGCTCGATCAGCTCCATCGCTGCCTCGTTGGCACCACCGTGCAGCGGGCCGCGCAGCGAGCCGATGGCGGCGGTGACGCAAGAATACAGATCGGACAGGGTCGAGGCGCAAACACGGGCAGTGAAGGTGGAGGCGTTGAATTCGTGCTCGGCATAGAGGATCAGCGACACGTTCATCACTTTCACGTGCAGCTCGCTCGGCTTCTTGCCGTGCAACAGGTGCAGGAAGTGGCCACCGAGGGTGTCTTCGTCGCTGCTGCAGTCGATGCGCACACCATGATGGGTGAAGCGGTACCAGTAGCACATCACTGCCGGGAACAGCGCCAGCAGGCGGTCGGTCTTGTCGCGCTGGGCCTCGAAGGTGAGCTCTGGCTCCAGGGTGCCGAGCACCGAGCAGCCGGTGCGCATCACGTCCATCGGGTGGGCGTCACGCGGAATACGCTCCAGCACTTCTTTCAGTGCCTGGGGCAGGTCGCGCAGGCCCTTGAGCTTGTGTTTGTAGTCGGCAAGCTCGGCCTGGGTCGGCAGCTCGCCATACAGCAGCAGGTAGGCCACTTCCTCGAATTCGGCAGCGGCTGCCAGGTCACGCACGTCGTAACCCCGGTAGGTCAGCCCGGCACCGGCCTGGCCCACGGTCGACAGCGCGGTCTGGCCAGCCACCTGACCGCGCAGGCCTGCGCCACTGAGTACTTTTGCTTCGGCCATGGTGTTTCTCCTTTCTTGAATTTGTTATGGAAATCTGGCTAATCATTGAAACCTGGGCGGGCCCCTTCGTGGATTCACCCGCGAAAGGGCCGGTCGCAGCAGCGACAAACGGAACTGTCAGCCTTTCTTCTGGGCAAACAGCGCATCGAGGCTCTGCTCGAACGCGTGGTAGCCAATGGCATCGTAGAGCTCCATGCGGGTCTGCATGGTGTCGATCACGTTCTTCTGCGTGCCGTCGCGGCGCAGCGCGGTGTACACGTTGTCGGCGGCCTTGTTCATAGCGCGGAACGCCGACAACGGGTACAGCACCAGTGACACGTCGACCGAGGCCAGCTCTTCGGTGGTGTACAGCGGCGTGGCGCCGAACTCGGTGATGTTGGCCAGGATCGGTGCCTTCACCCTGTCGGCAAAAGTCTTGTACATCTGCAGCTCGGTGATGGCTTCCGGGAAGATCATGTCGGCGCCCGCTTCGATGCAGGCGGCGGCGCGGTCCAAGGCGGCGTTCAAACCTTCGACGGCCAGGGCGTCGGTGCGCGCCATGATCACGAAACTGTCGTCGGTGCGGGCATCGACGGCGGCCTTGATACGGTCGACCATCTCCTGCTGGGTGACGATCTCCTTGTTCGGGCGGTGCCCGCAACGCTTGGCACCAACCTGGTCCTCGATATGGATCGCGGCAGCGCCGAACTTGCACATCGAGCGCACCGTACGGGCAACGTTGAAGGCCGACGCGCCAAAGCCGGTGTCGACGTCCACCAACAGCGGCAGGTCGCACACGTCGGTGATGCGACGCACGTCGGTCAGCACGTCGTCCAGGCCACTGATGCCCAGGTCTGGCAGGCCCAGCGAGCCTGCGGCCACACCGCCGCCGGACAAGTAGATGGCCTTGAAGCCCGCGCGCTTGGCCAGCAGGGCATGGTTGGCATTGATGGCGCCAACCACCTGCAGCGGATGTTCAGCGGCAACGGCATCGCGGAAACGCTGACCGGGGGTGCTCTTCAGAGTCATTTCTCACCTCGTGGGCTGTTGTTGTGGGCGTCCATGTAGTGACGCTCGATATTGCGCTTGGACGCGCCGATGTGGCGGCGCATCAGGAGTTCGGCCAGTTCGCCATCACGGTCGGCAATGGCATCGAGAATGCGGTGGTGCTCGGCAAAGGCCTGGCGCGGCCGGTTGGGCGTAGCGGAGAACTGGATGCGGTACATGCGCACCAGTTGGTAAAGCTCGCCGCAGAGCATCTTGACCAGGGTCTGGTTGCCGCTACCCTGGATGATCCGGTAATGAAAATCGTAGTCGCCTTCCTGCTGGTAGTAGCCCAGGCCGGCCTGGAAGGCGGCATCGCGTTCGTGGGTGTCGAGCACCCGACGCAATTCGTCGATGTCGGCCTGGCTCATGCGCTCGGCAGCGAGGCGGCAGGCCATGCCCTCCAGCGACTCGCGGATCTCGTACAGCTCGATGAGCTCGGCGTGGTCGAGCGACACTACCCGCGCACCGACATGCGGCACGCGCACCAGCAGGCGCTGGCCTTCGAGGCGGTGGATGGCTTCGCGCAACGGGCCACGGCTGATGCCATAGGTGCGCGCCAGCTCCGGCTCGGAAATCTTGCTGCCGGGGGCGATCTCACCCTTGACGATAGCCGCCTGAATGCGTCGGAAGACGTTTTCGGACAACGTTTCCGTTTCGTCTGTCAGCACCGGGGTGGGGGTAGAAAGGCCCTGCATATTGTCGACACCTTGAAAATCTCTTTGCCAGAAATTAGCGAAAACGGCGGCCGCAGTCAAAGAAAAAATGAATATTGTCGACAATCGTCTAAGGGCGAACTAACGCCACGGTTGCGCTGTCAGATCGCGCACCGCTGGCGTCAAGACGTCGGCGTGATAGAATGCCGCGCCTCCGACGGAGTATGGATAGCCTATCTGTCATCCAGCCATGATTGTTGACAGATGAACGAGGAAGCTTGCGCAGTAGTTGCCAGTCGCCTTGCCCTGAACCTTGCACAGCACCGCGCCCGGAATATGAGACTTACACCCGTTTTAATGCTGCTATGCCTCACCCTGCTGCCGGCCCTTGGCCAGGCTGCGGGCAAGACCGTGTACGGTCTCAACGAATACGCCCGCCTGGGCGACCTGGACCTGGAAGTGGCGGCCAAGCTCGACACTGGCGCCAAGACCGCCTCGCTCAGTGCCCGCGACATCAAGCGTTTCAAGCGCAACGGCGAAAGCTGGGTGCGCTTCTACCTGGCCATCGATGCCGCCCATTCGCACCCGATCGAGCGCCCGCTGGCCCGCGTGAGCAAGATCAAGCGCCGCGCCGGCGACTATGACGCAGAATCCGGCAAGGCCTACACGGCGCGCCCGGTCATCGAACTGGAAATCTGCATGGGCCAGGCCATGCGCACCATCGAAGTCAACCTCACCGACCGCAGCGCGTTCCAGTTTCCGCTGCTGATCGGCTCCGAGGCGCTCAAGCACTTCGACGCGCTGGTCGACCCAAGCCTTAAATACGCGGCCGGCAAACCTGCCTGTGCCACCGACGCTCCCAAAGCAGAGTAACCCCGATGCGCTCTCTTACCCTCCATCTGAAAGTCCTGATCACCGTACTGGTGTTGCTGGGCGTGGCGGTCACGGCTTATCAGATCTTCTTCCTCGGCATCCCGGTGACCGAGGACGAGACCGACGACCTGTGGAACATCGACGCCAAGGTCGAGTTCGTGGCCAGCACCAAGGACCCGGTCAAGGTGCAGATGTTCGTGCCGCCGCTGAACCGCGACTACGTCAGCCTCAACGAGAGCTTCATCTCCAACAACTACGGGGTCAGCGTCAATCGTGCCGACGGCAACCGCAAGGTGACCTGGTCGGCGCGCCGCGCCAACGGCAACCAGACCCTCTACTACCGCCTGGTGCTGACCAAGCGCTACAGCAACGAGAAGACCACGGTCAAAGGCGCCACATTCCGCGACAGCCTGGCCGTCGAGGGTCCTGAGAAGATCGCCGCCGAGGCCCTGATGGCGCCGATCCGTCAGCACTCCGCCGACGTCGAGACCTTCGTCAGCGAGACCATCAAGCGGGTCAACAACCTCAACGACGACAACGTCAAGCTGCTGCTGGCCGGCGACACCTCGGCCATGAAGAAGGCCCAGGTCATCGACCTGCTGCTGTCCATCGCCCATGTGCCGATGGAGAAAGTGCACACCATTCGCCTGGTCGCCGATACTCCGCAAACCCCGGAACTGTGGCTGCGCAGCTTCAACGGCAACGACTGGCTGTACTTCAACCCGGACACCGGCGAGCAGGGCCTGCCCAGCGACCGCCTGCTGTGGTGGACCGGTGACGACAACCTGATCACCGTCGATGGCGGCAAGAAGGCCAACGTCACCTTCAGCATGAACAACAGCGAGATGAACGCCATCCGCCTGGCCAAGCTGACCGACGAGAACACCGACGCCGACTTCCTCGAGTACTCGCTGTACAGCCTGCCGCTGCAAACCCAGCAAACCTTCATGATCATGGTGATGATCCCGATCGGCGTGCTGGTGATTCTGGTACTGCGCAACCTGATCGGCCTGCAGACCTTGGGTACGTTCACCCCGGTGCTGATCGCCCTGGCCTTCCGCGAGACCCAGCTGGGCTTCGGTATCGTGCTGTTCACGGTGATCACCGCCCTGGGGCTGTCACTGCGATCGTACCTGGAACACCTCAAGCTGCAGATGCTGCCGCGCCTGTCGGTGGTGCTGACCTTCGTCGTGGTACTGATCGCCGCCATCAGCCTGTTCAGCCACAAGCTGGGCCTTGAGCGCGGGTTGTCGGTGGCACTGTTCCCGATGGTGATCCTGACCATGACCATCGAACGCCTGTCGATCACCTGGGAAGAGCGTGGTGGCGGCCATGCCATGAAAGTTGCCATCGGCACCCTGTTCGCCGCCTCCGTGGCGCACCTGCTGATGATGGTGCCGGAGCTGGTCTACTTCGTATTCACCTTCCCGGCGGTGCTGTTGATTCTGGTGGGCTTCATGCTGGCGATGGGTCGCTACCGCGGCTACCGCCTGACCGAGCTGGTGCGCTTCAAGGCATTCCTGAAGAAGGCTGACGCCTGATGTTTGGCCTGATCAAGACGTGGAAAGCCCTGGAGGCCCGGGGCATCATGGGTATCAACCGGCGCAACGCGGACTACGTGTTGAAGTACAACAAGCGCCACCTGTACCCGATCGTCGACGACAAGATCATCACCAAGGAGCGAGCCCTGGCGGCCGGCATCCATGTGCCGGAAATGTACGGCATCATCGAGACCGAAAAAGAGATCGAAAAGCTCGACCAGATCATTGGCGGGCGCAACGATTTCGTCATCAAGCCGGCGCAGGGCGCTGGCGGTGACGGCATCCTGGTGATCGCCGACCGCTTCGAGGACCGCTACCGCACGGTGTCGGGCAAGATCATCAGCCACGAGGAAATCGAGCACCAGATCTCCAGCATCCTCACCGGCCTGTACTCGCTGGGCGGCCACCGCGACCGCGCGCTGATCGAGTACCGCGTCACCCCCGACCAGATCTTCAAGAGCATCAGCTACGAAGGCGTGCCGGACATTCGCATCATTGTGCTGATGGGCTACCCGGTCATGGCCATGCTGCGCCTGCCGACCCGCCAGTCCGGGGGCAAGGCCAACCTGCACCAAGGTGCCATCGGCGTGGGTGTCGACCTGGCCACCGGCGTGACCCTGCGCGGTACCTGGCTGAACAACATCATCAGCAA
This sequence comes from Pseudomonas sp. CM27, assembly GCF_013179515.1. Taxonomy (GTDB): domain Bacteria; phylum Pseudomonadota; class Gammaproteobacteria; order Pseudomonadales; family Pseudomonadaceae; genus Aquipseudomonas. The sequence goes on from NZ_JABMCN010000025.1 coordinate 15,492, forward strand.
GCACCCGGACACCACCAACGCAGTAGATGGCGTGCAGCTGCCGAACTGGGACGGCTTCATGAAGCTGGCCGCCGGCTGCTACGAGCTGTGCGGCCTGGGCTACATCGGTGTCGACATGGTGCTGGATCAGGAAAAAGGCCCATTGATTCTGGAGCTGAACGCCCGCCCGGGGCTGAACATCCAGATTGCCAACGACTGCGGGCTGACCCAGCGCACCCATGCCGTCGAGGCGCACATCGAAGCGTTGGCCAAGGATGGGGTAACCGAGGATGCCGAGCAGCGGGTACGGGTAGCTCAGGGCTTGTTCGGGCACGTGCCTGGCCGCTGAATTGCCGGGGCTGCTTTGCAGCCCATCGCCGGCAAGCTAGCTCCCACAGGGACCGCATGCCCCTGAGAGCTCCGCCGCACCAGTGGAGCTGGCTTCCCGGCGATGGGCCGCACAGCGGCCCCTTGGGGCAAACACAATGCTGAATGTCGCGCCCAGTGCTAGGCGCTTTTCCTGCACAGGTCTACAATCGCCCTCCTCGCTTTTACATCGCCGTCCACACTGATGCCGACCTGTACGCTCTACCCCCTGCCCTACCAGCCCGACCCTGCCGCCTATTTCGCTCGCCTGCGCCAGGCCCCCGGCGCGATCCTGCTCGACAGCGCCCGCCCCGGCGCCGAGCGCGGCCGCTTCGACCTGCTCAGCGCCTGGCCGCTGCAACAACTGCAAGCGCAACCCGATGAAAGTGGCCGCGTTTTTCTCCAGCGCCTGCGCGCCTGCCTGGCGCAACTGGGCCACGCGCAACTGCCCGAAGGCTGCGAACTACCGTTCGCCGGCGGCCTGATCGGCTACCTGAGCTACGACTTCGGCCGCCGCCTGGAGCAGTTGCCAAGCCTGGCCGTGGACGACCTCGGCCTGCCGGACGCACAGTTGGGGCTGTATGCCTGGGCGCTGGTCAGCGACCACCTGTACGGCACCAGCCAACTGGTGTTCCATCCAAGCCTGGCAAGTGAAGAACGCGACCGCCTGATCAATCTGTTCCAAGCCAGCGACCAGACGCAGAGCGGCGCCTTCCGGCTGCTCGCCCCGATGGCGGGCGACCTGCAGCCCGAGCAGTACAAGGCTGCATTCGACCAGGTACAACGCTACATCGAGGCTGGCGACTGCTATCAGATCAACCTTACCCAGCGCTTTCGCGCCCGCTGCCAGGGCGACCCGTGGCAGGCCTACAAGGCACTGCGCCACGCCTGCCCTACGCCGTTCTCGGGCTACCAGCAACTGGCCGACGGCAGCGCCTTGCTGAGCTTTTCTCCCGAGCGTTTCATCCGCGTCAGCCAGGGCCAGGTGGAAACCCGGCCGATCAAGGGCACCCGCCCGCGCGCCAGCGACCCGGGGGAAGACACCCGCAATGCCCGGGAGCTGCTACGCAGCCCCAAGGACCGCTCGGAAAACCTGATGATCGTCGACCTGCTGCGCAACGACCTTGGGCGTACCTGCGAGATCGGCTCGGTGAAGGTACCAGAGCTGTTCAGCCTGGAAAGCTACCCCAATGTGCACCACCTGGTCAGCAGCATCACCGGCCGGCTGGCCCGCGACAAGGACGCCCTGGACCTGATCGGCGATAGCTTCCCCGGCGGCTCGATCACCGGTGCGCCGAAGATCCGCGCCATGCAGATCATCGACCAGCTGGAGCCTGCGCGCCGAGCGCTGTACTGCGGCTCGCTGCTGTATGTGGACGTGCGTGGCGAAATGGACAGCTCGATTGCCATTCGCAGCCTGCTGGTCAAGGACGGGCAGGTCAGCTGTTGGGGTGGCGGTGCAGTAGTGGCCGACTCCGAGTGGCAGGCCGAGTATGAAGAATCGATCGCCAAGGTACGGGTGCTGATGCAGACGCTGCAGGGCCTGTGAGTCCGTCTGGCCCGCGTTTTTTTGTTACCATCACCCCACTACGAGCGCACAGCGCCACAGCCAAGATGGAAACCGCCTGATGAGCCTACCCTTCGACGTCGCCGCCCTGGCCGCGACCTATGCCAACAAGTCCCCGCAGGACATCCTCAAGCTCGCCTTCGAGCACTTTGGCGATGACTTGTGGATTTCCTTCAGCGGCGCCGAGGATGTGGTGCTGGTGGACATGGCCTGGAAGCTGAACAAGCAGGTCAAGGTGTTCAGCCTTGACACCGGCCGCCTGCACCCGGAGACCTACCGGTTCATCGATCAGGTGCGCGAGCAGTACAACCTGCCCATCGAAATCCTCAGCCCCGACCGCGCCAAGCTTGATCCGTTCGTCAAGGAAAAAGGCCTGTTCAGCTTCTACAAGGATGGCCATGGCGAGTGCTGCGGCATCCGCAAGATCGAGCCGCTGCGCCGCAAGCTGTCCACCGTGAGTGCCTGGGCCACCGGCCAGCGCCGCGACCAGAGCCCGGGCACCCGCAGCCAGGTGGCAGCACTGGAAATCGACAGTGCGTTCTCCACGCCTGAACGGACCTTGTACAAGTTCAACCCACTGGCGCAGATGACCAGTGCAGAGGTGTGGGGTTATATCCGGATGCTGGAGCTGCCCTACAACAGCCTGCATGAGCGCGGCTTTATCAGCATTGGCTGCGAGCCATGCACCCGGCCGGTACTGCCGAACCAGCATGAGCGCGAGGGCCGCTGGTGGTGGGAAGAATCTACGCAGAAGGAATGCGGGTTGCACGCGGGCAACCTGATCAGCAAGGCCTGAAATTGTCGGGGGCGCTGCGCGCCCCCCTGCGATTCTGAATCAGTGCACCGGCAGTTCGACACCTGCGAACAACTCTTCCAGTTCCTGCTTGTTGTGGCACTGGATAGCCTTGGCCATTACTTCACGGGTCAGGTGCGGGGCGAACTTCTCGATGAAGTCGCACATGAAACCACGCAGGAAGGTACCACGGCGGAAGCCGATCTTGGTGATGCTGGCCTCGAACAGCTCGCTGGCATCCAGGGCCACCAGATCATTGTCGAGCTTGGCGTCGACGGCCATGCCGGCAACGATACCCACGCCCAGCCCGAGGCGTACGTAGGTCTTGATCACGTCGGCATCCGCCGCCGTAAACACCACTTTCGGCGTCAGGCCGCGGTGGTTGAAGGCTTCGTCCAGCTTCGAGCGACCGGTGAAACCGAAGACGTAGGTCACGATCGGGTATTCGGCGACCGCTTCCAGGGTCAGCTTCGGTAGCTTGGCCAGCGGGTGACCTTGCGGCACCACCACGCAACGGTTCCACTTGTAGCAGGGCATCATGATCAGGTCGCCGAACAGCTCCAGCGCCTCGGTGGCGATGGCGAAGTCGACGGTGCCGTCTGCGGCCATCTCGGCAATCTGCATCGGCGAGCCCTGGTGCATGTGCAAGGACACTTCCGGGTACTGCTTGATAAAGCTGCTGATCACCGGCGGCAAGGCATAGCGCGCCTGGGTGTGGGTGGTGGCGATGGACAGCGTGCCCTTCTTCTCGTTGGAAAATTCCTGGGCGATCTGCTTGATGCTCTCGACCTTGCGCAGGATTTCGCCAGCGGTATTGATGATGCGCTCACCGGCCGGCGTGACGCGGGTCAGGTGCTTGCCGCTGCGGGCAAAAACTTCGACACCCAGCTCGTCTTCGAGCAGGCGGATCTGCTTGCTGATCCCTGGCTGGGAGGTGTACAGGCTTTGCGCCGTCGCGGAGACGTTGAGGTCATGGTGCGCCACTTCCCAGATGTAGCGCAGTTGTTGAAGCTTCATAGATTCCCCTCGGTTCAGCGATGAGTCCGCGGCAGCAGGCAGCGACGATATATAACTATATTAGTGGTTCTGGAAATAAATCTAGAACTATTTTGTTACATACCGCCACAAATGGCCTACGGCCATCTTCATGTTTTCCTACGTCCTAAATGCTGCGCCAACGGCACCATGTACACCGGCACCGTCGACAACTGGAGCAGCCTCACCGCCGTACGCCCCAGCGGCACATCCACCCCGGCGCCGGCGCTGTGGCTACCGAAAATCAGCAGGTCCACACTCAACCGCTGCGCCTGGTCGAGGATCACCTGTGCCGGGTCGCCCTGGCGTACCCGCACCGCCTTGATCACCGCCAGGTCAGCCTCCTCACCCAGCTCTTCACGAAAGTTTTCCAGCACGCGCTGCTCGATATTGGCCATCACCGTGTTCACCCCCTGGCTGTGCAACTGGTCGAGGGTCTGTTCATCGAGGTAACTTTGCAGGAGGGATTCGGCGAACTGGCCCATCGGTTCCACCGCATGGATCACATACAACTCGGCATTGAAAGTACGCGCCAGCGCCAGCGCGTGCTGCATGACAAAAGGGGCGTAGACACCGAGGTCGGTGGCGTACAGCATGGAGCGAATCATTCGACCTCCTCGACTGCCGCTGCGGCAGAGCAAGCTTCAGCTTAGCAGCGCGCCAGCCCCACGCCTGCCCGTCCGGCGCACTGCGGACGCGGGCTGCAGCGCCACCCCGGCGAGCCCGACGCCGCCCTCAACGGGGCTGCGCAGCGTTATCGATGAAGGCCAGCGCCTGGTACAGCATCTCAATGCGCGGCAAGCTGCAACCTGCAGCCCGCGCCCGGGCCAGCGGCTCGGCATAGATGGCCTGCAGTTCCAGCGGGCGCTTGCAGACATGGTCGTGGTACATGCTTGGCCAGTAGTCGGGCATACGCTCGGTCACCTGGAACAGGTGCTCGGCATAGCCCTCGGGCAATGCATGGCCACACGCCGCCGCGCCAAGTACCACCTCGGCCATCAACGCCTGGATCAAAGCGCGGCTATGCCTGTCGGCCATAAGCGGCGTGGTGCTGGCACCGAGCAGCACCGACAGCCCGTTGTAGGGCACGTTCCACACCAGTTTCTGCCAGCGTGCCAGGGCCAGGTTCGGCATTGCCTGCGAGTCGATGCCCGCCGCCTGGAACAATCCCGCGCCTGCGCTGACCAGCGCAGCACCGCCATCAGCGGCCGGCCCACTGTGATAGCCCAGGTTGATTGCACCCAAGGCCTGGTGGCGGATTACGCCGGGCGCCTGCCGGTTGACACAGATAAAGCACAGGCCACCGAGCAGGTGCATGTCGCTGCGCAGGGCCGGGCGCAGTTGCTCTTCAACGCCCAGGCCATTCTGCAACAGCAGCACCTTGGCGCCAGGCGCAGCCGCTTGCACGATCAACGGTGCCAGCTGGTCATTGCTGGTGGCCTTTGCACCGATCAGCAACCAGTCGCAGGGCGGCATGTCGGTGGCATCGGCATAGGCCTGCACCTTCATCTGCAGCGCACCGTGCACCGCACTGTCCACGGCCAGCCCGTGCTCACGAACGGCCTGGTAATCGCTGCGCAACAGAAAATGCACATCGAAGCCGGCCCGAGCCAGCATCAACCCATAAAAGCCGCCGATTGCGCCACTGCCGATGATGCCGATGCGCGGTGCGTGCAGATGCATGCCGATCTCCAGGTATAAAGTCAGCCCCCTTTTTACACAGGTTGCGCAGTGCTGGGCAGCCCATGCGTGGCAAACCCGCGCCATCAGGGAAAAACCCCACGCTGACGGGGCAAAGCCCATTGTCGCGCCACCTGTAACGCGCTAAGGTTCTGCTCCCCGCTGCGATTATTCTTGCTGCTGGGCCGCACGGGGATAGTTGGCGGCCGGCACCCGTGACCTGACGAGTAACACGATGGCTGATTTACCGATCGATGACTTGAACGTTGCCTCCAACGAGACCCTGATCACCCCCGATCAGCTCAAGAAGGAAATCCCCCTCAGCGCCAAGGCCCTGCAGACCGTGACTGCCGGCCGTGAAGTGGTGCGCAATATCCTCGACGGCAAGGACCATCGCCTGTTCGTCGTGGTCGGCCCCTGCTCCATCCACGACATCAAGGCTGCCCACGAATACGCCGAGCGCCTGAAGGTGCTGGCCGCAGAAGTGTCCGATACGCTGTACCTGGTCATGCGTGTGTATTTTGAAAAGCCGCGCACCACCGTTGGCTGGAAAGGCCTGATCAACGACCCGTACCTGGATGACTCCTTCAAGATCCAGGATGGCCTGCACATTGGTCGCCAGCTGCTGCTGGACCTGGCCGAGATGGGCCTGCCGACCGCCACCGAGGCGCTCGACCCGATTTCCCCGCAATACCTGCAAGACCTGATCAGTTGGTCGGCGATCGGCGCCCGCACCACCGAATCGCAAACCCACCGCGAGATGGCCTCGGGCCTGTCCTCGGCGGTCGGCTTCAAGAACGGCACCGACGGCGGCCTGACCGTTGCCATCAACGCCCTGCAGTCGGTTTCCAAACCGCACCGCTTCCTGGGTATCAACCAGGAAGGCGGCGTGTCGATCGTCACCACCAAAGGCAACCCGTACGGCCACGTGGTATTGCGCGGCGGTAACGGCAAGCCGAACTACGACTCGGTCAGCGTCGCCCTGTGCGAACAGGACCTGGCCAAGGCCAAAATCAAGGCCAACATCATGGTCGATTGCAGCCACGCCAACTCCAACAAGGATCCGGCGTTGCAACCGCTGGTGATGGAGAACGTTGCCAACCAGATCCTCGAAGGCAACCAGTCGATCATCGGCCTGATGGTCGAGAGCCACCTGAACTGGGGCTGCCAGTCGATTCCGAAAGACTTGAACGAACTGCAGTACGGTGTTTCCATCACCGACTCGTGCATCGACTGGTCCGCGACCGAAAAGACCCTGCGCAGCATGCATGCCAAGCTCAAGGATGTGCTGCCGCAGCGTAAACGCGGCTGAATAAAAAGCGGGGCCGCAACGCGGCCCCGCTTTTTATTTCAAATCCGGAATTACCGATTCAAGCCTTGCTCGAATGCCGCTGCTGGCGCTCCATGTAGCGCTCTACATAGGAGCATGACGGGATCACCGTGTAACCCATCTGCTCGGCGTATTCCAGCGCCCGCTCGGTCAATGCGGCAGCGATTCCGCGGCCGCGCAAGGCATTGGGCACGAAGGTGCGATAGATATCCAGCGTCTGCTTGCCCAGATCCATATACGTCAGATAGGCACGATGACCGTCCACGGTGGTCTCGAACTGATGACCGGCCTGGTCATGGTGGATGGTCAGCGCTTCGCTCATCACTACTCCTCGCAGGTCTTCTCGGCAGACCCATACCTTAACCGATGGTGATTTATCCGGCACAGAATCCTCTACGCCACCTGTTGCCCCTTCGACCACTCAACGATTGCAATGGTTCGGATCTGCGGCACTGACAAGATAGTAGGCGCCGCAAGCGTGATTGCTCAAGGTGGCAGCGCTTAAAAATGGCGAAAACGCCATCAGCACTGATCTTCCCTGCGCGCGCAACAGCCGCCGGATGTTGTAGGGCTTAAGACGCTGAAGGACAGTTAAAGTCACCCTTAGTTCAACAAAAAAGTTTCTGTACTACAAGCGCTTGCGAACCCTGCACGATTTTTTCACAGCGGAGTAGCAAATCTTGTCGGCGCGACGTCAAGCAACATTTTTTTTGCAGTTCTTGCGCTGAGTCAGTTTACTTACTACAAGTAATGGGTACTATGTACGCCGGCCAGTTTCTCTTTTCCGAGAGATGGCTATTTAATAGAAAGTCCTTGAAGGGGAACACGATGAACAACGTTCTGAAATTCTCTGCTCTGGCTCTGGCCGCAGTTCTGGCTACCGGTTGCAGCAGCGTATCCAAAGAAACCGAAGCTCGTCTGACTGCGACTGAAGACGCAGCAGCTCGCGCTCAAGCTCGTGCAGACGAAGCCTACCGTAAGGCTGACGACGCACTGGCTGCCGCTCAGAAGGCTCAGCAGACCGCTGACGAAGCCAACGAGCGCGCTCTGCGTATGCTGGACAAAGCCAGCCGCAAGTAATAATCCTCACGGATTGTTATGAAGCCGACCCACTTGTGGGTCGGCTTTTTTATTGCCTGCGCAACACCCGGATGCACCGGCCAGATACGAAAAGGCCTGCACTAAGGCAGGCCCGGATGTGTCGCAAAAAACCTTACTGCAGTTCTGCCGGGATGCTCGAAACCATCGGCGCGCCACCCTGGTTTTCCACCGGCACGGCAATCTCGACTGGCATGCCGTCTTCTGCAGCCACCACGTCACGCACCATGTCCCAGTTCATGCGCAGGTTATTGGCCAGGTCTTCGCGCTTGAGCAAGGCGTTGATAACAGCGGTGTGCTTGTCGACCACCGACGGGTTGCCCTGGTCATCCAGCGGCGTGTGCGCTTCCAGATAGACCTTGCCAGCGCTGATGCCGAACTTGTACGGCTCGTTGATGATGCGCACCGGCGTACCGACCGGCACCATCTTCGACAGTTCCAGAACGTTGTTGTTGAGCATGCGGAAGCAACCGTGGCTGGTACGCATGCCAATGCCGAACTTCTTGTTCGAGCCATGGATCAGGTAGCCCGGCACGCCCAGGGTGAACTTGAACGGCCCCAGCGGGTTGTCCGGGCCGGCCGGCACCACGGTCGGCAGGATGTCACCCTCTGCGGCGTGCTCGGCACGGATCGACGCAGGCGGCGTCCAGGTAGGGTTCGGGGTCTTCGCGGTAATCTTGGTATTGGCGATCGGCGAACCCCAACCCTCGCGCCCAATGCCCAGCGGGAAGGTATGCACCACGTTCTGCCCTTTCGGGTAGTAGTACAGGCGGTACTCGGCCAGGTTGATGACCACGCCTTCACGTGGCCCCGGAGGCAGGACGTAGCGGGTCGGCAGGATGATTTCGGTGCCCGCGCCTGGCAGCCAGGGGTCGACCCCAGGGTTGGCGGCGATCATTTCCAGGTAGCCAAGGTCGTTGGCAGTGCCGATGTCGGCGAAGGTATCTTCGTACTTCGCCTTGATCACCTGCACCTGGCCGACGATGTCTTCACCGGGCGGTGGCAGTGGCAGCTCCAGCGCAGCAGCGGGGCCCGCTACCAGCAGAGCGGCCAGGGACAGGCTACGGGTGACGGCAGGAAAGCGCGGCAACATCCGGTAAATCCTTCGAAAGGTGGGTCAAGAGGATCGATTGTACACCCGCACCGATGCAAGCGGGAGGCATTGGCGCATTGCAAGCGTTTCAGATGATGAAAGGTGCCTGTCGTTCAGTTGCCGTGCAGCTCTGGCCAGACCGGGCGCATGCCGCGTCGTTGAGCATCGAGGATGGCACGGCACAGGTCACACAGGCGGCCATCGCGATAGATCGAGCGTGACACCCCCGACCAGCGCGGCTGCGCTGGCAGCAGGCCACCGCACAAGGTACGGTCGACAGGCACACCCAGCTCAAGCTGACGGGCCACCAGGTGAACGCGGATTTCCTGGCAGGCGAACAGGTCGAGCTGCTCGTCGGGCTCGATCAGTTGGTAGGCAAACAGGGACCAGGCAGGGCGCGGCATCGGGGGCACTCGAAACGGGGGGCGCAACATTATCCGAAAGCCGCCCTCGTTAAAAGCGTCACAGCAAGGGTTTTATCGCCGGCCAGGCATTTTCCAGCAAGCGCTGCTGGGCACCCTGGGCCGGATGGATACCATCGGCCTGCATCAATTCCGGCACGCCGCCCACGCCTTCCAGGAAAAACGGCACCAGGGGCACCTGCTTGTCCGCTGCCAGCTGCTCATACACCTTGGCAAACGCCGTGGTATAGCGCACCCCGTAATTGGGCGGCAGGCGCATGCCCAGCAACACTACCTTGGCGCCGGCCTGGCGCGCGCTTTCAATCATCGAGGCAAGATTTTGTTGCAATTGCGCGGGCGGCTGCCCGCGCAGCCCATCGTTGCCGCCCAGTTCCAGCACTACCAGGCTTGGTTTATGCGCTGCAAGCAGCGCCGGCAACCGCGCCTGGCCACCTGCGCTGGTGTCGCCGCTGATCGAGGCATTGACCACTTTTTCATCGAAACCTTCATCGCGCAGCCGGGTCTGCAACAGAGAGACCCAGCCCTGGCGGGTATCCAGGCCAAAACCGGCGCTGATACTATCGCCCACAACCAGCAGTGTTCCCGCCACCGCGCTCTGGGCCAGGCAATACAAGGCCAGACCGGCACTCAACCACCACACTCGCATCGGATTCTCCATGGGCCCCAGCATTCTCGTTGCGCAGCACCTTAGCAAAGTGGTCCCCAGCGCGGAAGGTGACCTGACCATCCTTCATGCGCTCTCGCTCGACCTGGCCCAGGGCGACAGCCTGGCCATCGTCGGTGCGTCGGGCTCAGGCAAGTCGACCCTGCTTGGCCTGCTCGCCGGCCTCGACCAGCCCAGCGCCGGCAAGGTCATCCTGGCCGGCCACGAACTGGGGCCGCTGGATGAAGACCAGCGCGCCCGCGTACGCGCCGAACATGTCGGCTTCGTGTTCCAGTCGTTCCAGCTGCTCGACAGCCTCAATGCACTTGAAAACGTCATGCTGCCACTGGAGCTGGACGGCCGCCGCGACGCCCGCGAACACGCCCGCACCCTGCTCGAACGCGTCGGCCTGGGCCAGCGCCTGAGCCACACGCCGCGCCAGCTGTCGGGGGGCGAACAGCAGCGGGTGGCCATCGCCCGCGCCTTCGCCGCGCAGCCAGCGGTGCTGTTCGCCGACGAACCCACCGGCAACCTCGACAGCCACACCGGTGAGCGCATCAGCGATTTGCTGTTCGAGCTGAACAAGGAGCGCGGCACCACCCTGGTACTGGTCACCCACGATGAACGCCTGGCCCGGCGCTGCCGGCGCCAGATTCGCCTGGACGCAGGCCGCCTTGTGGCGCCGGTGGTGGCCTGATGAAGCACATGCCACTGTCCCGCCTGTGCGGCCTGGCGCTGCGCCAGTTGCTGCGCGACATTCGCGCCAGCGAAGTGCGCGTGCTGTTCTTCGCCTTGCTGGTCGCGGTGGCGGCCAGCACCGCGATCGGCTATTTCGGCGCCCGCCTCAATGGCGCCATGCAGCTGCGCGCCAGCGAGTTCCTCGGCGCCGACCTGGTGCTGCAGGGCAGCGCTGCAGCTCGCGAACAGCAGCTTGATGCCGGCAAGGCGCTTGGCTTGCGCCACGCCCAGGTGGTCGAGTTCACCAGCGTTGTGGGCGGTGACAATGGCATCCAGCTGTCCAGCGTCAAGGCGGCGGATGGCGCCTACCCATTGCGCGGGCAAGTGCGCAGCGCGCCGGCTCCCTACGCCGAGGAAACCCCAGGCGGCGGCCCGGCACCGGGCGAGGCATGGGTCGAACCGCGCCTGCTGGCGGCACTGGGGCTGTCGGTAGGTGACAGCATCGACGTGGGCCTGAAGACCCTGCGCATGAGCCGCGTGCTGACCTACGAACCGGACCGTGCCAACAATTTCTACAGCCTTACCCCACGGGTGATGATGAACCTGGCTGACCTGGAGGCCACCGGCGTTATCCAGCCGGGCAGCCGGGTTACCTACCGTGACCTGTGGCGCGGCGATACCGAGGCGCTGGCCAGGTACCGCCAGGCCGTGGAAAAAGACCTCGCCGCCAACCAGCGCCTGCGTGACACCCGCGATGGCAACCAGCAGATTGGCGGAGCCTTGGGCAAAGCCGAACGCTACCTGAACATGGCCAGCCTGGTGGCCGTGCTGCTGGCCGGGGTCGCCGTGGCCTTGTCGGCCAGCCGTTATGCTGCACGCCGCCTGGACGCCAGCGCTCTGCTGCGCTGCCTGGGCCTCTCGCGTCGCCAGGCGCTGGGCCTGTACTGCCTTCAACTGGCCATGCTCGGGCTGGTCGCAGCGCTGGCCGGCGCCCTGCTCGGCTGGCTGGCCCAGCTGGGCCTGTTCCGCCTGTTGCACGGCCTGCTGCCCAGCGAGATACCCGCTGGCGGCATCGTCCCCGCCCTGGCCGGTATCGGTACCGGGCTGGTGGCGCTGGCCGGCTTCGCCTTGCCGCCCATTGCCGCACTGGGGCAAGTACCACCGCTGCGGGTGCTGCGCCGCGACCTGCTGCCAATTCCGCCCAGCAGCTGGGTGGTGTATGGCGCCGCCCTGTTTGCCCTGGGCCTGATCATGTGGCGCCTGAGCCTTGATCTGCTGCTCACCTTCGCCCTGCTGGGGGGTGGCCTGGTCGCCGCGCTGCTGCTCGGCGGGCTGCTGCTGCTCGGCTTGCGCAGCCTGCGCCAGCTGTTGGCCGGCGCCCCACTGGCCTGGCGCCTGGGGCTAGGCCAACTGCTACGCCACCCTACGGCCGCCGCCGGCCAGGCCCTGGCCTTCGGGCTGATCCTGCTGGCCATGGCACTGGTCGCCCTGCTGCGCGCCGAACTGCTGGACACCTGGCAAGCGCAACTACCCAAGGATGCGCCCAACCACTTCGCCCTGAACATTCTGCCGGATGACCGCGAGCCGTTTGCCCAGCGCCTGCACCAGGTCAACGCCGCCTCCGCCCCCTTGTACCCGGTAACCCCCGGCCGCCTGGTGCAAATCAACGATCAACCGGTGCAACAGCTGGTCAGCAAGGATTCGGCGGGCGAGCGGGCGGTGCAGCGCGACCTCAGCCTGACCTGGGCCGCCGAGCTGCCGGCTGGCAACGCCCTCACCGCCGGCAACTGGTGGCAGGCGCTGCCATCAGGCGAGGAGACTCCCGGTGTGTCGGTAGAGGCGGAGCTGGCCCGCAGCCTTGAAGTCCAGCTGGGTGACGTGCTGACTTTCGACATCGGCGGCCAGCAACGCCAGGCACGGGTCAGCAGCCTGCGCAGCGTGCACTGGGACAGCTTCCAGCCGAACTTCTACATGATTTTCCAGCCCGGCACGCTGCAGGGGCTGCCGACCACCTACCTGACCAGCTTCTACCTGGCGCCGGGGCATGACGTGGACGTGGTGGCGCTGTCGCGGGCGTTCCCGGCGGTGACCATTCTGCAAGTGGATGCGCTGCTCGATCAGTTGCGCAGCATCCTCGTCCAGGTGACGTTGGCCGTCGAATACGTATTGCTGTTCGTGCTGGCGGCCGGGCTGGCGGTGCTGTTCGCCGGCCTCCAGGCAACGCTGGACGAACGCATTCGCCAGGGCGCACTGTTGCGCGCGCTGGGGGCGGCACGGCCATTGCTGGTCAAGGCCAGGCGTATCGAGTTCGGTTTGCTGGGCGCGGCCAGCGGACTGTTGGCTGCCGTGGGCTGTGAGCTGATTACCCTGGTGCTGTACCGCTATGCCTTCGACCTGCAATGGACCCCACATCCGTGGTTGCTGGTACTGCCATTGGCAGGAGCGCTGCTGGTGGGTGGTGCGGGGGTGCTGGGCACGCGACGGGCGCTGAATGCCAGCCCGCTGGCGGTGTTGCGGGAAAGTTGAGGGCTGCCTGTGCCGGCGAAGAGGCCGGCACAGGCGGCATCAATTCACTGATCGTAACTGACGCCGCTCACATACCAGGTTGCTTCTCCGGTAGGCGTCTGCACCACCACCTCATCGCCCTCCGCCTTCTTCAGCAAGGCACGGGCCATGGGCGAGTCGATCGAGATGTAGTCGTTGCGCCCGTGAATCTCGTCATAGCCGACGATGCGAAACTTCTTGGTATCGCCCTCGTCGTTCTCGATCTCTACCCAGGCACCGAAAAACACCTTGCCCTCCTGCTGCGGCGAATAGGCAACCACCTTCACGTCCTCGAGACGCTTGCGCAAGTAACGTACCCGGCGGTCGATTTCGCGCAGCAGCTTCTTGTTGTACTGGTAGTCGGCGTTCTCGCTGCGATCACCCAGCGACGCCGCCCAGGCGACCTTCTGGGTGATTTCCGGGCGATACACCCGCCACAGGTGGTCCAGCTCTTTCTTCAGCGCCTCATGGCCTGCGGTGGTGATGATATTGGTGCTCAACGGCGCGCTCCTCAGGGGCGGGTAATCAGGCCTTGGCGCGCAATGCGGGTCAGATGACCGATGACATCGGCGGCCACCTCCGGCGCCGGGGCCTGGATCACCGCCAGGTCAAAACGGTCATTGCCGTACTGCGCAAGGTGGCAGCAGGCATCGGCGAACTGGATCAGGAATGCACGCGCCTGGCCCTTGCGCCGGGACAGACCTTCGAGGTGACGCAAAAGGGTGGGCTGATGCTGGCCGCCGAGCAGGATGCGCGGTGTGCGGGACGCCTGGCTGGCAGGCAAAGGGCTCAAACAGACACTGGTACGTGGGCAACTCATGGTGCTTCTCTCCGCCTCGCGAATCCCGCTGGGCAGCGGTGGGAGGCGTCACCGAACCAGCGCTTTAGCGGTATTTCGGAGACCTTGGGAGGGCCATCCTGCGCCCCGCAAGTAGCTGTTTAAATCGGCGCAGGCGGTATGCTAGAGCGAGGAGCTGCAAGTTGCAAGCTACAAGCTGCAAGCACAAAGCAAGAGCGGGCAACACGCGGCCAGCTCTCGCTTGGGGCTTGCAGCTATGACTTGCAGCTCATCAACGGGCGATCAGGCGGTCCAGCGAGAAGCGCCCTGCCCCTTCGATCATGACCGCGACGGTGCCGGCCAGCAGGGCCAGGGCGAATTCATAGCCATTGTTGGACATGAACAGGCCATTGCCGATGTGCACGGAGAAAATCGCCACCACCAGGGTGACACTCAGGGCCAGGGCCGCCGGGCGCGCCAGCAAACCGATCACCAGAGCCACGCCGCCGAAGAATTCGGCACTGCCAGACAGCAGCGCCATCAGGTAGCCCGGGGCCAGGCCAATGCTTTCCATCCACTGGCCGGTGCCTTCCAGGCCGTAGCCCCCGAACAGGCCGAACAGCTTTTGTGCACCATGCGCCATGAAGATCAGGCCAACCAGGATGCGGATAAAACTGAGGCCGGCGCCAGCACGGGTAGAGAAAAGGGCGTTGAGGGTAGCGTTGTTCATGTCGAAGCGTCCTTGAAACGGAGAGTCTGTGTTGGAATGGACGCCATGATAATCGATTAGTCAGATATGAAAATCGCGAAATATCTAACATAAGAATCGAATAAATCGATTTGTCAGCGCCTCGCTACGCGCTCCAGCACGGCGCGCTCGCGATTGAACGCCAAGAAGTACTTGTTGACGCTGTTGACGAAATTGACCGGTCCCATGCCCACCTGCTCCATGGCAACGCGCTCGGTCTGGAAGAACCACTGGTTACCGTTGAGGCCGCGCCGCCGCGCTTCGGCGCGCATGGCCTGAACGCGCTCAGGGCCAAGGTTGTAGGCCGCCAGCACAAAGGCCATGCGCTCACGCTCGTTGATCCTGGGGCTGGCAAAGAACTTGCGTCGGATCAGGGCCAGGTAGCGGGCGCTGGCATGGACATTGCCATCTACCGTGGCGGTGTTGCTCACGCCCACGCGCTGGGCTGCAGACGGGGTGATCTGCATCAGGCCATGGGCCCCACCCCTGCCGCGCGCAGCAGGGTTGAGCGTCGACTCCTTGAAGGCCAGCGCAGCCAGGTTGAGCCAGTCGATCTGCTGCGCCGCGCCATGCTTCTGCAGCACCGCCCGCACCGAGGCCAAGCGCTGGCGGTCCTTGCTGGCCAAAGGGTTGTGCACCCGATACTGGCGGCGGTAGATGCGCTCGAATGCAGCGTCCTGATTGTCCGGCGCACGATAGCCCTTGAGGAAGCGATCAACGCTGGCGAGCAATTGCGGCGCATCTTTTCCCACATACCAGCGCATGGCCTGCGGCGCCCCAAGGTGCACGCGGCTGTCCAGGCGCAGGCGCGGCATGACCCGCGCCCAGCGCCGGGCGATCGGCTGCTCGACCACAGTCAGGTGATAGATGCCGGCCTGCACCATCTCCAGCACATCCTCTACTGCCAGCGTCGAGTCCACCCACTCCACCTTGATCGGCGCACGCTTGCGCAGCGCCAGCTGCTGGTTGACCTGCTGGATCAGCGGGCCGGCGGCGCTGGCGCTGGTCAGGGCCACGGTACGCCCGGACAGCTGTTCAACCTTGCTGAAGCTACGTTCACCTTTACGCCCCACCAGCATCAACGGCACCTGGTCGAGTATCGGCGCAGTGCTGCTGACGCCGCGCACCACGCTGGGGTCGAGCAGCTCGCCTGGCGCAGCCAGGTCACCCTCGCCCCGTTGCAAGGCGCCCAGCAACTGCTCCTTGGCCCGCGGAATGAGTTTCAGCTGGATATGCTGGCCATCCTCGGCGCGGGCGTTCAGGTAATGTTCCAGTGCGCGCAGGCGATAGTACTCGACACCCACCGGCTCGCCCTTGACCTCGCCCGAGCTGTTGCGGCTCTGATTGACCAGCACCCGCAGCACCTTGCTGGTGCGGATCTGTTGCAGGTCACGGACCTTGGCAGGCGGAATGTTCTGCTGCGGCCCTGGCAAGCGCGCATAGGCCGGACCGGTCAGGGCCAGCCCGAGCGTGAGCAGCAAGATGAGCCAGCATCGCAGCATGGGGGAACGTGTCCGTGGTCGGTGGGCAGCATCCATGGTTTGCACC
>NZ_JABMCN010000250.1:0-2782 GCF_013179515.1 Pseudomonas sp. CM27
CAAGGCCATGGCCGGCGTGGTCGAGTCGGCGGAGCAGCTCCAGGCCACCGGCCAGGCCACGCTCAAGCGCCATAACTGGCCGGAAGACCAGTTCTACGGCCCTGGCGCGTTGTCGGGCGCCAACACCTGGGACAACAATGCCGCCATCGGCTTCAGCTACGCCCTCGACCTCTGGGGCCGTGAGCGCAATGCCAGCGAGCAGGCCGTGGACCAGGCGCACATGAGCGTAGCCGAAGCCCGCCAGGCGCAGCTGGAGCTGCAGAACAACGTGGTGCGGGCCTATATCCAGCTGAGCCTGCACTTTGCCCAGCGCGATATCGTCAAGGCCGAGCTTGCGCAGCAGGAGCAGATCCTGGCCCTGGCCAAGCGCCGCCTGGATGCCGGCATCGGCACCCACTTCGAGGTCAGCCAGGCCGAAGCGCCGCTGCCGGAAACCCACCGCCAGCTCGACAGCCTCAACGAAGAAATCGCGCTCACCCGCAACCAGCTGGCCGCCCTGGCCGGCAAGGGCCCAGGGCAGGGCGCGCAGCTACAGCGCCCGAGCCTGACCCTGGCTGCGCCGCTGAAGCTGCCCTCGAACCTGCCTGCCGAACTGGTCGGCCAGCGCCCCGACGTGGTCGCCAGCCGCTGGCAGGTGGCTGCCCAGGCGCGTGGCATCGACGTCGCCCACGCCGGCTTCTTCCCTAATGTCGACCTGGTCGGCAGCCTGGGCTTCATGGCCACCGGCGGCGGCCCGCTGGAGTTCCTGACCGGGCGCAAGTTCAACTACAACGTCGGCCCGGCCATCAGCCTGCCGGTGTTCGATGGTGGCCGTCTGCGTTCGCAGTTGGGCGTGGCATCGGCTGGCTACGACGTGGCCGTGGCGCGCTACAACCAGACCGTGGTCGGTGCGCTGAAGAACATCTCTGACCAGCTGATCCGCCGCGAGTCGATGCAAGAGCAGTCGCACTTCGCCGCCGAGTCCGTCGCCGCCGCGCAGAAAACCTACGACATCGCCATGGTTGCCTTCCAGCGTGGCCTTACCGATTACCTCAATGTGCTCAACGCGCAGACCTTGCTGTTCCGTCAGCAGCAGATACAGCAGCAGGTGCAGGCCGCCCGCCTGATCGCCCATGCCGAGCTGGTGACCGCGCTGGGCGGTGGCCTGCAGGCCGGCCAGGACGTACCTGATGAAGACCGCCAGGCGGCGCCGAAAACCCCGGCCAGCCTGGCCATTTTCGACAAGCAGCCGGACAACGCCGAATGAGCACTTCCAGCCTGCCCGTGCGCTGGCTGCACAGCCTGGAGTGGCGCCGGGGTTTCTTTGCCTGGGCGCGCACCGACGGTGTTACCTGGGTGTACATTTTCAAGGTCCTGGCGGCGGCGTTCATCACCCTGTGGCTGGCCATGCGCCTGGAGCTGCCGCAACCGCGCACGGCGATGATCACCGTGTTCATCGTCATGCAGCCGCAAAGCGGCCACGTGTTCGCCAAGAGCTTTTACCGGGTGCTCGGCACCTTGGCCGGCTCGGCGATGATGGTGGCACTGATTGCCATCTTCCCGCAGAACACCGAGCTGTTCCTGCCCAGCCTGGCACTGTGGGTGGGCTTGTGCTCGGCCGGTGCCATGCGCTACCGCACCTTCCGTGCCTATGGGTTTGTGCTGGCGGGCTACACGGCGGCGATGATCGGCCTGCCGGTTCTGCAGCACCCCGACCAGGCGTTCATGGCTGCGGTGTGGCGGGTGCTGGAAATTGCCCTGGGCATTCTCGTATCGACCTTCGTCAGCGCCGCGATCCTGCCGCAGTCGGCCAGTGCCGCCATGCGCAACGCCCTGTACCAGCGCTTTGGGGTGTTCGCCGGGGTGGTGGTCGAGGCCTTGCGCGGTGACAGCCAGCGCGATCGTTTCGAAACCAGCAACGTGCGCTTCGTCGCCGAGGCCGTGGGCCTTGAAAGCCTGCGCAACGTCACCGCCTTCGAAGACCCGCACATGCGCCGCCGCAGTGGCCGCCTGGTGCGCATGAACAGCGAGTTCATGGCCATCACCACGCGTTTCAATGCCCTGCATCGCTTGCTGGAGCGCCTGCGCAACCGTGGCCCGCTGCAGATCGTGAGCGCCATCGAGCCGGGCCTGAACACCCTGGTAGAACTGCTGCAGCCGTACGTGGGCCGGGCGCTGACCGACGCCGACGCGCTGCGCCTGACCCTGGAGCTGGCCGCCTACAAGGAAGGCCTGCAAGCCCAGGTGCGTGGCCTGCGCGCCGAGTACCTGGCGACCGCGCCCAGCGATGCCGACCTGCTCGACTTCCACACCGCGTTCGAGCTGCTGTACCGCTTCGTCGACGAGATGTACAGCTACGCCGAAACCCATGCCTCGCTGGCCGTGCACAGACACCAGCGCGAGCAGTGGGACGAGCCCTACGTGGCCCAGACCAGCTGGCTGGTATCGCTTGCTGCAGGCGTGCGCGCTTCGGCAGTGCTGTTGCTGCTGGGCAGTTACTGGCTGCTCAGTGACTGGCCCAGCGGCGCGATGATGACCCTGATCGCCACGGTCACCGTGGGCCTGTCGGCGGCTTCGCCGAACCCCAAGCGCATGTCGTTCCAGATGGCCTGCGGCACGGCCATCGGCGCCTTCGTCGGCTTCTTCGAAACCTTCTTCGTGTTCCCCTGGATCGACGGTTTCCCGCTGCTGTGCATGGTGCTGGCGCCGGTGTTCGTGCTGGGCGCGTTTCTTTCCTCGCGGCCGGCCTATGCCGGCTACGGCATCGGCCTGCTGGTGTTCTTCGCCATCGGCTCGGTGCCGA
>NZ_JABMCN010000250.1:2880-8886 GCF_013179515.1 Pseudomonas sp. CM27
ACGGTTTCCCGCTGCTGTGCATGGTGCTGGCGCCGGTGTTCGTGCTGGGCGCGTTTCTTTCCTCGCGGCCGGCCTATGCCGGCTACGGCATCGGCCTGCTGGTGTTCTTCGCCATCGGCTCGGTGCCGAACAACCTCACCGTGTATGACCCGTACACCTTCATCAACGACTACATCGGCATGGTCATCGGCATGTTCGTCTGCGCCGCCGCCGGGGCAATCATCCTGCCGCCCAACAGCCGTTGGCTGTGGAGCCGCCTGGAGCAGGAACTGCGCGAGCAAGTGCTGTTTGCCATCAGCGGCCGCCTGCGCGGCCTGGGCTCGGCCTTTGAAAGCCGCACCCGCGACCTGCTGCACCAGGCCTATGGCCTGGCGGCCGGCAAGCCGCAGGTGCAAAGCCAGTTGATGGGCTGGATGTTCACCGTGCTGGAAATCGGCCACGCCATCATCGAGCTGCGCAAAGAGCAGGCCCGCGCGCCGGTGCACCCGGCCTACGCCGAGTCGCAGCCCTGGCGCCAGGCCATTCGCGTCATGGGCCGCGCCCTAGCCCGGCTGTTCCTGCAGCCCAGCGCCAGCAACCACGAACGTGCCCTGGTGGCGGTGGACCACGCCATCGCCCGGGTACAGGCGACCGACGAGCCCTTTGCCCGGCACTTCGACACTTCGGTGCTGCGCCGTGCGCAAAGCTACCTGCACTTCATCCGTTCTTCCCTGCTCGACCCACAGTCGCCACTGGCACCGGCGAAAGGACTGCAAGATGCCCCGTGAGATCGCCTTCCATGGCGTGTACATGCCCACCATGACCTTGATGTTCCTGTTTGCCCTGGGCCTGGCCTGGGGCCTGGACCGGTTCATCGCCAGCCATGATGGCTACCGCTTCTTCTGGCACCCGGCGCTGCTGCGCCTGAGCCTGTTCGTCTGCCTGTTCGGCGCCCTGGCGCTGTCGCTCTACTGGTGAGAATCCTTCGATGAAAAAGTTCTTCAGCCTGATCGCCACCCTGCTGGTGCTGACCGCTGCCGTGGTGATCGGTCGCCAGTTGTGGCTGCACTACATGACCACGCCGTGGACCCGTGACGGCCGCGTGCGCGCCGACATCATCAACGTTGCCGCCGACGTGCCCGGGTATGTGGTGGACGTGCCGGTCAAGGACAACCAGCGGGTGAAAAAAGGCGACCTGCTGATCCAGATCGACCCCGAGCACTACCAGTTGGCGGTTGACCAGGCC
The DNA here is from genome assembly GCF_013179515.1 of Pseudomonas sp. CM27. GTDB lineage: Bacteria > Pseudomonadota > Gammaproteobacteria > Pseudomonadales > Pseudomonadaceae > Aquipseudomonas. The sequence continues at coordinate 4,106 of NZ_JABMCN010000250.1, forward strand.
AAGGCGCTGGTCGCCTCGCGCAAGGCCACCTGGGACATGCGCAAGGTCAACGCCAAGCGCCGAGCCGACATGGACAACCTGGTGATCTCCCGGGAAAACCGCGACGACGCCAGCAACATCGCCAACTCGGCTCAAGCCGATTACCAGCAAGCCCTGGCCGAGCTGGCGGCGGCCCAGCTGAACCTCAAGCGCACGCATATCGTCGCCACGGTGGACGGCTACGTGACCAACCTGAACATCCACAAAGGCGACTACGCGCGCACCGGTGAAGCGGTGATGGCGGTGGTCGATGAAAACTCGTTCTGGGTGTACGGCTTCTTCGAGGAGACCAAGCTGCCGCACGTGAAGGTGGGTGACCCGGCCGAATTGCAGATGATGAGCGGCGAGCGCATCAAGGGGCATGTGGAGAGCATCGCCCGTGGCATCTACGACCGCGACAACCCCCAGAGCCGCGAGCTGATTGCCGACGTCAACCCGACGTTCAACTGGGTGCGGTTGGCGCAGCGGGTGCCGGTGCGTATCCACATCGATGAAGTGCCGGAAGGTTTTTTGCTGGCGGCGGGGACGACGTGTACGGTGGTGGTGAAACCGAGCGAGGGGTGAATTCTGCTATTCGGGCCTGACATGCACAGACCCGCACTCTCGCAGCAATTTATCCCAGTCATCTGGTGGATGGCCAGTTAGCAGCATCTTCTGAAAGACTTTGTAAGCGTCATCGCTGCTGTCGTAGGCCCGCTTGCTCGATTCATCATTGACCCAAGACAGCACGATGATCCGACTGGCGGTGTGATAGCGAAAGAACAAGCGGTATTGCTGGAAGAACTTCGCTCTGAACCAGTGCTTGTGGTCACCGCCCAACGTTGCGCCCTGCCTGTACTCAACTTTGGTCGGGTCCTGGGGGATCACATCGAATGCCAAGCGTTTGATTGCCGCCAGCCGCTTATAAGCATTCTTCTTGGCGTAACCAGCTGGGTCTTTCTGCATCTGAGCCTGAACCTGGGCGCTCAGCCCGTCCAGCTTGGCCAGGAACAATGGGTGGGCAAATACAGTCCATCCATGAATAACAAATGGCTTCCTGTTCGCATCACTCATTCATCATCCGCCGACAGAGGTTGATCAAGGTCGACCTCCGCGTCGCCGACAAGCTTGTCGAGACGAGCGATGAGGCCTGCATCGACAACCTGCAGCCGTTGAGGATTGGTAGCGATGTCGTGCGCCAGGAAATCCAGGAACTGGCCCAGCACCGGATCGTCCTCGGTTGCCTCTGCGCGGGTGAGTATCACCCCACCGTCAGGGCGAATCGAGTAATGGATCTTGTCACGCTTTTTCAAACCCAGGGCGCGCCGTACGGTTTCGGGAACGGTGGTTTGGTAGCGATCAGTCAGCGTGGACTCGACTTCGAAGGTGGTAGCCATGGGCACTGTCCTTTGTGTTGCAGCAGTACTCCAAGGTAATGCGATTGCATTACCTGGTCAATGCAATTGCGTTTCCGGGTGATGGCCGGTCAGGCGGGCCCTACCAAAACCGGCATTTCAATGCGGTCGATCACCTTTGCGCTGATCGACGGATCGAGCAGCCGCCCCAGCCGCGACAGGTGCCGGTGACCCATGATGACCAGCTCGCAGTTCAGCTCCTGTGCCTTGGCGATGATGGCGTCGACCGGCTGCCCGGCCACCATGCAGCCCTGGCTGGCGAAACCGGCCTGTTGCAATTCGCGTACTGCCTCGGCCACGGCGTGGTCGGCGTGTTGCTGTTCCTCGCAGGCAGCGGGGTATTCCTCCAGCTCCTCGGCGGTGTAGGGCGCGGGTCTGTCGTGCACGGCGAAGGTGGAATCGATGGCCAGCAGCACGTGCAGTTCGTGCTCGCCTGGGCGGCAGTAGCGACGGGCCAGGGCGAGCAGGGCAGTGGCGGCGGGGGAGGCGTCGATGGCGATCAGGACGGGGTTGGGCATTGGGGATCCTTGTAAAGGCTGGCGGAGTGATTGCCTGTTCGGGCCCTTTCGCGGGTAAACCCGCTCCCACAAAGACCACACAGCTTTCAAATATTGTGGTGTACCTGTGGGAGCGGGTTTACCCGCGAAAGGGCCGAACCTGCCAAAGGTCATTCTTGGCCAGATCGACTTACGGGATAAATGCCCCACGGCGCACGGGCGCATTGCGTCTGGTGCAATCCTGCAACCTGCTACCATCGCCCTTCCCAGCGCAGTAACGGATAACCGCCATGCAACTCCCGGACATGAACCTGCTCGTCGCCCTCGATGCCCTGCTCGACGAAGGCAGTGTGGTCGGCGCGGCGCAGCGCATGAACCTGAGCCCGGCGGCGATGAGCCGGACCTTGGGACGGATCCGCGATGCCCTGGGCGACCCGATCCTGGTACGTGCCGGCCGTGGCCTGGTGCCGACCCCACGGGCGCTGGCCCTGCGCGAGCAGGTGCATGGGCTGGTGGAGCAAGCCGGGCAGGTGTTCCGCAGCCGCGACGCGGTCGACCTGGCAAACCTGGACCGGGCCTTCAACATTCGCACCAACGACCTGTTCATCGCCCTGTACGGCGCCCAGTTGCTGCGCATGATGCTGGCCCAGGCGCCGCGCACGGTGTTGCGCTTTGTGCCGGAAGGCAGTGGCGACGATGACGCGGTACTGCGCAACGGTCACATCGACCTGATCATCAGCTCGGCCATTGAACTGGGCCCGGAGATGAAGGTGCAGAGTTTGTTCAATACCTATTTCGTCGGCTTGGCGCGCGAGGGGCACCCTATTTTCGAGGCGCCGATCACACCGCAGCGCTTTGCCGCGTATCCGCAGATCAGTGTGTCACGGCGCGGTCGGGCCAATGGGCCGATCGATGTGGCGCTGGCCAGCCACAAGGTGGAGCGGCGGGTGGCGCTGATCACCACCAGTTTCCACTCGGCGATGTTCTCGCTGCCGGACTCCGACCTGATCCTGCCGATACCTGCCAATATCCTCAACAGCGTGAACCGCCTGAAGCTGCCATTGCGCTCTTTCGAAATACCCGTGCCGCTGGAAAAGGTTAATGTGAAACAGGCGTGGCACCCGCGATTCGACAACGATCCGGCGCATCGGTGGCTGCGCCAGACGCTGAAGGCGTGCGGTAGCATGGACCCATGATCAGGGCCTTTCATGCCCGCTATGATGTCCCGATTGCGTTTGACGCAACATAAACCTACCGAGAATTCAGTTTTCGTCAGCATTCGACGTTCTTAGACTTGCTCCAGTCGTGATTTTGTTGCTGGAGATGTCTGTCCATGAGTTCCCTGTCCGCCCCCTCTGCCGCGATTGGCGCTGCCGCCCCCGCGCCGGCCGCGCCTGCGCAGACGGCGTTCGGCCTGCAGGTCGTGGTTGGGCTGTTCGGTGTACTGCTAGCCGTGCTGTGCGCGGGCCTCAATGAGTCGGTGACGAAGATTTCCCTGGCCGATATTCGCGGCGCCATGGGCATTGGTGCCGACGAAGGCGCCTGGCTGCTGGCGGTGTACAGCGCCGCCTCGGTCTCGGCCATGGCTTTCGCGCCGTGGCTGGCCACTACCTTCTCGCTACGGCGCTTCACCATGAGCGCCATCGGCGTGTTCGCCGTGCTGGGTCTGCTGCAACCGTTCGCCCCCAACCTGCACAGCCTGATGCTGCTGCGCGTGCTGCAAGGTTTTGCCTCTGGCGCCTTGCCGCCGATGCTGATGAGCGTGGCCCTGCGCTTCTTGCCGCCGGGTATCAAGGTGTACGGCCTGGCCTGCTATGCCCTTACCGCCACTTTCGGCCCTAACCTCGGCACGCCACTGGCTGGCCTCTGGACCGAGTACGTCGGTTGGCAGTGGGCGTTCTGGCAGATCATCGTGCCGTCGGCGCTGGCCATGTTCTGCGTGGGCTGGGGCCTGCCGCAGGACCCGCTGCGCCTGGAACGTTTCAAGCAGTTCGATTGGCGCGGCGTGCTGCTCGGCCTGCCCGCCATCAGCTGCATCGTGCTGGGCCTGTCGCTAGGCGACCGCTGGGGCTGGTTCGATTCGCCACTGATCTGCTGGCTGCTGGGTGGCGGCCTGCTGTTGCTGGTGCTGTTCATGTACAACGAGTGGTCCGAGCCGCTGCCGTTTTTCCAGTTACGCATGCTCTCGCGACGCAACCTCAGTTTTGCCCTGGTGACCCTGGCCGGCGTGCTGATCGTGTTGTCTGGTGTAGGTAGCATCCCGTCGGCCTACCTGGCGCAGATCCAGGGCTACCGGCCGGTGCAGACCAGCCCGTTGATGATGCTGGTGGCCATGCCGCAGCTGATCGCCCTGCCGCTGACCGCCGCCCTGTGCAATATCCGCGCGGTGGACTGCCGCTGGGTGCTGGGCATCGGCCTGGCGATGCTGGCGGTGTCCTGTGTCGGCAGCAGCCTGCTGACGTCGCAGTGGATCCGTGGCGACTTCTATCCGTTCTACCTGCTGCAGGTGTTCGGCCAGCCGATGGCGGTACTGCCGCTGCTGATGCTGTCCACCAACGGGATGACCCCGCAGGAAGGCCCGTTCGCCTCCAGCTGGTTCAACACCGTCAAAGGCCTGGCTGCAGTGGTCGCCGGTGGCCTGCTGGACGCCGTTGGTACGCTGCGCCGGCACTTCCATTCCAACCACCTGGTGGACAGCCTGGGCAACGCCCCGCTGGTCGATGACAACAGCGCAGGCCTGGCCAAGCGTATCCACGACCAGGCGCTGGTGTTGACCTCCGCCGACCTCTACCTGGTCATGGCCTGCATTGCAGTGGCCCTGATCTGCCTGATTCCTTTCGTGCCTACCCGG
>NZ_JABMCN010000251.1 GCF_013179515.1 Pseudomonas sp. CM27
CACGCAAACACGGCATACAGTTGGATTTCCAGGTGCCGGCCAGTCATGCATAGGAAAGCTTTCGCTTCCGCTCTCCGATTTCTTCGTCGCCAAGGCTCCGTTCTCCAGGCGGATTTTGATTCTGGTGTGTCCCAGTCCCACGTCAGCAGGCTAGAGCAAGGCCAGTCCAGCCCGACCTTGGATCGGCTGGAGGAAATTGCCGCTCAGCTTGGACTACACCCCATCACCCTGGTGGCGATCACTTGTGGAGCGAGCGAGCAAATCCCTCCAGCACAGTTGCTCGAGAGGGTTCGCCGGGAGCTGGAAGCTGTTGCAAGCCTCGATCAGCCGCTTCCCATCGAAGATCAGCCCATCACGCATCCGCAGATCATTGAAGCCAGGAAACTGCGTGACGAGGTTCAGCGACTGAAGGGTCTTGGGCACACCAAGGCTGAGATTTCTCGGCTTCTAGGGATTGCTAAGTCGACTGCGGCAAAACACTGGCAGTAAATCCTTACCGCGGGATGGCAACTAGACATCAAGTCTGATGCGCAGCCTTAAATACGCTGTCAAAATCTCCCCTCCCTGGCCAGCCCATCAGAGCCGAGCACAGCTCAGCACTGAATCACAGGTGGGCGTTGTGGCATCGCTTCGCGCCGAGACCTGGTGCAGTCATCAGAAACCCCAAATCAGATTTCGCTGAGCGTGCTCAGCCTTCGTGCTCTAGGAGGAGCAGCATGCAGTTTGTAGCAGATGGGCCAGACGTCCCCGAAGAGCTTTTGCAGGCACATGAAGAAGAGAAAGTGGTGTTCTTCTGCGGAGCTGGAATTTCGTACCCTGCGGGTCTACCAGGTTTCGAAGGCTTGGTTGAGAAAATCTACGACCTGTTGGGAACAGAGAAAGACGAGATCGAGCAGCAAGCGTTCGATAGCCAGAAATACGACGCAACACTCGACCTTCTCGAGCGGAGGATGCCCGGCCAACGTGGGATGTACGGCCACCAGGGGAAAATGAGGCTCGCGTTAGCTGAGGCATTGCAACCTGACCTCAAACCCAAAAGCGCCACGGCTACACACAAAGCACTGCTCAGGCTTGCACGCACAAGGCAGGACACACTTCGGCTCGTCACCACGAACTTTGACAGGATATTTGACGCAGCGGCTAAGCGCTCCAAGCAAAAGCTGCAGACCTACACCGCGCCCATGCTACCGATCCCCAAAAAAAGCCGGTGGAATGGATTGGTAGCCTTACATGGTGTGCTGCCGATCGAGCCTGATGATGATGCGTTGAATCGCTTGGTTATCACCAGTGGCGACTTTGGTCTTGCGTACCTAACCGAGCGATGGGCAGCACGATTCGTGAGTGAGCTCTTCCGCAACTATGTCGTCTGTTTCGTAGGGTACAGCATCAATGACCCGGTGCTCCGCTACATGATGGACGCAATCGCGGCTGACCGGATGCAGGGAGAAAGCACACCCCAGGCGTGGGCCTTCGGCGATTGCGCGCCTGGCCAAGAAGAGCTCAAGACCAATGAGTGGAAAGCCAAGGGGGTAATACCCATCCTCTACAAAGTGGTACCGGGCAGCCACGACCATTCGCTCATGCATAACACGCTCCACGAGTGGAGTGAGACCTACCGGGACGGAATCATCGGAAAGACGCGGATGGTCTCGCTGCATGCGCTTGCACGCCCTTCGTCCAGCACCAAGGAAGATGACTTTGTAGGGCGAATGCTCTGGGCACTCGCGGATAAGACTGGCGATCCGGCCCGACATTTCGCAGATTACAATCCAGCCCCTTCTCTCGAATGGCTAACACATGCGTTCGCAGAGGAACGCTTCCGACACTGTGACCTAAATCGCTTTGGCATCCTAGCATCACAGGATGTGGATAGAGATCTGCGATTCAGTCTGGTCAATCGACCGACTCCTCATGGGCTGGCTCCAAGAATGCGGCTTGCATCTGGCGATGTAAGCAATGTCGCCATGGATGAGGTCATGCTCCATCTATCACGGTGGTTAGTCAGGCACTTGAATGATCCGCAATTGTTGCTGTGGGTAGTGTCACAAGGAGGCGTCCTGCACAGCCACTTGGGAACGTTGATCGAGAATCAACTAGACCGTTTGACGTCGCTCCACCGAGATGGGGGGAGCTTGGAGCTTAAGGAAATTTCAACGAACGCTCCCAATGCTATTCCTACACCCCAGATGGAGCTGCTATGGCGCATAGTGCTCAGCGGTCGAGTCAAGTCGCTTTGGCAACCCACTCGCCTTAACAGCTGGCTGAGTCGCGTCAGAAAAGAAGGCATGTCAGTACTTCATCGACTCGAGCTTCGCGCATTACTTGCACCCAAATTACTGATCAGGGGCTCGATGCATTGGGGAGATGATGCCAGTGACAAGGACGGGGCAATACGCCTTAAAGACCGCTTGAATTGGGAGCTTGTGTTGGCCTCGAGCCACGTCCGCTCAACGCTGCAAGACTTGATGACTTGCCAGATGAACGGATTTCTACCGGGGCTTATCGATGATTTCGAGCGCCTCCTGCTAGAGGCATTGGATCTTGCAAACATCCTTGGAGATGCAACCAATCGCTCAGACAGGTCTTACTGGTACCTGCCTTCCGTTTCACAGCACCCACAAAACCGAGGAAACCGGGACTGGGTCACGCTTATCGAACTACTACGCGATGCATGGCTTGCGTTGCGATTAGAAAATCCGAGACATGCGAGCCAAATCGCGGAGCGGTGGTTCGAAATGCCCTATGCAACGTTCAAGCGGTTAGCACTTTTTGCAGCCTGCCAGGAAGGTAGCGTCGACCAGAATCTATGGGCGGCGTGGCTCACCAGTGAAGATGGCTGGTGGATATGGTCGCTTGAAACCCAGCGGGAGGTATTGCGCCTGATAGTGCTTCAGGGCAGCAAACTATCCAGGTCAGCCGGGGCGCAGCTTCAGCGGGCGATCCTCGAAGGCCCTCCACGTGAAATGTTCCGCCCCGATTTAGAGCCAGAGCGCATTCAGGACTCGACTGCTCACTCAATCTGGCTACGCCTGGCCAAGCTCCAAAGGTCTGGATTCAAACTAAATGCCACCGCGCGCAAACGACTGGAGCAGCTTTCCGTAGCCAACCCACGCTGGCGGGTATCGGAAAATGAGCGTGATGAATTCTCCCACTGGATGAGTGGTACAGGTGATCCCGACTTTGAAAACAGCATCGAGGTCAACGTCGCGCCTAACAAAAAGGCCGAGTTGATCGAATGGCTCAAGTTACCGCCCAAGGAGTCCTATGGGCTCAGCCGGGACACATGGAGCGAAACATGTAGTACTCACCCCCTGAATGCCCTGTTCGCGCTCTCTGAATTTACCTCACAGGGAGAATGGCCTGTCGAGCGCTGGCGGGAAGCACTCCGGGCTTGGTGGGATAGACGATTCCATGCTCGCTTCTGGACGCGGGCAGTACCCGTATTGTTAGCCCTCTCTGATGATAAATTGGCCGACATCGCTCATAGCGTTTCCAATTGGTTGGAAGTGGTTTCTGACAAGACCATCATCAAGGATGAGCATCAGTTGTACGCGCTATGCCGACGACTCATGGACGTGCCATGTGTGTCAGATGATGATTCAGAAGACGATTACTCTACGGTTCCCCCCGTCAATCAAGCCATCAACCACCCCGTCGGTATGGTCACTCAGACGCTGATCAATCACTGGTATCAGCAGTCCCCTAGTGATAACCAACGCTTACCCCCAGCATTGTCGGACTTTTTCACTGAGCTGACGGACACGAGTATCCAACGCAACCGCCATGGTCGAGTGATTCTAGGATCGCACCTGATCTCACTCTACCGGGTAGACAAGGATTGGGCAGAGCGCCGCCTCCTCCCTCTGTTGAACTGGGATCGAGATGCGTTGGAAGCAAAGGGTATCTGGGAAGGGTTTCTATGGTCGGCCCGGCTGTATCAACCGCTGCAAGCGGCCATCAAAAATGAATTTCTGCAGACGGCCCATCACTATGACGAACTGGGTGAGCACAAGCAGCAATTTGCCGCTTTATTGACCTATGTTGCACTAGGCCCCACCGAGGGTTACTCAAACCAAGAACTTCGTAGGGCCTTCGCAGCACTACCTGTCGACGGGCTTGAGGAATCGGCACAGGCGCTCTCGCAATCGCTTGAAGGAGCGGCAGATCAACGTGAGGAAAACTGGCTACACCGTGTTCATCCGTTCTGGAAGCGCATATGGCCAAAAAATCGTGGGCTGATAACAGAGAGAATCGCAGACTCCCTTGCCCAGCTAGCCGTGGCTGCCGGGAAACAATTCCCTGTAGCCCTCAACGCCGTCTCCGACTGGTTGATGCCACTCGACTTCACCTATTCCGTGATGCAGAAGATGGAGAACTCTGGCCTTTGCAGGCACTACCCAGCAGATTCGTTGAGACTTCTTGCGGCTGTGACCGGGGAGCATCAGATCTTTCCCAAAGACCTCCGAAAATGCCTGGAAGATATCGAGCAGTCAGCCCCTGAGCTCAGAGATAACGATCAGTTCCGAAGGCTCGACGAGCTTTTACGGCGCATGAGGGGGTAATCCAAAAAGGTATCCCCTGAGAAGGATAACCCCCTTGGACAATGGTGTTCGATTCGGGGGTAGTTTCAGGGGCTGCCTTCCTGCTCAACCTATCGTGCAGTCCTTTCGACACTCATAACAGATAGGATCTGAGTAGTTGGTTCACTAGGCGCCTAGGCGCTCCTCTGTCATACCGGCTACCGATAGACACCGAAAGGAAGCAAATAATGATCAAAACCGAATCAAGAAAACTCGTACGCCGACCTATCACCACAGAAATCCCCATCGCTAAAATTCGATGTCGCGATGACTTGGTCGTAGATGAAATTTTCCTAAAAAAATATCTGACATACAGCAATGGGAAGAAGCAAGCTCTGCTCACCCGCCTACCGCTGGACAGAATCCTAAACGGTTTTTATCAGAGAAATAATGGGCGATTCGACTTCGTTGAAGATCCTATCCGCAAGGACATGATTGACTACGCAAAGGACATGATCAGATCAGGACACCGACCAGGACTCTACATCTACAAAAACATCAACTCAGGCTCGGACGTAAAATTCATTGCGCCAGACGACAACCATGTTTACCTGGCTTACAAGGAACTCGGGATTGAGAGCGTACCCGTCGTGATCCTGGAGACGTCAGCTGAGCTTGAAGAAAGCGCATTCCAAGTCAGGCACCAGTACTATCACGAAGAGGATCTGGGCGGCTTCATCTGCTCAATACTGCCACAGCCGGAGAGAAGCGATTATTACTCGATCCTTGGTAGAAAGGCATTCCCCGATAATGATTCAAAGCTCGAACACATCCAACGAAACATCGAAGCCCTGATCGAGCGACTGAAAAAATTTCACGGAAACTACAGCAGTGGCATCCATTACCATCAGACATTATTTTCCGTCCTTTATCGCCTGAATGAAAACATTCAAGCCATCAGGCTGCTCATCAAAAATAGCTTCTACTATCAAGCAACTGCATTGCTTCGTTCTATCTACGAAATCTCGTTGGATTTCTACGTCGATTGGTTGGCCCCAGAGCAGGTAGGCTTCTGGCTGCAAACCCACTCAACGGTACATCGCAAAGGCTTTGAAGCCGCCTTAACGATGGCTTCGCGCTCTGATAATGCCAAGCGAAACAAGGTTTGGGCTGAGAGCATGAGATACTGCTATGACTTCTTGAGTAATGTCAGCAACAAGGCGCAGATGTCCCCGCTCGGGCGGAGCTTCTATGACACCGTCTATACGTTCACGTCAGAAGTCATTCATCAAGACTTCAATATGACTGAGATCTATGCGATCCGTATGGAAGATCCGGAACACCGTAGTTTCGACGCCAAGGCCATCACCACTTTGGTACGCTGTATAGATATGATCGCTGGGAAGGTTTGCTTGCGCATTCAACATGACATTGGTACGCCTGTCGATGCGGTGTAATGGCCAGGGCTGATTGCGACTGGTAGCGCAAGCTTCTATACGCATTGTTCAGGCCAACATAATTGGGAGTGGCTTCTCGCGCCTTCCACGAGACCGCTCCTATTGCAAAAATCACTCGATATACCTCAAAGGCTCGAGGCGTCAATGGCTTGGAGTATTGCCACAACTATCAGGGCGTGCCATCATTAACTCATAATAACAAAGAATTACTGGTAAATCTTATGAGCACCCTTTCCCTATCCATCTCGGTTGACGCCCACAACTCTGCAAGATACGTCGTGAAGCATACGACGAGCAAAATTGAATCAACCGACAAATCAGTTTTCCAGCGCATTGGATTAGCCTACCGACTGGCAGACTTTGTTGCGTACTCATACCCAAGCAATCGATATGCCTCGAAAGCCGATTTTGTCGGAGACATGTTACATCTTGGCTTCAGCAGATGTCATAGCGAAGAGCTACTGAGAGCTAAGAAATGGGATGCAAGAATGACGCTTGTGTGGAGCTATCTAGACCCGACAGAACGTGAACTGTCACAAGCACTTGACTATTCTGAATTAGAGAACTACTGGCCTAACCTTGATTTCTTAGAATTGGACTGTACATCTCCATACAGAACAACTGAAGACTATTTCGTGACTACGCCGATGTAACCATTACTCCATAGCAGCAGCTTTCATAGCTTCGAGCGCAGCGTGCTCCGCGCTGTGCCAGCGCATGCACTATATCGTCCTCGCCGTGAGCCCAGTGCACTGACGTCGCCTCCTACTCCTAGGCACGACTCGCCTTGCGGCAATCCCATTCAAACACCTCCTTCACCTGCTTAGCCAACCTTCGGCCACCAAGTTAAATTCATCGATTTACTTATATATTGAACCGTCCCAACCGCTAAAATTTCGTGAGTCTAGCGCGTTAAAAAAGCTTTGCTAACCTGAAGTCACTCACCGGCATCTAACTCACCTTACCTGAGCACGAGGAATCAACCAGAATGATCACCCTCACGCAAATCAAGCTTCATGACGCGGGTATTCCTCATGGCATGAGCGCGCTGAATGAGAAGGCCGTAAAGCAGCCTTTTTATGCCTGTCGATTGCAAGTGGATGCATCGGATAGCCTGTATATCTTCAACGCTTTCTTGGTGATCACTAAAAAGCGAAGCACAGCAAGGACTGACCTGACACAGCTGAGGGCTTTCCGGGGATTCCTGAGCATCGAGATGGCTATGAATGACGACGATGCCAGGTATATTGTGCGCCCGATCGCTGAGGCTCTTTTTTCATCCGTTGACGAAGCGAGTAAAGCTACCGATCAGATCATTGATTCACCGATAGCACGATGCAAGCAGGAGTACTTGGCGCTATCCCCCTCCAAGCGGAAGGTTGAAGAATACCAGTCAGTATTTGAATGCCAGGATCACGGCATTGGCATCTGTGTCGATTTTGGGCGTCTCCGCGCCCTACTTGGCGAGGCTGACTTAACGTACTTCAGCCAACTGCTAGCGAGACACCTGAAAACCACATCGCACGTCTACGCCCAGGGATTTGGCAATAGCATTTGCGGCATTATGCAGGGACTCGTGTACGAGAACCCTGGGAAACCACTTCCGGAGCTTCGCCTTGACAAGCAAAGCACCAATACCTTCATCAAGCATGTGGAGTACCAGGCGATTGATCAGGTAATGAAGGCCGGGTACACACTTGTGCAGGCGTTTGAGAATCGTGAGGTCATCAGGGATTTGATTTCAAAATTCTTTATAAGTAATGTATTTCTTTCCGCCTCGAAGTGAGGGAGGCTGGTTGGGGCTCATATTGATGAGCCCCAACCAGTGGATTGCAATGCACCTGCAAGACTGGACAATGATCCACTTCCACTACATGTAACACCAAGAAGGAGCCTCCAGATACTATGGCGCTATGGCTTTTCGATGAGCTTGAGCATGTCGTCATACGCCTCGTCTTGTGCATCTTCCTCACTGTCCATGTTATAAATTTCACTTAGAGAAGGTCGAGGGTCTTCTTGAGCCTCTTCATCGGCCTCTGCATCGCAATTTTCAAAATCGTAATCGTCGCTGTCCATCTCTTCGCTGGAAATCTGGTCGAACGGATAATTTAAGTCACCCGAACGATCAACAGACTGATTACCCGCTGACGCATCTACAGCCGCCGGCTCAGAACTGAAAAGGCCTTGCACCACGGCATCAGCCTTAGCGCTACCCTGAGCAACCTCCTGAGCGAGGTCTACCGGCTTAGTAACGATCGCGTTGTTGATCGCCGCCCACGCTTTAACCCCCTCCCCGCTCTGCTGCAGCCCCTGACGCTCCAAAGCCTTCTTCATCAGACCTGCTGCGACATCAGGGTCATACTCTTTCTCAAGATCGCTGTACTGGGTGTAATGGGTCACCAGATTAGCCGTACCGCTAGGTTTGTTTGAGCTGGAATCATCTGCCATGGCTTATCCTCTCGTATGAAGTGTTGGGGGGAGGTGGGTTGCTGCTTGCTGATTGCTGGTAACGCCCTCTGGCCTACAAGCAGAAGCGGGTGACTCCACGTGGGCTAAACATCCTGAAAGATGGCCTCGGACGTATCCCTAAGCTAAGGGTAGTTGACACCCGGCTGGGAGATGCCATAGCACGTCGAACGGTACGAGAATCTCCGGGCTTGCGGGCAATCCCTGCGCAGGCCAGCAGCCCGACAGCGGCGATAACTGATACTTGAAGCTCTTGAATCGGGATTGGCGACATCAGCCCCCTAGACCGGCGCTAATCTGC
>NZ_JABMCN010000252.1 GCF_013179515.1 Pseudomonas sp. CM27
GCATCTACCAGAATCGCCTGGGCCTGCGGCACTGCTGCTTCAGCGGCCTTGTTCATGCTGGTTTCCAGGGCTTCGACCTGGTCGCCCTTGCCAAACATCTTCATGGCCTTGGCCGCTTTGCCCAGGTTGCCCGGCAGCTCGATGCGCACATCCGGGTTGTTGCTGAAACCACCCGGCGTGCTCAGCTGCTTGACGGCCAGCTGCGCGCCTTGGGTCAGGGCATCTTTAAGGCCGCCGCTGGCGTCCTTCTGGGTCAGGTCGCCCAGCGACAGGGCCAGGGCACTGGCCGACAGCAGCAAGCCGGCGCACAGGGTGGTGAAGCGCAGGGAAGTGCGGATCATGAAGCGTTCCTTGTAAACAGGTGAATACGGGTATCAACGAACCTGGTCGACCTTGATGCGCACAGGCTGCGGGTCATTGCCATCGAGCATCACGCCGTGGTGTTCGGTGTTGATGAACAGCAGCTTGCCATCGAGCTCGATGCGCGCGCTCACCGCGTAGCGGTGGCCGGGTTTGACCTGGGCCGGGTCGTAGGTGAGGTGAAACGGCAGCGGTACGTTGCCTTTGACCGGACCGGCCTGGCGCGCCAGGGTAACTGCGGGGGCGTCCATCAGGGAAACGTCCTGCAGTTCTACGCTCAAGGTGGCGGCGGGGGGCAGGGCGATGCGTTGCACGTAGAAGACTTCGCCATCCAGGCTGGCCTGGTTGGACGGGGTGTGGCTGGAACAGGCTGCGAGCAGGGATGCGCAACACAGCATAAAGAGCTTTTTCATGGAATCTCCGGTGTCCTTGGGGCTGGCTCGTAACCAACCCCGGGACTTTAGCGGATTTTCCCTGATCAATCAGCGCCGCGGCTTGCGCAATACGATATTGGAGAGGTCAGGCGGGCTGGAAAGGTCCAGGTTTTTAACGACGTTGCCAGCCAGCAGCACTGTGCGTTCGAGGTCATACAAACCCAGGTGCAGTTTGGCTTGTCGGCCTTCTGGCACCGAGGCCGCATCGAGGAACATCGAGAAAGGCGCGCCACCGTTTCTCAGGTACAGCGAATGCTCGGCGAGGTTGCTGGCGTAGCGATTGCTGTAACCGTCCTCTTGAATCAGAAGCAGGTGGGCATCCAGGTAGGCCGCCTCCACGCGCAGTTCCGGCGGGACGACTATCTGCCCGCTCAAGCCGAACACGAGAGGTTCGACAGGGTACTTTTGCGACGCCTGCGCAGCAGCATCGACTGCATCCAGGTTCAGCTCCAGCGGCATGCCCTGCAGGACATCGGCGATGGCCAGGGTTTGTGTGGCGCGCGCGACCACGGCTTCTGCGCCGAGCCCGATGGTACACAGGGCTTCAAGGGTGACCTGTTCCAGGCCGTCCAGGCTCAGCGGGTCGAGGTGGACGCGAAACGGCATGGGCGACCCGCTGGCCTGGGCGCTGCAGGTGGCAAGGAACTGTTCGTGTCCGTCTATAAAGGCGGTCACCCTGACCGAAAGTCGTGGCAAACCTTCGGGCAGATCCGGGATATAAGGGGTGGCAAGGTTACCGGTGATTTCCATGTCATTGGTCCTTGAACAAATTGCCGCCATGCATGCCTTCGAGCGCGCCTGCGACGCTGTCGACCACGACGCGTTGGGTGCCGAACACCCTGTACGGATCTATCGGGTGACGGCTGGTGTTGATGAAATGCAATTTGCCGTCCTTCTCGATGCGCACGGACAACGCGTAGGTCCGGCGAGGGTCGATCAGGCTGCTGTCGAAGGCCAGTTGCAGATTGATCGGCATCACACCCCCACATCGCAGGCGCAGCTCGGCCTGGCTGACGGCCGGGGCATCCGCCAGGGAAACATCAAGCAGGCTCAGTTGGACCTGGCCGGAGGGTGGCAGGCGGTTATCGCTGGAGGAGACGATCTCGACGTTGAACGACTTTAGCTGGGTCATGGTGTTACTCCTTGAGAAGGGAAACAGCACGTCGATCCTGTCCCCTCTCAAGGCCTGGCGGCAGGCTGAAAACCTACCCTTGGACTACATCCACTGGCTCGTCCCGATGCAGCGCCACCTGGCGGATCGACAGGCGCAACTCGGCCGACAGCACACGCTTGGCCACGCCTTCGGCCAAGTCGCCGAGCTTGTCGTGAAACCCCAGTTTGCCCTGCGCGTCGGCGTGCAGCACGCCTTGCTGGATGAGGGTCTGGATGAAATGGCGGAACAACGTCTTGTCGAAGAACTCCGGGGCGTTCAGGCCGTGCAGAATCGACAGGCGCTGGGCCATCATCACGCACAGGTCCTCCAGTTCCTCGGCGCTGAGGGTGCTCTGGCCGCTGTTGAGCAGCAGGGAGGTGACCATGTAGAAGCGCTGCAGGGTCTGGGTGATGGTGCGGGCCAGCAGCGTCAGCAGCACGAACGGCCGCGAGCTGGGCGCCGGGCGTATGTACACGTCGTTGTCCTGGCGCAGCAAGCCCTGGTCGACCAGTGCGGCCAGCCACTGGTCAATCACTTCGTCCAGCTGCTCCGGTGCCCAGCGCAGGAACAGCTCGGTCTGCAGGTACGGGTACAGGGCGTGCACGTACTGGCCCAGCAGTTCGCGGCTCATGCGCGAGCTGCTGAGGAAGAAACTGGCCAGCAGTGCCGGCAGGGCGAAGATGTGCAGCACGTTGTTGCGATAGTAGGTCATCAGCACCGCGTTGCCTTCATCCAGGTAAAGGATGCGGCCCAGGGCGTCTTTCTGTTCGGAAACCAGGTTCATCCCGCGCACGTGTTCGATCAGCGCCTGGCCGTCGCCGTCTGGCAGGGTCGTATGTGGCGAGTAGGGCACCTGGCGCAGCAGGGCCAGGTACAGGTCGAGTACGCGCACCAGCGCGCGTTCGTCCAGCGCCAGGCGGCTGGTGGACAGCAGCGCCAGGGCCACCAGGTTGACCGGGTTGACCGCAGCGGCCTCATTCAGGTGGCGGGCCACGGTTTCACCCAGGCGCGTGGTAGTCGCGTTGAGCCAGGCCGGACGGTACTGGGGGCCGTGGTCCTGATCACGCCAGCCAGGCTGCTGCTGGTCGAGGAAACCGGCCAGGCGGATCGGCTCGCCAAAGTTGACGTAAACCTGGCCAAAGCGCTGCTTGAGTGCGCCGAACACCTTGAAGATGTCGAAGATCGACTCTTTCTTCTTGCTGGCGCCACGCAGTTCGCCCAGGTAGGTACGGCCTTCGAGCACGCGTTCGTAGCCGATATAGACCGGTACGAACACGATCGGGGTGCGTGACGAGCGCAGGAAGCTGCGCAAGGTGATGGCCAGCATCCCGGTGCGCGGCTGCAGCATGCGCCCGGTACGCGAGCGGCCGCCTTCGACGAAATACTCGACCGGGAAGCCTTTGCTGAACAGGGTGTGCAAGTACTCGTTGAACACGGCGGTGTACAGCGGGTTGCCTTTGAACGTGCGGCGCATGAAGAAGGCGCCGCCGCGGCGTAGCAGGTTGCCCACCACCGGCATGTTGAGGTTGATGCCGGCGGCCACGTGCGGCGGGGTGAGGCCATTGCGGAACAGCAGGTAGGACAGCAGCAGGTAGTCGATATGGCTGCGGTGGCACGGCACGTAGACCACTTCATGGCCGGGGGCGATGCCCTGTACCTGCTCGATGTGGTTGACCTTGATGCCGTCGTAGATCTTGTTCCAGAACCAGCTCAGCACCACTTCGAGGAAGCGGATGGCGGTGTAGGTGTAGTCCGAAGCGATCTCGTTGCCGTAGCGCAGTGCCTGGGCCTCGGCCTTGGCCAGCGGCAGGTTTTCGCGCTGCGCTTCGTCGAGGATGGCCTGGCGCACCTGCGGGGCGTGGACCAGGCCTTTGACCAGATTGCGCCGGTGCGAGATGTCCGGGCCGATGACGGCGGTCTTGAGGTTGCGAAAATGCACGCGCATCAGGCGCTGGGCCATGCGCACGGTGCGCTCGTGGCCCTTGTTGTGCTGCACCAGTTCGCGCAGGTGAATCGGCGCCGAGAACTGCACCCGGGTCTTGCGCCCCAGAATAACCACGGTCAACAGCCGGCGCAGGCGCCCGGTCACTGCCCAGCTGTCGGCGAACAGCAGCTTCCATGGGCTGGACTCGCTGGCCGGTGTCTGGCCCCAGAACACGCTGACCGGAATGATCTGCGCATCTTCCTCGGCATGCTGGCTGATGGCCGCGACCAGGCGCTCGAGGGTGGGCGGGGCGCCACGCTTGTCCTGGCGGCCGAGCCAGTCCGGGTCGGGGGTGAGGTAAAAGAACGCGGCCGGTTCCTGCAGCGGGCCGACCGCCACCGGTAGCACCGGGCGTGGCAGCCCCGCCTTGGTGCATTCGTGGTCAAGCACGGCCAGGTCGGTGAGGGCCGGCGAAGGCAGGGCGTAGAACACCGGGCGGCTGCGGTCGAGCTTGAGGGTGAGTGAAGACTGGTTGATGGTTTCGGAGCGCACCCACAGGTACAACAGGCGACGCAAGGCGCCGAAGATCAGGCGGCGCAGGGGGGAACGGGTCATGGGGTGTGTGCCCTGGGTGTGATTTTAGATGGGTATCCAGCCAATTAGTCTGCCGTATCCGCGCAAGTTCAGCAAAAATCGCCGAACGGCGGGACCGTCATCAAATTATTTTGTTCTGTGTCATATACTCGGCCTGCCACTTGCAGGATATTTCCCCAAGCGGCGTCGACACGGGGCGGTGGCCTCGTGTCAACAAGGCGATTTTCACAATAAAAATCCGGAGTAGTTCAGATGTCGTCTCGTGAGACTGGGAATGTAAAGTGGTTCAACGATGCCAAGGGTTATGGCTTCATTCAGCGCGAAGGTGGTGCGGATGTGTTCGTCCACTATCGGGCGATCCGCGGTGAGGGGCATCGTACCCTGGTCGAAGGGCAGCGGGTGGAGTACGCCTGCGTGCAGGGCCAGAAAGGCCTGCAAGCCGAGGACGTAGTAGGGCTCTGAGCCTCTGGCTTCAAGCTGCAGGAGCGGACAAGCCCGCTCCTGCAGAGTCAGGAACGGCCCGGATTCATGACGTACGCCAGGTGATTTCCTCTTCACCGTCGGCGCTGATGCGGACCCATCGGTCGGCGTCTTCTTCCCCATCTTCCTCTACCCAGCCACCCGGCGCACAGCGCACTTCCACACCCAGTGCGGCGAACGCGGCACGGGCGCAGGCGACGTCGTCGTCCCACGGCGTCTGGTCACTTTCCAGGTACAGGCTGTTCCATTTCCCTACAGCCTTGGGTAACCAAGTCACCGGAATGTTACCGGCCTTGCATTTGAAGGTCTGGCCTTTCTGCTGCCATTCGCTGCACGGGCCGACTGCCTCGGCCAGCCACTGGGCAATCTGCTTGTGGTCGACGTCGGCGTCCTTCAGGTAAATCTCGATATCAGGTTGACGCATAAGGGCTCCGGTGTGCTCAGTCTTGGCGCACGAAATAGTCATAACGCATGGAAACCGTGACTTCGAACGGTTCTGGCTGGTCGATCACCCTGGCCCGTTTTTCGGCGCTGGCGCGCCACCCGTGCGGGGTCATTGCCAGCAGGTCGGCGCGGGCCTTGGGCAAGGCCAGGCTCAGGCGGAACTCCAGGGTTTCGCTGTGGGCGTGGGCCATACCTTCGGGGATCAGGGCCAGGTGCTTGTCGTCTGCATAAGGGCGTACTTCATCGTAGAGCACCTCGCGCAGTTCCATCAGGTGGCCGCTGGTCGGGCCAACCCGCATCAGCCCACCGCCTGGGCTGAGCAGGCGTTTGGCCTCGGCCCAGTCCAATGGGCTGAACACGCTGGCGATGAACTGGCAGCTGGCGTCGGCCAGTGGCACGCGGGCCATGCTGGCCACCATCCAGGTCACTGCTGGCGCCCGGCGGCAGGCGCGCTTGACCGCCTCGCGTGAGATGTCCAGGGCGTAGCCGTCAGCAGCAGGCAGGGCCTGGGCCAGCTGGGCGGTGTAGTAGCCCTCGCCGCAGCCGATGTCCAGCCACGCGCCCGGCTGGCGCTCGCTGGCCAGCTCGGCCAGGCGGCGGGCCACCGGCGCGTAGTGACCGGCGTCGAGAAAGTCGCGGCGAGCCTCGACCATGGCCTGGTTGTCACCCGGGTCGCGGCTGTTTTTATGCTGCACGGGCAGCAGGTTCAGGTAACCCTGGCGGGCGCGATCGAAGCGGTGGCCGGCCGGGCACACCACGCCGTTGTCGAGCGGGCTCAAGGGCGCCTGGCAAAGAGGGCAGGCAAGCATCAGGCGAGCAACCGGACCAGGGTCTGGTAGTAGATTTCGGTCAGCAGGTCGAGGTCGCTGGCGAGGATGCGCTCATCCACCTGGTGGATGGTGGCGTTGACCGGCCCCAGCTCGACCACCTGGGTGCCCATGGTGGCGATGAAACGGCCATCGGAGGTACCGCCGCTGGTGGACGGCTGGGTGTCGCGCCCGGTGACGCCCTTGATGCTGGCCGACACCGCGTCCAGCAGTTCGCCCGGCTCGGTGAGGAACGGCAGGCCCGACAGTGCCCAGTCGACCGACCAGTCCAGTTCATGCTTGTCGAGAATTGCCGCAACCCGCGCCTGCAGGCCTTCGACGGTGGACTCGGTGGAGAAGCGGAAGTTGAACAGCGCGGTCAGATCGCCCGGGACCACGTTGGTGGCGCCGGTGCCGGAGTTGAGGTTGGAGATCTGGAAGCTGGTAGGCGGGAAGAACGCGTTGCCTTCGTCCCAGTGCTCGGCCGCCAGTTCCGCCAGGGCTGGGGCGGCCAGGTGGATCGGGTTGCGGGCCAGGTGCGGGTAGGCCACGTGGCCCTGCTTGCCGCGCACGGTCAGCTTGGCACCCAGTGAGCCGCGACGGCCGTTCTTGACCACGTCGCCCAGCAGGGTGGTGCTGGACGGCTCGCCGACGATGCACCAGTCCAGGCGCTCGCTGCGTGCTTTCAGGCGCTCGATCACGGCCTTGGTGCCGTGGTGGGCCGGGCCTTCTTCGTCGCTGGTGATCAGGAACGCGACCTTGCCGCGGTGGTTCGGGTAGTCCTGCACGAAGCGCTCGCTGGCGATCACCATGGACGCCAGACTGCCCTTCATGTCGGCAGCGCCCCGGCCGCAAAGCATGCCGTCGGCGTCGATCAGCGCTTCGAACGGCTCATGCTGCCACTGCTGCACCGGGCCGGTCGGTACCACGTCGGTATGGCCGGCGAAGCACAGCACCGGGCCTTCCTGGGTACCGTGGGTGGCCCAGAAGTTGTCGACGTCCTCGAAGCGCATGGGCTCCAGCTGGAACCCGACGGCGCCCAGACGGTTCATCATCTGCGCCTGGCAGTCGGCGTCGAGGGGGGTGACCGAGGGGCGACGGATCAGGTCGCAGGCCAGTTGAAGGGTAGGCGAGAGCTCGGCAGGGGCCGTCATGGTAAAACTCCGAAAGCGGGCAAGGCGGGCAAGGCGCAATAGTTTAAAGCAAAACCTTGGTGTGAAGCGTTCGGCTTCGACTCGTTTGGCCGGCAAGCCTGAGTCAAGGGAAGTATTTCTCAATCTGTTCCGCGTACGCGAATGTGTAGGTTGTGCCCCGCCCCTAGGGGCCAACCAACACACAACGTAAGGTGAAGAGCACAATGAGTAACAAGCAGTTGATCGCCATGGGCATTGCGCTGATGTGCAGCACGACCGTGTTTGCCAGCGCCACGGATATTGTCGTCACCGGTGTCATCAAACCTGGTGCATGCACGCCTTCACTCAGTGGCGGCGGAACATTTGACTTCGGTGATATTTCGGTAGACCAGCTACATCGAGATCGACAAACTCAGTTCATATCGCCCCCCCAGCAACTTTCCGTGAACTGTAAAAGCCCTACCCGGTTCGCCTTGCGGGGGGTCGATGGCAGAGCGGGCAGTGCGGACTCGGCAGCGGGCACGATCATCGCATTTGGCCTTGGGATGAACGAGCATGGCCAGCGAATCGGCGCCTATTTCCTGCGAACGAATGCCAGCAGCTATGTTGTCGATGGCAGCACGTCCGTGACGCGTCTTATTACATCTGACAGTGGTACGTCCTGGCAGCGCGATTATACGCCGGACTATTCCTATCTCTATAACGGTGCAGTGGGCAGGTTCCATGGTTTTGCGGTCGGAGCAGCAGTACCCACGGCCATCCGGAATCTGACCGCTGATTTGCAGATTGACATGAACATTGCTGCGTTGAGGAACCTCACCGTGACCGATGACGTAAAGATCGATGGCGCTTCGACCATCGAACTGTCCTATCTGTGATCAAGCGCTGACGTCAAGCCTACAACGTTGACGATAAGCGCATTGGGGCCTTGACGTGCTCGCTGCTCCAGGGCGGCGAGCACGTTTCTTGTAGAGATTCGAGTTTGAGCATATTGATCCGTTTACTGTTGAGTGCGGGCGGCCTGCTGCTGTCGGGCAGTGCAGCACAGGCTGCTGGCATGGTCCCGGAAACTTCGGTGGTTATCGTCAACGAAGCCGATGGCGAGGCAACGATCACGGTACGCAATGAAGACCCCACCCCCGCGCTGTTGCTCGTCACACTGCAGAACCTGCCTGAAGACCTGGAGCCATTGCTGTTTCTCTCCCAGCCCGCGTGGCGCGTCGAGGCGGGCGAGGAGCAGCGGGTAAGGTTTATGTTGCGTGCAACTGCGCCCCTGCAAGTCCAGCGTTTGAAACGGGTGATATTCGAAGGCATTCAGCAGCAAAAACTGACAGGTGAGCGTATCGCCAAGGTCGGGGTGAGCGTGAGGCAGAACCTGCCTGTCATCATCCATCCCAAGG
>NZ_JABMCN010000253.1:0-4739 GCF_013179515.1 Pseudomonas sp. CM27
AACCGATCAGCAGCGCACCGCTGGCGACCACGCCATGGTGCAGGAAGGCACCACCGGTCTTGGTGGTGTCGCGCACGTCAAACCGTGCAGCGCCGGCCTGCAGGAAGCCCGAGTCGCCAACCTGGCCACCGGATTCGGCGTAGAACGGCGTGCGGTCAAGCACCACCACGCCCTGCTCGCCCTCACCCAGCTGGTCGACCGCCTGGCCGTCCTTGTACAGGGCGATGATCTTGCCCTGGCCTTCGGTGGCGTCATAGCCGAGGAACTCGGTGGCGCTGTCGACCTTGACCACACTGTTGTAGTCCATGCCGAAGGCGCTGGCAGAACGGGCACGCTCACGCTGGGCGTCCATTTCGCGCTCGAAGCCGGCTTCGTCGATGGTCAGCTCACGCTCACGGGCGATGTCGGCGGTCAGGTCCATCGGGAAACCGTAGGTGTCATAGAGCTTGAACACCACGTCGCCCGGGACCACGTCGCCTTGCAGCTGGGCCAGGTCCTGCTCGAGGATGCGCAGGCCCTGCTCCAGGGTCTTGGCAAACTGCTCTTCTTCCGCCTTGAGCACGCGCTCGATGTGCGCCTGCTGGCTCTTCAGCTCAGGGAAGGCATCGCCCATCTCGGCAGCCAGTGCGGCGACGATCTGGTAGAAGAAGCTGCCCTTGGCGCCCAGCTTGTTACCGTGACGGCAAGCGCGACGGATGATGCGGCGCAGCACGTAGCCACGGCCTTCGTTGGATGGCAGCACGCCGTCGGCGATAAGGAAGCCGCACGAACGGATGTGGTCGGCGACCACTTTGAGCGAGGCCTGGCCCTCGTTGCTGCAACCGATGGCCTTGGCCGCGGCAGCCAGCAGGTTCTGGAACAGGTCGATCTCGTAGTTCGAGTGCACGTGCTGCAGCACGGCGCTGACGCGCTCCAGGCCCATGCCGGTATCCACCGACGGCGCTGGCAGCGGGTGCAGCACGCCGTCGGCAGTGCGGTTGAACTGCATGAAGACGTTGTTCCAGATCTCGATGTAGCGGTCACCGTCTTCTTCCGGCGAGCCGGGCGGGCCGCCCCAGATGTCGGCGCCGTGGTCGTAGAAAATCTCGGTGCACGGGCCGCACGGGCCGGTGTCGCCCATGGTCCAGAAGTTGTCGGAGGCGTACGGGGCGCCCTTGTTGTCGCCGATGCGCACCATGCGCTCGGCCGGCACGCCGACTTCCTTGGTCCAGATGTCGTAGGCTTCGTCGTCAGTGGCGTAGACGGTGACCCAGAGCTTTTCCTTGGGCAGGTTCAGCCACTGTTCCGAGGTCAGGAAGGTCCAGGCGAAGGTGATGGCGTCGCGCTTGAAATAGTCGCCGAAGCTGAAGTTGCCCAGCATTTCGAAGAAGGTGTGGTGACGCGCGGTATAACCGACGTTTTCCAGGTCGTTGTGCTTGCCACCGGCGCGCACGCACTTCTGGCTGCTGACGGCCCGGGTGTAGGCACGCTTCTCCGCACCGAGGAAGCAGTCCTTGAACTGGTTCATGCCTGCGTTGGTGAACAGCAGGGTCGGGTCGTTGTTCGGAATCAGCGAACTGGAGGCGACTCGGGTATGTCCCTGCTCTTCGAAGAAGCGAAGGAAGGCTTCACGGATTTCTGCGCTTTTCATAGGTTCTTCCACGGAAACGGCGGCCCAGTCGGGCAAACACGTCGACGAAACGACGGCAAAGGGCCGCATTATATCGGTCCTGCAATCTCGGTGCAGTGTGTTTATGCGATAGAAAGTGTCGATTGGACGGCTTTGATGGCCATGCAAACGAAAATGGCATGAATGGATGCTAAATCCAGCCTTTCGCCACTGGCAAGCCAATTACCGCCCAAGGGAAGGGAAAATGGAACAGGCGGTGAATTAAAAGGTTTTCATCCGTAATGGGATCCGAAATAGCAGGGCTGAGATGGGCGCCTCACTCCAGCTGCTGGCCCGAATCCGGCACGATCAGGATGCCCGCCCGCAGGCCATTTCTGACCTTGGGGTTGGGAAAGATGATGCGCGCGCCCTCCTCTTCCACCACCCAGCGCGTTTCGGCCAGGTCTTCGGCCAGCAGGTAACCCTTGCTGAGCTCGGAGAAGTTCTCGATGTCTGCAGGCAGGTGCAGGTGAAAGCTGTCGCTGTGCTTGATGATCTCGCGGGAGACGCTGAACAGCTGCAGACCATCCAGAGAGCTTTCACCCTCTGGCTCGGTGCCTTCGATGATCTGGATCAGCCGCTCCTCCAGCCTGTCGAGGTTGACCTGCTCGTTCTGCCCGAACGGTCTCGCCTTGCCGAGCTCCAGGGTGAATGCTTCGGCATCCAGTTGCTCGTAGGTGAAGGCACTGAAGGTGATGGAGGACTTGCTCTGCAGCAGCACGGCCTCCATGCCTGCTGCGGCCAGGCGCGCCAGCTCGCGGCGGGAATGGGTGCGGCCCTCTTTATAAGGATAAAGGGCAAACTGCTCGATCTTCGAACCGCGAATGGCGGTATGCAGGTCGTAATGCAGGCGGCTGCGCAGCGGCTTGCTGAAGAACACCCGGGCGAATTGTTCCAGCTCGGCGGCACGCAGGGCCTCGAAGCCGCTGGACAGCTCGTGGCGGCCATT
Organism: Pseudomonas sp. CM27; assembly: GCF_013179515.1. GTDB lineage: Bacteria > Pseudomonadota > Gammaproteobacteria > Pseudomonadales > Pseudomonadaceae > Aquipseudomonas. The sequence goes on from NZ_JABMCN010000253.1 coordinate 2,598, forward strand.
GAACAGGCGGTTGATGTCCTGCTCGATGAAGCGCTCGCCCTTGCGGATCGCTGCGGGGTTGCCAAACAGGAACAGCACCCGCGCTTTCGGTTTGATCTTGCCGTTGGCGACGCCGTGGAGCAGCCGCTCGAGCAGCTCTATCGGCGCCGTCTCGTTACCGTGAATACCGGCGGAGAGCAGCAGGTCCAGCCCGCAATCCTCGGCTTCGGGGGGACGCACTTCGAGCGCGCCCTCCCCCAGCCAGCGCAAACGCGCGCCCTTGGGTGTCACTTGGGTCTTCTCGGCCGGTTCGTGATCGGTGAGGGTCAGCTCAAGCAATTTGCCAAGGGCGAGCATAGGGGCTTCCTTAGTGGTGGTGGCCGCAGTCGGGACCATGGACGTGATCGTCGCCTTCGGCGACTTCAGCCGGTTCCATTTCCAGCTGCAGGCTGACCAGGTTGGTGGCCATCGGACGCAGCAGCAGGTTGGCGTATTCGCTATCGTCCTCATCGACATCCACACCGATCAGCAGCTGGCCACGGCCATCCTGCTGAATCCACACTTCCTTGCCTTGCCAGACCACGGCAAAGCGGGTGCAGGAGGTTTCCAGCTGGGTGCCGTCTTCATCTTCAAGGATCAGGCGCAGGGCGTCGGTCATAACAAAGTCTCTCTTCAAGGTTGGCGTTGGAACGGATACACCGAGCCCAACTTCAGGATCTGGGTCAATTCGTCCAGGGCCGTACGGCACTCCAGCAGTAGCTGTGGGTCGGCCAGGTCCGCCTCTACAAGGCGATCACGGTAATGCTTGTCGACCCATTGCAGCAGGGTGTCGTACAGCGGGGCGGTCATGATAACGCCTTGGTTGACCGCCGCCAGTTCGGTTTCTTTCAATGCCACGCGCAAACGCAGGCAAGCCGGGCCACCGCCGTTCTGCATGCTTTGCTTGAGGTCGAACACCTTGACCTCCTTCACCGGGCCGCCTTGGTGCGTCAGCTGGCCCAGGTAGGCCCACACGCGCTCGTTGCTGCGGCATTCTTCCGGCACCACCAGCAGCATGGAGCCGTCATCACGGCTGAGCAGCTGGCTGTTGAACAGGTAGGAACGCACCGCGTCCTCTACCCCCACCGCCGCCCGCGGCACGCAGATGGCCTGGAAGTTGCCACCCTTGCTGGCCAGTTTAGCTCGCAGTTGGCCAAGTACCGCGTCGGTGTCGAGGAACGCGTCCTCGTGGTAGAACAGCACCTCGCCGTTACCCACAGCAATCACATCGTTGTGAAATACGCCCTGGTCGATCACTGCCGGGTTCTGTTGAGCGTAGACCACCCCGTCATCGCTCAGCCCATGCAGCCGGGCCACTGCCTGCGAAGCTTCGAGGGTTTGCCGCGCCGGATACTTCTGCGGCGCCGGATAACGGCTGTCGAAGGCACTGCGACCGTAGACGAAAAACTCGACGCCAGCCTCACCATAGCCACGGCAGAACCGCGTATGGTTGGCCGCCCCCTCGTCACCGAACTGTGCCACGGCAGGCAGCGCCGGGTGGTGGGCAAAGTGTTTCTCGTTGTTGAACATGGCCCCCAGCACGCGGCTGGTGGTCGGGTGCTCGATGCTGCGGTGGTACTTGCAGTTGAGGTTGGCGGCGGTGAAGTGCACACGGCCATCGGCGGTGTCGGCACTGGGGCTGACCGTGGCGGCGTTGGCCACCCACATGCTCGACGCCGAACAGCTGGCCACCAGCAGCGGCATGGCATCGATGGCGGCGCGCTGGATCACCTCGGCATCGCTGCCGCTGAAGCCCAGGCGGCGCAGCGCGGCCACGTCGGGGCGCTCCTGCGGCGCCAGCACACCCTGCTTGAAGCCCATGTCGGCCAGGGCTTTCATTTTTGCCAGGCCCTGGCGCGCCGCTTCACGCGGGCTGGAACCCTGCTGGCTGTTGCTTTGCGAAGCCACGTTGCCGTAGGACAGGCCGCCATAGTTGTGGGTAGGCCCCACCAGGCCATCAAAATTCACTTCATAGGATTTCATCGGCTAGGCTCCGTGACCTGTTGTTATAGGGTGATGCCCGGCGTGAGGGTCGCCGGCAAGGCAAGGCTGGCGGTCTCCAGCGAAGCCACGGGGTAAGCGCAGTAGTCGGCCGCGTAATAGGCACTGGCACGGTGGTTGCCG
>NZ_JABMCN010000253.1:4839-8698 GCF_013179515.1 Pseudomonas sp. CM27
GACCTGTTGTTATAGGGTGATGCCCGGCGTGAGGGTCGCCGGCAAGGCAAGGCTGGCGGTCTCCAGCGAAGCCACGGGGTAAGCGCAGTAGTCGGCCGCGTAATAGGCACTGGCACGGTGGTTGCCGCTGGCACCCACGCCACCGAAAGGCGCGCTGCTGGCGGCACCGGTCAGTTGCTTGTTCCAGTTGACGATACCGGCGCGGCTACGCAGCCAGAAGTACTGATAGCGCGCACGTGAGTCGGACAGCAACCCGGCGGCCAGGCCGTACTGAGTGTTGTTGGCTTCATCGATGGCAGCGTCGAAATCGACATAGCGCACCACTTGCAGCAGCGGGCCGAAGAACTCTTCGTCCGGGCGCCCAGCCACGGCGGTGACATCGACAATGCCGGGGGTCAGCAGCGCAGCATTCGCCTGCGGCTGGGTCATTTCCAGGAGTTTTACGGCGCCCTTGGCGACCAGTTCGGCCTGGGCTGCGATCAGCGCCCGCGCCGCCTGCAGCGAAATCACCGAGCCCATGAACGGTGCTGGCTGCTGATCGAAGGCGCCGACCGTGATGGTTCTGCACACCTCGACCAGGCGGGTGATCAGCGCATCACCCCAGGCGCCTTGCGGAACCAGCAGGCGGCGGGCACAGGTGCAGCGCTGGCCAGCGGAAATGAATGCCGACTGGATGATGGTGTATACCGCAGCATCGAGGTCCTTGACCTCATCCACCACCAGTGGGTTGTTGCCGCCCATTTCCAGGGCCAGGATCTTGTCCGGGCGCCCTGCGAACTGCTGGTGCAGCAGGTTGCCGGTACGGCTGGAGCCGGTGAAGAACAGCCCATCGATACCTGCGTTGGCGGCCAGCGCCACGCCGGTCTCGCGCGCGCCCTGCACCAGGTTGAGCACACCCGCCGGCAAGCCCGCAGCGATCCAGCAGTTGACGGTCAGTTCGGCGACCTTGGGAGTCAGCTCGCTGGGCTTGAACACCACGCAATTGCCCGCCAGCAGCGCCGGCACGATATGACCATTGGGCAGGTGGCCGGGAAAATTGTAGGGGCCGAATACCGCCACCACACCGTGCGGCTTGTGCCGCAGCACCGCCGTGGCATCGGCCAGCGGGCCGCTTTTTTCCCCCGTCCGCTCGCGATAGCTTTGCACCGAAATCGCCACCTTGTTGATCATGCTGGTGACTTCGGTCGCCGATTCCCACAGCGGCTTGCCGGTTTCTTCGCCAATGCACTGGGCCAGCGCTTCGGCATGGGTTTTCAACTGCTCGGCGAATTTTTCCAGTACATCGATGCGCGCTTCCAGGCTCAGTTGCGCCCAGGCCGGGAAGGTCTGGCGTGCAGCTTTGATGGCAGCGTCAACCTGACTGGCGTCAGCGCCCTGCCCTTGCCAGACCACAGCTTGCGTCACCGGGTTCAGCGACTGCAGGGGTTCGCCCTGGCCGGACTGCCAATTGCCTGCGATGTAATGCGTGGTCATTTACTGGGCCTCCCGGCTTGCAGACAGCGGCACGGCGCGCACGTTGTCGCCTGCGCCCATGCGCAGGCGCTTGGCGGTCGCCGGGTCGACCACCAGGGTACCGGCAGCCAGCCGCGCAGGTGCGGCAGTGATGCGGCAGTCGTCGCGTTTGCGGTTGTGGATGATGAATGGAGTGGCGTCATCGCCCGGCGTGCCTACCGCCAGCACCAGGGTCTGGCTTTCGCGCACCGCGCGGATCCTGGCGGTCTCGCATTCGATGGCCGGGCCGGCATCGAAGATGTCGACGTAGCCCTGGTAGTTGAAACCTTCCTGCTTGAGCATGGCCAGCGCCGGTTCGGTGTCGGTGTGCACCCGGCCGATCACGCTACGCGCCGCCTCGGACAGGAAGCAGGTGTACAACGGGAACTTGGGCATCAGTTCGGCGATGAACGACTTGTTGCCCACGCCGGTGAGGTAGTCGGCCTGGCTGAACTCCATCTTGAAGAAGTGCCGACCCAGGCTTTCCCAGAATGGCGAGCGGCCTTGCTCGTCGGACATGCCACGCATTTCGGCAATGATCTTCTTGCCGAACAGCTCGGGGAACTCGGCAATGAACAGCATGCGTGCACGCGACAGCAGGCGACCGTTGAGGCCGGAGCGATGGTCGCTGCGCAGGAACAGCGAGCACAGCTCGGAGTTGCCGGTCAGGTCGTTGGCCAGGAACAGGGTAGGGATTTCGCGGTAGATCTTCAGCTCCTGCGAGGCGCTGACGGTCAGGCCGACCCGGTAGTTGTACCAGGGCTCGCGCAAACCGACGGCACCGGCGATGGCACTGATGCCCACCACCAGGCCTTCGTCGTTTTCCAGCACGAACAGGTAGTCGGTGTCGCCACGCTCGGCTTCGCCGCGAAAGCTTTTTTCCGCCCAGCCAACGCGATGCCCCAGGCGTTCTTCGTTGGCCGGCAGCGTGGTCAGCCCGGTGGTACCGGTGCTGCGTGCCAATTCGATCAACGCAGGCAAATCGCTGCTGCGTACAGGACGAACGATCATGCTATCTCCTTGAGCGTCGGCGTCTGCCGGCGCGAAACTCTGCTAACGCATCAATCCCGAAACGTCTGTTGCCAGACCTCAGACCGCGACCAGGCGCACACTCGCGCCCTCGCCCACACCCAGTGCATCGGCGGCTGCCAGGCTGAGGCTGACCGGCTTGCCCGGCACCCAGTCGAGCTCCAGCAGCACCGCGCGGTAGTCCTGCAACTGGCCATTGCAGACCAGGTACGGGCGGCTGCCCTTGGCCGGAGCTTCCTCGATTTTCACGGGTACCACGCGGCTTTGCGCGATCGAGCGAATGCCCGAAGTACGCGCATGCAGGGTTGGGCCGCCGTCGAAGATGTCGATGTAGTGCTCGGTTTCGAAGCCTTCACGCATGAGGATGTCGAAGGTGATCTGCGCGCGCGGGTGCACCTGGCCCATGGCTTCCTGCGCTTCATCGGGCAGCAGCGGCACATAGATCGGGTAGTGAGGCATCAGCTCGGCCAGGAACGTACGGCTTTTCAAGCCGCACAGGCGCTCGGCATGGGCGTAGTTGAGGTCGAAGAAATTGCGGCCGATGGAATCCCAGAACGGCGATTCACCCTGCTCGTCGCTGTAGCCGACGATCTCCGTGACCACCGAGTCGGCAAAACGCTCCGGGTGCGCGGCCATGAACAGCAGGCGGCCGCGCGAGTTGAGCTCGGCCCAGCCACTGCTCACCAGTTCCGGCAACACGTAGAAGCTGGTCAGCAGACTGTTGCCGGTCAGGTCATGACACAGCGACAGCACGTGAATCTTGTTGTGGATCTTCAGCTCTCGCGAGGCGTGCACGAAGGTCTCGTTACGAAAGCTGTAGAACGGCTCGGAGTAGCCGGCAGAAGCGACGATGGCGGAGCAGCCCGCCAGCTTGCCGGTTTCACTGTCTTCGAGCACGAAGAAATAGCTTTCTTCGCCGTTGAAGCTGACCTCGGCGGCGAAGGAAGTTTCGGAAGCGGCGATCTTGTCGCCCAGGCGAGCGGTGTCGTCCGGCAGCGAGGTGACACCAATGGGGCTGTCTGCAGCCATGCGCTGCACTTCGTTCAGATCAGCCATTTGCGCGGGGCGCATCACCAGCATGGTGTCACTCCTTTGGAATACGGGCCGTTCACGGCGGCACGGAAAAACGGCAGGCACACAGGCACCTGCACTGAAATCGGCTATCGCCGGCCCGGTCACGACAGGGGCCGGCGAAGGGAACGCAGGTGAATCAGCCCTGGGTCAGGGTGGCCACGGCGCGCTCGAAGCGGTCAAGGCCGGCATCGATGTCGGCATCTTCAACCACCAGGCTTGGCGCGAAGCGAACCACGTCCGGGCCGGCCTGCAGCACCATCACACC
>NZ_JABMCN010000254.1 GCF_013179515.1 Pseudomonas sp. CM27
GTCGCGATGGGCTGCGCTGCAGCCCCTGGCCTTGGTGCAGAAATCCGGGGGCTGCTGAGCAGCCCATCGCGACACAAGGCCGCTCCTACAGGGGTTGCTTGAACGGTCGCTCATTTATTCCCTCAGGCGATTAGGCTGATAACCAAATCGTAGGAATCAATGTGCCATTATTCAGGAAGGCTTAAACACCTCTTCCTATACTGCCTCTGGACAGTCTGCACAGGGTTGTAGCGCAGACGAGTGAAAACTCGATCAAGAGGCATTCCATGGAGTGGCTGGGGCTGCAACTGTTCGCCGACCTTCCTGCAACCGGGCGTATCGTCATCGATTGCCGCCATGAGCCCTTCCTGGTTCTGCTCGCCTATCTCGTCGCCTGCGCGGCGTGCTTCGCCACCCTCGACATGGCTGAGCGCCAGTCGCACAGCGAGGACCCCACCGCACACCGGCAATGGAACATGCTCGGCGCGTGCTGCCTGGCAGGCGGCATCTGGGCCATGCACTTCATCAGCATGCTGGCGTTCCAGGCGCCGGTGGAAGTGCACTACGACATTTCCCTGACCATTCTCTCGCTGCTCATCGCCCTGGCTGTCGCCTGGCTGGCCATGCACAGCCTCGACCGCAGCCACCTAGACCCGCGTCACTTTGTGCTGAGCGCCGTGCTGATCGGCCTGGGCATCATCCTCATGCACTTTGTCGGCATGGCCGCAATGGAAACCGGCGCCCGCCAGTACTACCAGACAGGCCTGCTGCTGGCGTCTGCCGCGATCGCCCTGCTCACCAGCCTGGCGGCACTGTGCCTGGCCCGCTACTTTCGCAATGGCAGCGGTACCCTGCACCAGGCGATGAAATACGGCGCCAGCCTGCTGATGGCCGGCGGCATCGTGGCTACCCACTTCACCGCCATGTCGGCCATGACCCTGGTCATACCCGCCGATACCGCCCTGCGCCTGCCCTCTGGCGACAACAGCCTGCAGCTGGGGCTGGGCATCGGTTTCATCACCCTGCTGATCAGTGGCGCCAGCATCAGCGCGGCACTGGCGGACAAGAAGCTGCAAAGCAAGGAGCATGACCTTCGCCGGGTCAGCGTACTGCTCGGCCAGCTCGACCAGGCCCGAGCCTCGCTGCAGCAGGCCGCACATTATGATGCGCTCACCAACCTGGTGAACCGCCGTGGCTTCAACCAGGTATTGGCCGAACGCCTTGCCGAACACCAGGCCAGCGAAAGCCGCCTGGCGGTGATGTTCCTCGACATCGACCATTTCAAGCGTATCAATGACAGCCTTGGCCACGATGCCGGCGACGAGCTGCTCAAAGTGATCGCCAATCACATCAAGGCCGCCACCCGCAGCCAGGACCTGGTGGCGCGTTTTGGCGGCGACGAGTTCTGCGTGGTCACCAGCCTCAACAGCCGCGACGAAGCGCGCCACCTGGGCCAGCGCATCATGCAGCGGATGAAAGAGCCGATCGACCTGGGTGGCCGGCGCATGGTCATGACCACCAGCATCGGTATCAGCATCTTCCCTGACGACGGCAGCACAGCCGAAGAGCTGCTCAAGCATGCCGACCTGGCCCTGTACCAATCCAAGGACAACGGGCGTAACAGCTTGAACTTCTTCAACGACAGCCTGAAGGCGCGGGCCACAATTGCGTTGCAACTGGAAGAAGAGCTGCGCCTGGCCCTGCTCGAAGAGCGTGGGCTGTGCGTACACTACCAGCCGATCTTCGACCTGCGCAGCGGACAAGTGGCCAAACTGGAAGCCCTGGTCCGTTGGCAGCATCCGCAACACGGCCTGCTCGGGCCCGACCGGTTTATCGGCATCGCCGAAGCCAACGGCCTGATCATCGACCTCGACCTGTGGGTACTGCGCCACGCCTGCGCCGACCTGGCCCACATGCAACGCCACGGTTATGGCGAGCTCAAGGTCACCGTGAATTGCTCTGCGGTCACCCTCAGCCACGACGAACTTCCCGCAGAGGTAGAGAAGGCGTTGTTCCACGCCGGCCTCGCGCCCCGCCAGCTCGAGCTGGAGGTGACCGAGAACGCCTTGATGGGGGATATCCAGCGCACCGTCAGCTTGCTCAAGCGTGTTCGCGCCCTGGGCGTTGCGCTATCGATCGACGACTTCGGCACCGGTTACTCATCACTGGCGTACCTCAAACGGCTACCGCTCGACGTACTGAAGATCGACCGTACCTTCCTGCAAGATGTGCCGGGCAGCCAGAAGGATCGCGAAATTGTCCAGGCAATCATCGTCATGGCGCATACCCTGCACCTGCAGGTCGTCAGCGAGGGCGTGGAAACCGTCGAACAGCAGGCGTTTCTCGAAAGCCACGGCTGCGACTACCTGCAAGGCTACCTGCTGGGGCGCCCTGTGCCCCTGGCTGAACTGCGGCCGCTACTGGAGCGGCCACAACGCCTCGGCGCTGGGCTCACCCCTTGCTGCGATACAGCTCTACCAGGGTCGCCGGATCTTTATGCAGGTAACCCTGGCTACCGTGCAGACGCATCAATTGCGCGGCGAGGCCACTGAGCGGCGTCGCAGAACCCTGCTCGCGGGAAAACTTGACCGCACCATCGAGGTCCTTGAGCAGCGTGCGCACATGCCACTTGATCGGCTCGAAGCGGCTCTCGGCCATCTGCGGTGCGAGTATCTGCAGCGGCTTGGAATCGGCAAAACCACCCGCCAGGGCTTCGGCGATCAGGGTCGCATCAACCCCCGACTGTTCGGCCAGCGCCACCACTTCGGCAATGACCAGGGCATTGCAGGCCACGATCATCTGGTTACAAGCCTTGGTCACCTGGCCCGCGCCCACCGCGCCCATGTGCGTCACCCGCTGGCCCAGCACCTGCAGCACCGGGCGTGCACGTTGCAGGTCGGCTGCCTCACCGCCGACCATGATCGCCAGGCTGCCGGCCTCGGCACCGGAGGTGCCGCCGGACACCGGAGCATCCAGCCAGGCCATGCCACACAGTGCCGCCAGTTCGCTGGCCATTTCGCGGGTAGCGGTGGGCTCCAGGCTGGAGAAATCGACGAGCAGCTGGCCACTACGCCCACCCTCGGCAATGCCTTGAATGCCGAACACCACCTCGCGCACCACAGCGGTGTCGGCCAGGCATAACAGCACCATGTCGCTGTCGCGGCAAAGTTGCGCCGGGCTGCTGGCCAAGCGCGCGCCAGCGGCGACCAGCGCCGCGCACTTGTCAGGGCTGCGATTCCAGACAGTCAGCGGGTAACCCGCCGCCAACAGACGCCGGCACATGGGCAGGCCCATCAGGCCGATGCCGGCGAATCCAAGCGAAGGTAGTGCAGTGCTCATCGATGACTCCTGACTGGTTCGAACATTAAGGCTGCGCGTGGCCTGGCGGAACTGGGGACACATTACGCATTCCGTAAACTGTTACCGCCACGCCGAATTGTTACTTACCTCTACCCGCCTTGAACGCCATCAAGCACCAAAACGGGGCCGCTGCGTATTTTCACGCACCAAAAGCGATCACGCCTCTTTCTGGTCTTTTACCTGAATAACGATGAACGGCGAAACGACCACGGCCCAGATCTCTGGATCGCGGCTTTGCAGGTCCAGGGCCTGCTCGGCGGTGACCGGCCCAACAGTGCCATCACTACGCCACTTGGCGAAGATCTCGCCGCGATTCTCGGCCATCGCCTCGGCAACGGTGATCAGGTCCAGGCGGGGGTCGACCCAAATCAGGTCACCCTTGGCCCAGAAACGCTCAAGCGCTTTCCACTCGATGATTGCTGTCTCGCCAAGCAATTTGGCATAGAGGGTGCTTGTTTGATCAGTCATGGGTGGTATCCGCAAAAAATCGGCCAATGAAAAGGTCGGCATTTTTGCAGAAAAACCCGGTTTCAAATAAGTAATTTGGTCGATTGCCCCCGAATTCGCGGGGCAAAGCCGCAGATGCAGGCAGTTTGATGGCGCCTTTCTGTATCTTTCTGTCGACCAAGCGACAACACGGGAAACAGGCACTTTTCGACCGCTTTTCAAGCGCTCGAACAGCGCTCTACACTGTACCGGTACAGTTCCGGGACATGTTCCGGGGGAAGGTGGGCTTGCGCGTTGGCATGGCCACGCCGCAAATCCCGCCCGGTCTGTAGCCCTGGCCGCCAGGACTATAAGAATTACAACAGAATGAGTGGAGCACTATGATCAAGATTTCCAAGCTGTTCGCCGCAATGGTTCTGGCCGGGGTAGCCAGCCATTCGTTTGCCGCCGATACCATCAAGATCGGCATCGCCGGTCCCAAGACGGGTCCTGTGACCCAGTACGGCGACATGCAGTTCATCGGCGCCAAGCAAGCCATCAAGGACATCAACGCCGCGGGCGGCGTCGATGGCAAAATGCTCGAAGCCAAGGAATACGACGACGCATGCGACCCTAAACAGGCCGTGGCAGTCGCCAACAAAGTGGTCAACGACGGCGTCAAGTTCGTGATCGGCCACCTGTGCTCCAGCTCTACTCAGCCTGCGTCCGACATCTACGAAGACGAAGGCGTGATCATGATCACCCCGGCCGCCACCTCGCCGGAAATCACCGCCCGTGGCTACAAGCTGATCTTCCGCACCATCGGCCTGGACAGCGCCCAGGGCCCGGCGGCCGGCAACTACATCGCCGACCACGTCAAGCCGAAAGTGGTCGCGGTACTGCACGACAAGCAGCAGTACGGTGAAGGCATCGCCACTGCGGTCAAGCAGACCCTGGAGAGCAAAGGCACCAAGGTTGCCGTGTTCGAAGGCCTGAATGCCGGTGACAAGGACTTCTCCTCGATCATCCAGAAGCTCAAGCAGAACAACGTCGACTTCGTCTACTACGGTGGCTACCACCCAGAGCTGGGCCTGATCCTGCGCCAGGCTCAGGAAAAAGGCCTGAAAGCCAAGTTCATGGGCCCGGAAGGCGTGGGTAACGACTCCATCTCGCAGATCGCCCAAGGCGCCTCCGAAGGCCTGCTGGTGACCCTGCCGAAGTCGTTCGATGCCGACCCGGAGAACAAGAAGATCGTCGATGCCATCAAGGCAGACGGCAAGGACCCAAGCGGCCCGTTCGTGTTCCCGGCCTACTCGGCTGTCGAACTGATCGCCCAGGGTATCAAGGCCGCCAAGTCCGAAGACACCGACAAGGTGGCAGCCGCCATCCACGCCGGCACCTTCAAGACCCCGACCGGCGAGCTGGCCTACGACGCGAAAGGCGACCTGAAAGACTTCAAGTTCGTGGTCTACGAATGGCACTTCGGCAAGCCGAAGACCGAAGTCTCCCCTCAGTAACTGCGTGACTAAATAGCTGACCGTAAAAAGCCCACTGTGCGAGCAGTGGGCTTTGTTTTACGAGGTTCATGAGCCTGGCTGCCGCGATCCGGATGCCGGCTCACCTGAAAATCTTAAAACCGTCACCCGCGGTTTCCTGGCCCTACCCCCGCCAGCGAAATGCAAATCAGGTTTTTAGGAGCGCTGTAATGCCTGAGATCTACCATTTCTTCCAACAACTGGTTAATGGATTGACCATCGGCAGCACCTATGCCTTGATCGCCATCGGTTACACGATGGTGTACGGCATCATTGGCATGATCAACTTCGCCCACGGCGAGGTGTACATGATCGGTTCCTATGTGGCCTTCATCGCCCTGGCGGGCCTGGCCATGATGGGTATCCATTCGCTGCCGATCCTGATGACCGTTGCCTTCGTCGCGACGATCTTCGTCACCAGTGCCTATGGCTACAGCATCGAACGGGTTGCCTACCGCCCCCTGCGCAACAGCAACCGCCTGATCCCGCTGATTTCCGCCATCGGCATGTCGATCTTCCTGCAGAACACCGTGCTGCTTTCGCAGGATTCCAAGGACAAGTCCATCCCCAACCTGATCCCCGGCAGTTTCTCGTTCGGCCCGGGCGGCGCGGAGGAAGTACTGATCAGCTACATGCAGATCCTGGTGTTCGTCGTCACCCTGGTGGCCATGACCCTGCTCACCCTGTTCATCTCCCGTTCTCGCCTGGGCCGCGCCTGCCGCGCCTGCGCCGAGGACATCAAGATGGCCAACCTGCTGGGCATCAACACCAACAACATCATCGCCCTCACCTTCGTCATCGGTGCCGCCCTGGCAGCCGTGGCGGCCGTGCTGCTGAGCATGCAGTACGGGGTGATCAACCCCAACGCCGGTTTCCTGGTGGGCCTGAAGGCCTTCACCGCGGCGGTGCTGGGTGGCATCGGCAGCATCCCGGGCGCCATGCTCGGCGGGCTGGTGCTGGGCGTGGCCGAAGCGTTTGGCGCCGATATCTTCGGTGACCAGTACAAGGACGTGGTGGCATTCGGCTTGTTGGTTCTTGTCCTGCTATTCCGGCCGACCGGCATCCTGGGCCGCCCGGAGGTTGAAAAAGTATGAACAGAAATCTCAAACAGGCGTTCTTCAGCGCCTTGCTGGTATGGGCCGTGGCCTTCCCGGTCCTGGGTCTGAAACTGAGCATCGACGGCATCAGCCTGGTAGTGCACAGCCAGGGTTCGTTCACCATCAGCATCATCGCCGTGTGTTCGGTGCTGATGTTCCTGCGCGTGCTGTTCGACAAGCAGTGGAGTTCGGTGATGGGCCGCCGCTCGGATCGCAAGCTGATCCCGCCGGCTGTCAGCAACTACCTGACCCTGCCGAAAACCCAGCGCTACGTGATCATCGGCCTGATCGTTGCCGCACTGGTGTGGCCGTTCTTCGGCTCGCGCGGTGCGGTCGATATCGCCACGCTGATCCTGATCTACGTGTTGCTGGGCCTGGGCCTGAACATCGTGGTCGGCCTGGCGGGCCTGCTCGATCTCGGTTACGTCGGCTTCTACGCCGTCGGCGCCTACAGCTATGCCATGCTCTCGCACTACCTGGGCTGGAGCTTCTGGGTGTGCCTACCGATCGCCGGCCTGATGGCCGCCACCTTCGGCTTCCTGCTCGGCTTCCCGGTGCTGCGCCTGCGCGGCGACTACCTGGCGATCGTGACCCTGGGCTTCGGCGAGATCATCCGCCTGTTCCTGCGCAACCTTACCGACTGGACTGGCGGCCCCAACGGCATCAGCAACATCCCCAAGCCGGAGTTCTTCGGGCTTACCTTCGAACGCCGTGCCGCCGAGGGCATGCAGACCTTCCACGAGTTCTTCGGGCTGCAATACAACTCGATCAACAAGGTGATCTTCCTGTACCTGGTGGCGCTGCTGCTGGCCTTGCTGGCGCTGTTCGTGATCAACCGCCTGCTGCGCATGCCGATCGGCCGTGCCTGGGAAGCGCTGCGCGAAGACGAGATCGCCTGTCGCGCGCTGGGCCTGAACCCGACCATCATCAAGCTCTCGGCGTTTACCCTCGGTGCCTGCTTTGCCGGTTTCGCCGGCAGCTTCTTCGCCGCGCGCCAGGGCCTGGTGACGCCGGAGTCGTTCACCTTCATCGAGTCGGCAATCATCCTTGCCATCGTCGTGCTCGGCGGCATGGGCTCACAACTGGGCGTGATCCTCGCGGCCATCGTAATGATCCTGCTGCCCGAGCTGATGCGTGAGTTCAGCGAATACCGGATGCTGATGTTCGGTGCGCTGATGGTGTTGATGATGATCTGGCGTCCGCAGGGCCTGCTGCCCATGCAACGTCCACACATGGAGCTGCGTCGATGAGCCGCGAAATTCTGCAAGTCAGCGGCCTGAGCATGCGCTTCGGCGGCTTGTTGGCGGTCAACGGCGTGGCCCTGACCGTCAAGGAAAAACAGGTGGTGGCGCTGATCGGCCCGAACGGCGCCGGCAAGACCACCGTGTTCAACTGCCTGACCGGTTTCTACAAGCCCAGTGGTGGCACCATCCTGCTCGATGGCCAGCCCATCCAAGGCCTGGCCGGGCACCAAATCGCCCGCAAGGGCGTGGTGCGGACCTTCCAGAACGTGCGCCTGTTCAAGGAAATGACCGCGCTGGAAAACCTGCTGATTGCCCAGCACCGCCACCTCAACACCAACTTCTTCGCCGGCCTGTTCAAGACCCCGAACTTCCGCCGCAGCGAGAAAGAGGCCATGGAACGCGCGCAGTACTGGCTGGAGAAGGTCAACCTGACCGAATTCGCCAACCGTACCGCCGGCACCCTCGCCTACGGCCAGCAGCGTCGCCTGGAAATCGCCCGCTGCATGATGACCCAGCCGCGCATCATCATGCTCGACGAACCGGCCGCGGGCCTGAACCCGAGAGAGACCGAAGACCTGAAGGCGCTGATCGCCTACCTGCGGGAGTCGCACAACGTCACCGTGCTGCTGATCGAGCATGACATGAAGCTGGTGATGAGCATTTCCGACCATATCGTGGTGATCAACCAGGGCACCCCCCTGGCCCACGGTACGCCGGAACAGATCCGCGACAACCCTGATGTGATCAAAGCCTACCTGGGGGAAGCGTAAATGCTGAAGTTCGAAAACGTTTCCACCTTCTACGGCAAGATCCAGGCGCTGCACAGCGTCAACGTGGAGATCAACCAGGGCGAGATCGTTACCCTGATCGGCGCCAACGGCGCCGGCAAGTCGACCTTGCTGATGACCCTGTGCGGCTC
>NZ_JABMCN010000255.1 GCF_013179515.1 Pseudomonas sp. CM27
ATCACCACGTCGACGTCCTTCAGGCCTTCGGCAAGGTCGGTGTAAACCTTCACGCCGTACTGCTCGATCCCGATCGGGATCAGGGTTTTCGGGCCGATCACGCGGATGTCCGGGCAGCCCAGCGCCTTCAGCGCCAGCATGTCGGAACGGGCCACGCGCGAGTGCAGGATGTCGCCGACGATGGCTACCGAGAGGTTCTCGAAGCTGCCCTTGTGGCGGCGGATGGTGAGCATGTCGAGCATGCCCTGGGTCGGGTGCGCATGACGGCCGTCCCCGCCGTTGATCACGGCCACGTCCGGGCATACGTGCTCGGCGATGAAGTGCGCAGCGCCGGAATCCGAGTGGCGCACGACGAACATGTCGGCGGCCATGGCTTCGAGGTTGCGCAGGGTGTCGAACAGCGTTTCGCCCTTGCTGGTCGAGGAAGTCGACACGTTCAGGCTGATCACGTCGGCCGACAGGCGCTGGGCCGCCAGTTCGAAGGTGGTACGGGTACGGGTGGAGTTCTCGAAGAACACGTTGCACACGGTCTTGCCGCGCAGCAGCGGGACTTTCTTCACGGCCCGGGCGCCAACTTCCAGGAAGGAATCGGCAGTGTCGAGGATCTCGGTGAGCAGTTCGCGGGGCAAACCGTCAAGCGAGAGGAAGTGGCGCAGCTGGCCCTGATCATTGAGCTGCAGCGGGCGCTTGGCGTCGATTGGCGTCATCGCGGGGGACTCTTAAAGGGCGGAAGCGGAGGCGAGGTCCTGGCGCTCGAGGGCGAGCGGTGCGGGTCCGGTCAATTTTACCCGTTCATGGGCAGCCAGCGACAGGGTGGCACCGAGCACATTCGGGCGAATTGGCAGTTCGCCGGCATCCAGGTCCAGCAGGCAGACCAGGGTGACGCTGGCCGGGCGGCCATAATCGAACAGTTCGTTGAGCGCGGCGCGAACGGTGCGGCCGCTCATCAGCACGTCATCCACCAGCACCAGGTGCTGGCCTTCGACCTCGAACGGCAGCTCGGAAGGGCGCACCTGTGGGTGCAGGCCGTTCTGGCTGAAGTCGTCGCGGTAGAACGAAACGTCCAGGGTACCCATGGCACTGGTGTCGCCCATGGCTTCCTGCAGGGCCTGGGCAACCCAGACGCCGCCGGTGCGGATGCCGATGTAGCGCGGCTCGCTGATATTGCGGCGGGCCAGGTGGGCACGAAGGTCGACAGCCATCTGCCGAACCAGGTCGGCGGGATTGGGTAGGCTCATTGCGGGCTCCTCGGAGGGGGGCGCCGGGTGGGGCCCGGCGGCAAAGATGATCAGGTATTGGCCTCCAGCCAGCCTTGCAGCAACAAGGCGGCGGCGATGGCATCGACCGGGTTGTCGCGGTAGCTGCCGCGCTGGCCGCCACGGGCCATGCGCTCGCCCTTGGCCTCGAAGGTGGTCAGGCGTTCATCGTGGGTGTGCACGGGGAGGTTGAAACGGCCATTCAGGCGGCGGGCGAACTTTTCGGCGCGGGCGCTCATTTCGCTGGGCGTGCCGTCCATGTTCAGCGGCAGGCCGACGACAATGGCGTCGGGCTTCCATTCGGTAATCAGCTTTTCCACCTGGGCCCAGTCCGGTACCCCGTTCTGTGCCTTCAGGGTGCACAGCTCGCGCGCCTGGCCGGTGATTACCTGGCCCACGGCCACGCCGATCTGCTTGCTGCCGTAGTCAAAACCCAGCAGCAGGCGCAGCTCTTGAGGTAGCTGGGCCATCAGGCGTGGCCCGCCTGGCTGGTCAGCAGGTGCAGGTTGATGCCCAGGCTGGCGGCCGCGGCCTCCAGGCGCAGGTCGCTGGCTACGCCGAAGATGATTTCAGGGTCGAACGGGCAGTTCAGCCAGGCGTTGTCGGCCAGCTCGGCCTCCAGTTGGCCCGCTTCCCAACCCGCATAGCCGAGGGTGATCAGGCTCTGTTTCGGGCCTACCCCGGCGGCGATGGCCAGCAATATGTCTTGCGATGTGCTCAGCGACAGCCCTTCCAGTGCCACGGTGGCCTGGAAACTGCACTCGTCGCTGTGCAGCACGAAGCCACGGTCGGTCTGTACCGGGCCGCCCTGGTAGATCGGCACCTGCAAGGTGCTGGCCGGGGGCGCTTCGTCCGGGCGCAGCTGCTCGAGGATGTCCGCCAGGCTCAGTTCCTGCGGCCGATTGACCACCAGGCCCATGGCGCCATTGGCGTTGTGCTCGACGATGTACGTGAGGGTCTGGGCGAAGTTCGGGTCGGCCATGTGCGGCATGGCGATCAGGAACTGATGCTTGAGGTAGCTCGGCGTGAGGGTTTTCATGGGGGATAGTGTGGCGCCCAGTTACGAGGCTGACAAGGTGCGCAACGAGGCTTGCGCGATCACTGTGGGAGCGGCTTTAGCCGCGAAGGCGTCCGACCAGGCGACATCATTGCCTGATCTGGCGCATTCGCGGCTAAAGCCGCTCCCACAGGGGGATGTGCAGGCCTTGGATCAGTTACTGGACAAACGGTCGCCACGGGCAAACCGCCAGGTGCGGATGATTTCCAGCCGGTCGAATTCGGCCAGGTCGCCGGTAAACGGTGCAAACGGCGCCGCCAGCCTAACGATGCGCTGCGCCGCCTGGTCCAGTACCGCCTGGCCGGACGACTCCAGCACCAGCACCTCGTACAGCGAGCCATCGCGGTTGATCGACACCATCATGCGCAAGTTGCCGTAGATCTGCTGCCGGCGAGCTTCGTCGGGGTAGTTCAGGTTGCCCACCCGCTCAACCTTCTTGCGCCACTCTTCCTTGTACCAGGCACCCTTGTCGCGCATGGTCGACGCCGCATTCAGGCGGTGGATGCGGGGGCGTTTGGCGTAAAGCTGCTGCTCGTTCGACAGCTCTGCTTCCAGGCTGGCGATCTGGCTGGACAGCTGCGAACTGTCGAAGTCTGGCGCTGGCGCGGCCGGCTTGGGCTGTGCCTTGCTTTCCTTGGGCTTGGGCTCGACCTTGTGCGGCTTGGGTGCCGTGGTCACCACCGCCGATTTTTGCGGCGCAGGCGGCGGTACTACCTCGGGCCTGGCCGCAGGCGGCGGGGTGATCTTGTTGATCTTGCTGTCCTGGAACGGCGCCAGCTCGGTGGTCTTGGGCACTGCCTTCTTGTCCAGGGTACCGCTGCCCTGCTGGTTGTCCTGCGCCTGGAAATCGGCCTTCTCGGGCGGTTTTTCGCTCTTGAAGGTGGCCAGGGTGATGTCCATGGTGTGGCGGATTTCTGCCGGCTTGACCACGGTGAAACCGACACCAAGGATCAGCGCCAGGTGCACCAGTGCAGCCAGGAACAGGGTAAAGCCAAGCCGGTCCACCGGGCGAACTCGGGGCGGCAGCAGGTCGGCAGGGATGTCAGCGGGCAGCGTCATCGGGTATCCAGCAACCGCAGGGCGGGGCTGCGGGTCAGGTCATCAGGACCCGCATCATACCCCACTCTGGGAGTGCGCCGCGCGTTGCCGGTCAGCGCGCCTGCAGCTGTCGATCAATGGCGTCCATCAACTTGCCGCCAATGTCGGTGTTGAACGCGTTGTCGATTTCGCGAATGCAGGTCGGGCTGGTGACGTTGATCTCGGTGAGGTAGTCGCCGATCACATCCAGGCCCACGAACAGCAGGCCCTTTTCACGCAGGGTGGGGCCCACCTGGGCGGCGATCCAGCGGTCACGCTCGCTGAGCGGGCGCGCTTCGCCACGGCCACCGGCAGCCAGGTTGCCACGGGTTTCGCCACTGGCCGGGATGCGCGCCAGGCAGTAGTCGACCGGCTCGCCGTCGATCATCAGGATACGTTTGTCGCCGTCCTTGATCGCCGGCAGGTAGGCCTGGGCCATGATCTGCTGGGCACCCAGTGCGGTCAGGGTTTCGAGGATGACCGACAGGTTGGGGTCGCCCGCCCGGTGGCGGAAGATCGAGGTGCCGCCCATGCCGTCCAGTGGTTTGAGGATCACATCGCCATGCTGCTCGGCGAACGCGCGGATGATGTCCGGGCGACGGCTGACCAGGGTAGGCGGGGTGCACTGCGGGAACAGCGTGGCAAACAGCTTTTCGTTGCAGTCACGCAGGCTTTGCGGTCGGTTGACCACCAGTACGCCGTCTTTCTCGGCCTGCTCCAGCAGGTAGGTGCTGTAGACGAACTCCATGTCGAAGGGCGGGTCCTTGCGCATCAGGATCACATCCAGCTCGGCCAGGGTGCTGTCCTGCTCCTCGCCCAGCTCGAACCAGCGTGCCGGGTCGGCGAACACTTTCAATGGGCGCATGCGCGCGCGGGCCTTGCCTTCGCCCTGGTACAGGTCGCGCTGCTCCATGTAGAACAGGCTCCAGCCGCGCGCCTGGGCGGCCAGCAGCATGGCCAGCGAACTGTCCTTCTTGTAGGAGATGGACGCGATGGGGTCCATGACAATGCCGAGGCGAACGCTCATGGGGTGGTTCCTCTTGGCGGCGGGTGGCCGCGATGGTTCGAAAGAAAAGTGGCTCAGGGTGGCGCCGCGAACGCCGCTGGTCAAGGGGCGCCGCAGATGGAACGGGCACCCGGAGTGTGCTAAAAATGCAGCTGCAAGCCTTTGGCTACAAGCCTCAAGAGAACAGCAGTCACCCGCCGATTGGCCTTCTCCTGAAGCTTGCCGCTTGCCACTTGCAGCTAAATTCCCACTGGTAGGCGTCTATGGAACAACCCCTGAAGGTGATGGTGATCGACGATTCACGCACGATCCGCCGCACCGCGCAGATGTTGCTCGGTGAAGCGGGCTGCGAGGTGATCACCGCCAGCGATGGCTTCGATGCCCTGGCCAAGATCGTCGACCACCGGCCAAGCATCATTTTCGTCGATGTGTTGATGCCGCGCCTGGACGGTTACCAGACCTGCGCGGTCATCAAGCACAACAGCGTTTTCAAGGACACTCCGGTGATCCTGCTGTCGTCCCGCGACGGCCTGTTCGACAAGGCCCGTGGCCGGGTGGTCGGCTCTGATCAGTTTTTGACCAAGCCGTTCAGCAAGGAAGAGCTGCTCGAGGCGATTCGCGCTCACGTGCCCGGTTTTGCCGCACCTCAACAACCCGCACCCTGACCGCGCCCCGCCATGGCACGGTCTTTTCTTTCCTGATGGGGAAACAGCATGGCCCGAGTTCTGATTGTCGACGACTCGCCGACAGAGATGTACAAACTGGCCGAATGGCTTGAAAAGCACGGTCATCAGGTGCTCAAGGCCAGCAACGGCGCCGATGGTGTGGCCCTGGCGCGCCAGGAGAAGCCGGACGCGGTGCTGATGGATATCGTCATGCCCGTGCTCAACGGCTTCCAGGCGACCCGGCAACTAAGCAAGGACCCGGAGACCAGCAACATTCCCGTATTGGTCGTTACCACCAAGGACCAGGAAACCGATCGCATCTGGGCCAAGCGTCAGGGCGCCCGCGGTTTCGTGACCAAGCCGGTGGAAGAAGACGACCTGATAGCCAAGCTCCAAGAAGTGCTGGGGGCTTGACCACCCGCCCGCATGGCGCGTCGCTGACCGCGTTCGAGTTGCTGCTGGACATCGACCGCCGCTGTCGCCTGCTGGTTGCCGACCAGCCGCCGCAGGACAACCGCCTGCAGCAGTGGAGTGGTATCGGCTTTCGCATTGCCGGGCAGTGGTTCGTCGCGCCCATGGGCGAAGTGGCCGAGGTGCTGCGCGAGCCACGCAGCAGCCGCGTCCCCGGCGTGCAGCCGTGGGTGTGCGGGGTCGCCAACCTGCGCGGCCGGCTGCTGCCGGTGATGGACCTGAGCAGCTTTTTCGGCCTGGGCCACGTCGCTCCCGGCAAGCAGCGACGGGTGCTGGTGCTGGACCACGAAGACCTGTTCGTCGGCTTGCTGGTAGACGAGGTGCTGGGCCTTCAGCACTTCGCCCTGGACAGCCTGCAACTGTCGCCACCCCAGCCGTTGATCCGTGCTGCTGCACGCTTCGTGCAGGGGCATTTCCCCCGGGAACGCAACTGGGCGATCTTCAGCCCCTTCGCCCTGGCCCAGGCGCCGGGTTTTCTCGATGTGGCGTTATAGGACCTGCGAACGTGAACAAGCCTGCAACCCCCGTCACTGCGACCACCGTCAGCCCACGTACCCGCAGCATCGCGCAGATCACCGTGCTGTTCCTGATCCTGATCCTGTCGATCATGCTGCTGTTCGCCAACTTCGCCTACCTGAACACCCAGTCCAACTACGACAAGCAGTACATCGGCCATGCCGGCGAATTGCGCGTGCTGTCGCAGCGCATCGCCAAGAACGCCACCGAGGCCGCCACTGGCAAGGCCCTGGCCTTCAAGCTGCTGTCGGATGCGCGTAACGATTTCGAGCGGCGTTGGGGCTACCTGCGCCAAGGTGACAAGTCCACCGGCCTGCCGCCCGCGCCGCCTACGGTGCGTGACGAAATGGAAGCGGTGCGCCGCGACTGGGAAAACCTGCGCAAGAACACCGACACCATCCTGGCCAGCGAACAGACCGTGCTGTCGCTGCACCAGGTGGCGGCAACCCTGGCCGAGACCGTGCCGCAGTTGCAGGTGGAGTACGAAAAAGTGGTCGAGATCCTGCTGCAAAGCGGCGCCCCGGCCAACCAGGTAGCCGTCGCCCAGCGCCAGCTGTTGTTGGCCGAGCGCATCCTGGGCTCGGTCAACACCGTGCTGGCGGGCGACGACAGCGCGGCCCAGGCGGCCGACGCCTTTGGCCGCGATGCCGGGCGCTTTGGCCAGGTACTGGAAGGGATGCTCAGCGGCAACGCGGCAATCCAGGTGACCCGCGTGGAGGACGCAGACGCGCGTGCGCGGCTGGCCGAAATTGCCGAGCTGTTCCAGTTCGTCGCAGGCTCCGTGGACGAAATCCTTGAAACCTCGCCAGAACTGTTCCGCGTGCGCGAGGCGGCGGGGAATATATTCAGCTTGTCGCAGACCCTGCTCGACGAGGCTTCGCACCTGGCCAACGGTTTCGAGAACCTGGCCGGCGGCCGCACCCTCGACACCGTTGGCGGCTACGCGCTGGGCCTGCTGGCGTTGGCATCGATCATCCTGATCGGCCTGGTGATGGTGCGCACCACCAACCGCCAGCTGCGCGAGACGGCGGAAAAGAACGAACGCAACCAGCAGGCGATCATGCGCCTGCTCGACGAAATCGAAGAACTGGCCGATGGCGACCTGACCGTGACCGTATCGGTGACCGAGGACTTTACCGGGGCCATCGCCGACTCGATCAACTACTCCGTGGACCAGCTGCGCGACCTGGTTGCAACCATCAACCACAGCGCCGTGCAGGTCGCCGCCGCCGTGCAGGACACGCAGAACACCGCACGCCAGCTGGCCAAGGCCTCCGAGCACCAGGCCGCGCAGATCAGCGAGGCGTCCGAGGCGGTCGGCGACATGGTCGAATCGATCGACCGGGTTTCGGCGCATGCCTATGAATCGGCCAAGGTAGCCGAGCGCTCGGTGGCCATCGCCAACAAGGGCAACGAGGTGGTGCACAACACCATCAACGGCATGGACAACATTCGCGAACAGATTCAGGACACCGCCAAGCGGATCAAGCGCCTGGGCGAGTCTTCACAGGAAATCGGCGATATCGTCAGCCTGATCGACGACATTGCCGACCAGACCAACATCCTTGCCCTTAACGCTGCGATCCAGGCCTCGCTGGCCGGTGAGGCCGGCCGTGGCTTTGCCGTGGTCGCCGACGAGGTGCAGCGCCTGGCCGAACGCTCGTCGTCGGCCACCCGGCAGATCGAGGCGCTGGTGCGCACCATCCAGGCTGATACCAACGAGGCGGTGATATCCATGGAGCAGACCACCGCCGAAGTGGTCCGTGGCGCTCGCCTGGCCCAGGATGCCGGGGTGGCGCTGGCCGAGATCGAGGGGGTATCGCAGAACCTCGCCGACCTTATCCACAGCATTTCCGACGCCGCCCAGTTGCAGACCTCCTCGGCTGGGCAGATTTCCCACACCATGGCGGTGATCCAGCAGATTACCGCACAAACCTCCGCCGGCTCCGGCGCCACTGCCGACAGCATCCGCCACCTGGCCCGCATGGCCAGCGAGATGCGCCGTTCGGTGTCCGGTTTCACCCTGCCGCCACCTGCAGAGCCCAAATGAAGAGCTCGACCGAAACGCCGCGCCCGGCAATGCCCATTGCGTTGGCCAGTGTAAGCCCCGAGCGCCACGACACCGTGGCGCTGGCCTGGACCAAGGCCGCCATCCTCGATTGCCTGGGCCAGGCGCGTCAGGCGCTGGAGCGCTTTGCCGGCGAGCCGGGCGACCTGTCGATGCTCGCCTTCGTGGTCGACAACCTGCATCAGGTACACGGCTGCCTGCGCATGCTCGAATTGCGCGGCGCAACGCGGCTGGCCGAGGAACTTGAACTGTTCGCCAAGGCCCTGGCCGACGGCCAGGTCAGCCCGCGTGGTGACTGCCTGGGCGCGTTGTTCCGCGGCCTGGAGCAACTGCCTTCGTACCTTGAGCGCCTGCGCGGTGCGCGCCATGACCTGCCTCTGGTCATGCTGCCGCTGCTCAACCAGCTGCGCACCTGCCGCGGCATCGAA
>NZ_JABMCN010000256.1 GCF_013179515.1 Pseudomonas sp. CM27
GGCCATGGTTGGCGGCACTTTGTCTGCTTTGCTGGCCGGGCGTAACGACCCGGGCTTTTTGCATAACGGGCCGCTGGCAGGGTTGGTAGCGATCTGCGCCGGTTCCGACCTGATGCACCCGATCGGCGCACTGGCCACCGGTCTGCTCGCGGGCGCGTTGTTCGTCTGGACATTTACCGCCGCACAAAATCGCTGGAAGATCGACGACGTTCTGGGGGTGTGGCCTCTGCACGGCCTGTGCGGGGTGTGGGGTGGCATTGCCTGCGGTGTCTTCGGCCAGGCTGCCCTGGGCGGAATGGGTGGTGTCAGCCTGAGCAGCCAGTTGCTGGGTAGCCTGATGGGGGTGCTGGTGGCATTAGCCGGCGGCTTTGCCATTTACGGCGCGATCCGGGCAGTGCATGGCTTGCGCCTGAGCCATGAGCAGGAGTTCCAGGGGGCGGACCTCTCGCTGCACCGGATTGGTGCCACTAGCCAGGATTGAGCCAGGTCAGGTGCAGGGTGGCCGGGACAGACCTAGAATAGGCATTTCTCAATGCCAAACCGGGACCTGCCCCATGCTGCCTGAATGCCAATTGTTCGGCACCCTCGGTTGCCACCTGTGTGAAGTGGCCGAGGCGGTGCTGATGCCTTTCGTCGACCGTGGTCTGCTGGTGGAGCTGGTCGATATCGCTGAACGCGAACACTTGTTCGAGCGCTATGGCCTGATCATTCCAGTGCTGCGACGCTGCGATAACGGTGCCGAGTTGCACTGGCCGTTCGATGCCGAACAGGTCGTGGCGTTTCTAGCGCAATGATGGCAGCAGAGGATCTGTAACCCTGCTCCATGCAGCGTGAGACGAGCTGATGATCAGGTGTCGGCCCAGCAGGGCCGGCACCCTCTCTATCGTCGGAATCGCTCGCCATGCTTATCACGCCACATTTCACGCTCGATGAAATGACCTTTTCCCAGCTCGCCGCCAGGGACGGGTCCGATAACACCCCCCCTCCCGAAGCCAGGGCCAATCTGCAATTGTTGTGTGAGACGCTTGAGCAGGTGCGCTCGCTGTTCGGCGCGCCAATCGTTATCAGTAGCGCTTTTCGCAGTGAAAAGGTCAACCGGTTGATTGGTGGGGCCTCGAATAGCCAGCATGTGCAAGGGCTGGCGGCCGATTTCACGGTAATTGAAGTCGGCCCGCGTGAAACCGTGCGGCGCATCAGCGAAAGTGCCGTGCCGTTCGATCAGCTCATCCTCGAGTACGACCAGTGGGTGCATCTGTCCGTGACCCGCGGCACGCCCCGCCGCCAGGTGTTGACCATCCGTAAGGGCGGCCGCTACCTGGCGGGGCTGCAATGAGCCACGTTGACGGCGACAAGGGGAAGTTCGTATGCTGTATATAAATACAGTATCGAGGTAACAGCATGCTCAACGTCGAGCAACTCAAGTACAGCGTCAACCGAATGCCCGTGGACCGGGTGGCCGACGCCGTTCTGGAACTGCGCCTCGAAGGCCTGGTGACCGATGACCGCACGCCATTTGGCAAGGTCCATTTCAATACCTGCTTTGCCGAAATCGAGGCCTTGTTCCAGCGCGCCGGCTACCACCGTGGGCTGGACGTGGTGGGTTACCAGGGGTTGCTTTACGCACTCTACGACCCTGGTCGCTGGGAGCCGGTGCAGGTGCTGCGCTGGCTCAAGGAACGCAGCGAGGCGATTTCCCAGGCTGGTTGAGGGCGTGGGCTTGGGCGATAATGCGCGGCCGTGATCGTTTCGAGTAGTGCCATGACCCCCTCTTTCGACCCCGCCCACCAGCAAGCCAGTACGGTATGCCTGCCACCCGGTAACTGGGCGACGGTCCTCGACTGCCTGTGTGATCACTTCAAGGCCATCGACCGGGACCAGTGGCTCGACCGGTTTGCCCGTGGCCGCGTGCTGGATGCCTGCGGCCGGGCGATTGCGGCCGAATTGCCCTACAAGCGGGGCATGCGTGTGCACTACTTTCGCGAAGTGCCAAACGAACGGCCGATTCCGGTGCAGGAGGTGGTGCTGCACGTGGACGAGCACCTGGTGGTGGCCGACAAGCCGCACTTTCTGCCGGTGACGCCGACCGGGGAGTACGTCGAGCATACCTTGCTGCGCCGGCTGATCCGCCGCTTGGGCAACCCGCACCTGGTGCCGTTGCACCGCATCGACCGGCATACCGCCGGGCTTGTGCTGTTTTCCGCCAACCCGCACACCCGCAGTGCCTACCAGCGGCTGTTCCCCGAACGGCGCATCGACAAGCGCTATCAGGCCATTGCTGCTGCCATGCCGCAGCGTGCGTTTCCGTTGGTGCACAAAAGCCGCCTGGTCCATGGCGAGCCGTTCTTCCGCATGCATGAAGTAGAAGGGGAGGCCAACAGCGAAACCCTGGCCGAAGTGCTGGAGAAGAATGGGGAGTTGTGGCGCTACGGGTTGTCGCCGGTGACGGGCAAGACCCATCAGCTACGTGTGCACATGGCCGCCCTGGGCGCCGGGATCAGCAACGACCCGTTCTATCCGCAGTTGCTACAGGTGGAAGATGACTACCAGCGACCGCTGAAACTTCTGGCCCAGAGCCTGCGCTTCGAGGACCCGTTGAGCGGGGAAGTGCGCTATTTCGAGAGCCGCTTGCAGCTGGATTGGTAAGCAGCGACATGCAGGCGCGGCCAAGCCCGCGCCTGCATCGAACGTCAGGCTCTGCCCTTAGCGGTTGAACCGTTCCACCAGCGAGTACTGGCTACCCGCCGTGCTGGTCAGCTCCTCGCTGAGCAGGGCCGAGTGCTGCGCCTGTTCGGCGGTCTGGTCGGCCAGTTCGGCGATGGTGCTGATGTTACGGCTGATCTCGTCTGCGACCGCCGTCTGTTCTTCGGTTGCGGCAGCAATCTGGGTGGCCATGTCGGTGATGTTGGCGACCGCTTCGCTGATGCCCACCAGGGCTTCGTCAGCCTGCATCACCCGGTCGACCCCTTCCTGCGCCTGGCGGTGACCGGTTTCCATGGTCAGCACGGCATTGCTGGCGGTTTGTTGCAGCTTGGCGATCAGGCCATGGATCTGCCCGGTGGATTCAGCGGTACGCTGTGCCAACTGCCGCACCTCGTCGGCCACCACGGCAAAGCCGCGGCCCATTTCCCCGGCTCGCGCCGCCTCGATGGCCGCGTTCAGCGCCAGCAGATTGGTCTGGTCGGCAATGCCCTTGATCACATCGACCACGCCACCAATCTCGTCGCTATCCTTGGCCAGTTGCGTGACCGTCTGGCCGGTTTCGCCCACTGCCGCCGACAGGCGTTCAATGGCTTCGCGGGTTTCCCCGGCAATCTGCCGGCCCTGGGTGGTCAGGCGGTTGGCTTCCTGGGTGGCATCGGCGGTGCGTTGCACGTGGTTGGCCACTTCCTGGGTGGTGGCTGCCATCTGGTTGACCGCTGCGGCGACCTGCTCGGTTTCTACCCGCTGGCGCTCCAGGCCCGAAGAGCTTTTGTGCGCCAGGGCATCGGACTGACGGGCCTGGTCACTGAGGTGCTCGGCACTGTCCTGCAAGCGGGTCAGGCAGGTTTTCATGCGCGCGTCCTGGCTGAGCATGGCCATTTCCAGGCGCGCCTGCACGCCCCGGCTGTCGGTGAACATCTGCGCGATCAGTGGGTCGGAGGTGGTTTGTTCGGCCAGGCGCAGCAGGCGCTTGAGGCCGCGCTGCTGCCAGCTCAGGCCGAGTAGCCCCAGCGGAACCGAAAGCCCGGCGGCCAGGGCGAAGCCCCAGGAATGGCCAAGCCAGTTACCGATCAGGAAGCCCATCTGGCTGATCAGGATGAACGGCAGCCAGTCCTGCAGCACGGGCAGCCACTTGTCACGGCGCGGCACCGCCGGCTTGCCCTGGTTGAGGCGCTGGTACAACGCCTCGGCGCGACGGATCTGTTCGGCAGTGGGTTTGACCCGCACCGACTCGAAGCCGACGACCTGGTTGTTGTCGTAGATCGGCGTGACATAGGCGTTGACCCAGTAATGGTCGCCGGACTTGCAACGGTTCTTGACGATCCCCATCCACGGCTGGCCCTGTTTGAGCGTTTGCCACATATGGGCGAACACGGCAGGCGGAACGTCGGGATGGCGGACCAGGTTGTGCGGTGCGCCGGTCAGCTCTTCGCGGGTGAAACCACTGATATCGATGAAGGCATCGTTGCAGTAGGTAATCACGCCTTTGGCATTGGTGGTGGAGATCAACCGCTGCTGGGCAGGGAAAGTCCGTTCTCTCTGGGTAATCGGCTGGTTGTTACGCATGGCTTGTAAGTCCGCAGGGCTTTGGAGAGGTATCGGCAAGCCACGGCTTTTGTTGAATGGATATTTTTGTCAGATCGAGCGCCGCGCAGGCGGCGCCCGATCTCAGGAGCACCTGGAATCCAGAGCCAGACCTGCCGCCTCAGCCCGCGATCAGTTGGCGCAGCACATAATGCAGAATTCCACCCGCCTTGAAGTATTCAACCTCGTTCAGGGTGTCGATCCGGCACAGCACCTCGATCTGCTCCTGCTGCCCATCCGCGCGGGTGATGCGCAGGGGCAGGCTCATGCCGGGACGGATTTGCGCGCTGTCCAGGCCTAATACATCGATTTTCTCGTTCCCGGTCAGCCCCAGTTGCTTGCGATCGTGCCCGGCCGTGAACTGCAGCGGCAGTACACCCATGCCCACCAGGTTGGAGCGGTGGATGCGCTCGAAACTTTCCGCCAGCACAGCCTTGACCCCCAGCAGATTGGTGCCCTTGGCCGCCCAGTCGCGGCTTGAGCCGGTGCCGTATTCCTGGCCGGCGATCACCACCAGCGGGGTGCCTTCCTGCTGGTAGCGCATGGCCGCGTCATAGATCGACAGTTTGTCGCCGCTGGGGATGTGCAGGGTGTTGCCACCTTCCTCGCCCGCCAGCATTTCGTTGCGGATACGGATGTTGGCAAAGGTGCCACGCATCATCACCTCATGGTTGCCACGCCGTGAGCCATAGGAGTTGAAGTCGCGTGGCTCTACACCCTGCTCGCGCAGGTAACGCCCGGCGGGGCTGTCGGCCTTGATGTTGCCGGCGGGTGAAATGTGGTCGGTGGTCACCGAGTCGCCCAGCAGCGCCAGAATCCGCGCGTCATGAATGTCGGCGATCTGCGGCGGCGGGCCGCCGATGCCGTCGAAGAAGGGCGGGTGCTGGATATAGGTGGAGTCCGCCTGCCACACATAGGTCGCAGCCTGTGGCACCTCGATGGCTTGCCATTGGGCATCGCCGGCGAACACTTCGGCGTACTCCTTGTGGAACATTGCCGTGTCGACCTTGGCCACGGCCTCGGCGATTTCCTGCTGGGTGGGCCAGATGTCGCGCAGGTAGACAGGGTGGCCGTCCTTGCCGGTGCCGAGTGGGTCACGGGTAAGGTCCAGGCGCACGCTACCGGCCAGGGCGTAGGCCACTACCAGGGGCGGCGAGGCCAGCCAGTTGGTCTTGACCAAGGGGTGCACGCGTCCTTCGAAGTTGCGATTGCCGGACAGCACCGAGGCCACGGTCAGGTCGGCGCTGCCGATGGCCTTCTCGATCGGCTCGTCCAGCGGCCCGGAGTTGCCGATGCAGGTAGTGCAGCCGTAACCGACCAGGTCGAAGCCCAGCTGGTCGAGGTACGGGGTGAGCCCGGCTGCGTTGAAGTACTCGGTGACGACCTTGGAGCCCGGCGCCAGCGAGCTCTTGACCCACGGCTTGCGTTTCAGGCCTTTTTCCAGGGCCTTTTTCGCCACCAGGCCGGCGGCCATCATCACGCTGGGGTTGGAGGTGTTGGTGCACGAGGTGATCGCGGCGATTACCACGGCCCCATCACGCAGGGTGTGAGTCTGCTCCTGATGGGTGTAATCAATCTCGCCGGCCTGATCGGCGTTGCCCACCGCCACGCCACCGCCGCCTTCGCTTTCCAGGCGGCCGACTTCCTTGGCCAGCGGTTTGGGTTGCAGCTCGATGAAATGGTTGAAGGCTTGGCTGACCTCGCCCAGCGCCACACGGTCCTGCGGCCGTTTCGGCCCGGCCAGGCTGGCTTCGACCTGGTGCATGTCCAGCGCCAGGCTGTCGCTGAACAGCGGCTCCTGGCCCGGCAGGCGCCACAGGCCTTGGGTTTTGCAGTATTGCTCGACCAGTTGCACGGTCGCCTCGGGGCGGCCGGAAAGGCGCAGGTAGTCCAGTGTGACCTGGTCGACCGGGAAGAACCCACAGGTGGCGCCGTATTCGGGGGCCATGTTGGCAATGGTAGCGCGGTCGGCCAAGGGCAGCTCAGCCAGGCCGTCGCCGTAGAATTCCACGAACTTGCCCACCACGCCTTTCTTGCGCAGCATCTGGGTGACTGTCAGCACCAGGTCGGTGGCGGTGATGCCTTCGCGCAACTTGCCGGTCAGCTTGAATCCAATCACTTCAGGGATCAGCATCGACACGGGCTGGCCGAGCATGGCTGCCTCTGCCTCGATGCCGCCGACACCCCAGCCTAGTACGCCAAGGCCATTGATCATGGTGGTGTGCGAATCGGTGCCGACCAGCGTGTCGGGGAAGGCATAGGTGCGGCCATCTGCTTCGCGGGTCCAGACCGTGCGGCCCAGATATTCCAGGTTCACCTGGTGGCAGATGCCGGTACCCGGCGGCACCACGCGGAAGTTGTCAAAGGCGCTCTGGCCCCAACGCAGGAACGCGTAGCGCTCGCCATTGCGCTGCATTTCGATATCGACGTTTTCGCTGAATGCCTGCGGGGTGCCGTAGCGGTCGACCATCACCGAGTGGTCGATGACCAGGTCAACGGGGGACAGCGGGTTGATCCGCTGTGGGTCGCCACCGGCCTTGGCCATGGCCGCGCGCATGGCGGCCAGGTCGACCACCGCCGGCACGCCGGTAAAGTCCTGCATCAGCACCCGTGCCGGGCGGTACTGGATTTCGCGATCGGAGCGCCGATCGCTCAGCCACTGGGCGACGGCGCGCAGGTCGTCGCCGCTGACGGTCTTGCCGTCTTCCCAGCGCAGCAGGTTTTCCAGCAGCACCTTCAGCGACATGGGCAGGCGCTGCAGATCACCCAGCTGGCGGGCAGCCTCAGCAAGGCTGAAGTAATGGTAGGTCTGATCGCCGACCTTGAGGGGCTTGAGGGTGTTCAGGCTATCGAGCGAGGGCATTGCCAACTCCTTCTGCGCCGGTGCCCGGCAATTACTCAGGGTTTGCCGGTAGCACCGTTGTGTATCGGTCCGCACGGCACGGACCTGGCTGAATGGTCAGGTTAGACCGGTTTATGGCCCCTGACCCTTTTCTGGACCGGCGGGGCGTGTCGCAGGTTCCGAACTTCCTTTATCATCGCCGCCCTGCCGGCGCCTGTTGCGCGCCCGCCGTAGTGGAGTGAGAGATGAATACCCTGTTCATGCATTGCCGGCCCGGTTTCGAGGGCGAGGTGTGCGCCGAAATCAGCGAACACGCCGCCCGCCTGGGTGTTGCTGGCTATGCCAAAGGCAAGCCGCAAAGCGCCAGTGCCGAGTTTGTCTGCAGCGAGGACGGCGGTGCCGAGCGCTTGATGGGGGAGTTGCGCTTCAACCAGCTGATTTTCCCGCGGCAGTGGGCCCGTGGTGGTTTTGTCGAGCTGCCGGAAACCGACCGCATCAGTGTGCTGCTGGCCCATTTGGCCGACATGCCGGTGTTCGGCAGCCTGTGGCTGGAGGTGCTGGACAGCAACGATGGCAAGGAACTGTCCACCTTTTGCCGCAAGTTCGAAGTGCCGCTGCGCAAGGCCATGGAAAAAGCCGGCCGCCTGGTCGACGACGCCAACCGGCCACGGCTGCTGCTGACCTTTATCAGCGGCCGGCGGGTATTTGCCGGTGTTGCCGCCGCCAACAACAGCGCGCTGTGGCCCATGGGCATTCCGCGCCTGAAGTTTCCCCGCGAGGCGCCCAGTCGTTCGACCCTCAAGCTGGAAGAGGCCTGGCACCAGTTCATCCCGCGCGAGCAGTGGGAGCAGCGTCTGGGCGATGACATGACCGGTGTCGACCTGGGTGCCTCGCCGGGTGGCTGGACGTACCAGCTGGTTCGCCGGGGGATGCTGGTGACGGCCATCGATAACGGGCCGATGGCCGAAAGCCTGATGGACACCGGGCTGGTCCAGCACCTGATGGCTGATGGGTTTACCTGGCAGCCGAAGCATCCGGTGGACTGGATGGTGTGCGACATTGTCGAGAAGCCGGCGCGCACTACCTCGCTGATCGAGACCTGGCTGGGGGAGGGGTTGTGTCGCGAGGCGGTGGTCAACCTGAAGCTGCCGATGAAGCAGCGTTATGCCGAAGTGCGGCGGTTGCTTGATCGCATGGAGGCGACGTTCAAGGCGCGCAAGATTCGGGTGTCGATTGCTTGCAAGCAGCTGTATCACGATCGGGAGGAAGTGACCTGTCACTTGCGCAGGCTCGATCTGAAGGCGCGCTGAGCGTGAGAGCTTGAAGCTTGAAGCTTGAAGTTTGAAGTTTGAAGTTTGAAACTTATGCGCCGGTTTTGATGCAGCGAACAGTCCATTTGCGA
>NZ_JABMCN010000257.1 GCF_013179515.1 Pseudomonas sp. CM27
CGACGGTGCGTTGCACACGTTGACGCTGCGCGCAGTGTTGACGAACAGGAAGTCATCGATCAGCAACCCGCTCCCACAGAGACCGCACAAACCCATGGCCTGCGGTGTACCTGTGGGAGCGGGTTCACCCGCGAAGAGGCCGGTACAGGAAAACTCACACAGTCTTGGCAATACGCCCGGCCAGCAGCGCCCACCCCAGCAGCAGCACACAAACGATGGCCAGCGGCCACGAGCGCCATTGCAGGTACGGCGTCAGTTGCTGCATCGGCACCACCTCGCCATACAGCACCGCCTGCTGAAACTGCGGCACCTGCGTGGTAATGCGGCCAAACGGGTCGATCAGCGCGGTGACGCCGTTGTTGGTGGCGCGGATCATCCAGCGGCCGGCTTCAAGGGCGCGCATCTGCGCCATCTGCAGGTGCTGCAACGGGCCGATCGAGGTGCCGAACCAGGTGTCGTTGCTGATGGTCAGCAGCAGGTCGCTGCGCGCTGCCAGGCCGGCTGCGAATTCGGGGTAGACCACTTCGTAGCAGATATACGGCGCGATCTGATAGCCCTTGGCCTGCAGCAACGGCTGGTCTTCCGGCCCGCGGGCGAAGTCCGACATGGGCAGGTTGAAGAACTCGATGGCACCCCGCAGCATGTCTTGCAGCGGCACGTATTCGCCAAACGGCACCAGTTTCTGCTTGAGGTAAGTACCATCGCCCTCGCCGGTAACGGTAATGCCGTTGTAGTAGCGGCGCTGGTGGTGCACCACTTCACGCACCGGCACGCCGGTGATCAGCGCCGAATGCCGCTCGGCGGCGAACCGGCCCATCACGTCGATGTAGCCCTGGGCCTGGTCCTTCAGCACCGGCACTGCGGTTTCCGGCCAGATCAGCAGGTCGACCGGCCTGGAGCTGAAGCTCAGGTCACGGTACAGCGCCAGCTGCGCGTCAATGTGCGCCGGGTCCCATTTGACTTCCTGCTCGACGTTACCCTGGATAGCCGCAACCTTGAGAGGGTCGCCAGCCGGCTTGGTCCAGGCATGGCCCTTGAGCGCCAGGCCCAGTACCCAAGGCGCCAGCAGCAACAGGCAGCCGACAGCCAGAAACGACGGGCGGGCGCGCAGGCGATGCAGGTTGCACAGCAGGGCGGCGGTGAGGGCCAGGGTGAAGGACACCAGCCATACGCCACCCAGCGGCGCCAGGCCGGCCAGCGGGCCATCCAGCTGGCTGTAGCCGGCATAAAGCCAGGGGAAACCGGTCAGGAACCAGCCGCGGAACGCCTCTTGCAGCAGCCACAGGGCGGCGAAGCACAGGGCATCGGCCAATGGCGCTTCGTTGCGCCGCAGCCAGCGTGCCCACAACCAGGTCGGCAGGGCGAAAAACCACGCCAGGGCTGCGAAGAACGCCAGCAACAGCAGGATTGCCAGCAGCGGCGAGGCACCGCCGTAGGTGTTCATGCTGACGTAGATCCACCAGGTGCCGGCGCCATACAGGCCGAAGCCGAACCACCAGCCACGCCACATGGCCTGGCGCGGGCTGAGCTCGCGCAGGCCAAGGTAGAGCATGGCAATCGACAAGATGGCCAGCGGCCAGATATCGAATGGCGCCAGGGCCAGGAGGGTGGAAGCGCCGGCCGCCAAGGCCAGCAGGTTACCGGGCCAGCCGGGGCGGGTGAGCCAACGCATGTTTGTCCTTAACGGGTAATCGGGGTCAGGCGCAGCAAGTGTATCCGCCGGCTGTCGGCGTTGAGAATACGGAACTTGTACGAACCGATCTCGGTGGTTTCGTTGCGCTTGGGCAGGTGGCCGAAGGCGCTCATCACCAGGCCGCCGACCGTGTCGAACTCATCATCGGAGAACTCGCTGTCGAAGAACTCGTTGAAGTTGTCGATCGGGGTCAGTGCCTTGACCAGGAAGTCACCGCTTGGCAGCGGCTTGATGTAGCTGTCTTCCTCGACGTCGTGCTCGTCCTCGATATCACCGACGATCTGCTCGAGCACGTCCTCGATGGTGACCAGGCCGGCCACACCGCCATATTCGTCGATGACGATGGCCATGTGGTTATGGTTGGCACGGAACTCGCGCAGCAGCACGTTCAGGCGCTTGGACTCGGGCACGAAGGTGGCCGGGCGCAGCAGGTCCTTGATGTTGAAGCTGTCGCCGTTTTCCTTGAGGATCAGCGGCAGCAGGTCCTTGGCGAGCAGGATGCCGAGCACATCGTCGTGGCTTTCGCCGATGACCGGGTAGCGCGAGTGCGCGGCCTCGATCACTGCCGGCAGGAATTCGCGCGGCGACTGGCTGGCCTTGATGCTGATCATCTGCGAGCGCGGCACCATGATGTCGCGCACCTGCAGGTCGGCCACCTGTATGGCGCCTTCGACAATGGTCAGCGCTTCGCTGTCCAGCAGTTTGTTCTGATGGGCTTCGCGCAGCAGCTCAAGGAGCTCCTGGCGGTTTTTCGGCTCATGGGCAAAAGCCTGGGTCAGTTTACCCAGCCAGGACTTTTGCCCGTTGCTCGATCGATCTTCGCTCATGGCGGTTCTCGTGATCCTTCGTGTATCAGTGTGTGAGTGAGTCGGTTTCATCGTCGGCGTACGGGTCGGGGTGACCCAGTTCTGCCAGCAATTCCCGTTCCAGGCTTTCCATTTCCTCGGCTTCGTCATCGTCGATGTGGTCGTAGCCAAGCAGGTGCAGGCAACCGTGGATGACCAGGTGCGCCCAGTGCGCCTCCAGTGACTTGCCTTGTTCAGCGGCTTCGCGCTCGACCACCGGCACGCAGATCACCAGGTCGCCCAGCAGCGGGATATCGAGCAGCTCGTCGGGCACGTCGGCCGGGAACGACAGCACATTGGTCGCGTAGTCCTTGTGCCGCCAGGTATGGTTCAGCTCGCGGCCCTCGGGTTCGTCGACCAGGCGAATGGTCATTTCCGAGTCGGCGCTGCGCTGGCGCAGGGCCAGTTCGCACCAGCGGCGGAAGGCGGTGTCATCCGGGGCGGCAGCATCCGTGGCCCGTTGCAGGTCAAGTTCAAGCATCTTTGCCGGGCGCCTCGGGGTTGGCCTGGCGACTTTCGAAGCGGTCATAGGCCTCGACAATGCGCTGCACCAGTGGGTGACGAACCACATCTTTGGGTTGGAAGTGGGTAAAGCTGATCCCCGGAACGTCCTTCAGCACTTCGATGACGTGCGCCAGGCCCGACTTGGTACCACGTGGCAGGTCGACCTGGGTGATGTCGCCGGTAATGACGGCGGTAGAGCCGAAGCCGATCCGGGTGAGGAACATCTTCATCTGTTCCAGCGTGGTGTTCTGGCTTTCGTCGAGGATGATGAAGCTGTTGTTCAGGGTGCGGCCACGCATGTAGGCCAGCGGGGCAATCTCGATCACCTGGCGTTCGATCAGTTTGGCCACGTGCTCGAAGCCGAGCATTTCGTACAGGGCGTCGTACAGCGGGCGCAGGTACGGGTCGATCTTCTGGGCCAGGTCGCCGGGCAGGAAGCCGAGCTTTTCACCCGCCTCGACCGCCGGGCGCACCAGCAGGATACGGCGCACTTGCTCGCGCTCCAGCGCATCCACGGCGCAGGCAACGGCCAGGTAGGTCTTGCCGGTACCGGCCGGGCCGACGCCGAAGTTGATGTCGTTTCCGAGGATTTCCTTCACGTAGCGCTGCTGGTTGAGCCCGCGCGGGCGGATATTGCCCTTGCGCGTACGCAGCGACACGCTGACCTCGTTGACGGCCGGGTTGTCGATGTTCTCGACGGCCGACTCCTGAAGGTACAGATGGACCGTTTCCGGCGACAGGTCGGTGGCCTTGGTCTCGCGGTAGAGACGGCGCAGCAGCTGTTCGGCTGCGGAGGTGGTCTTGGGTTCGCCGATCAGTTCGAACTGATTGCCGCGGTTGCGGATCTCGATGGCCAGGCGTTGCTCGATCAGGCGCAGGTGCTCGTCGAACTGGCCGCACAAGTTGGCGAAACGGTGGGCCTCGAAAGGTTCGAGGATGAAACGATGGGGTTGTATGGGTGCGTTCAAGGTCGTTTTTAGCCGCTCGACGGCGATGGAGTTGATCTCAAGAATAACCCTTGAATGGCAGTGGCGAAAGCACTGAAACGTTCAACGGTATGTACTGCCTGTTCCGACCTCTTCGCGGGTGAACCCGCTCCCACAGGTACTGCGCCGTTTTCAAGGCCGGTGGAGAACCTGTGGGAGCGGGTTCACCCGCGAAGAGGCCGGCACTGCTATGATGCGCTCCTTTTCTTACGCATGTGTTATCCCGCCAGACATGAGCAAACGCGAACCTGCCATCTATAAAGTGATCTTCCTCAACCAGGGGCAGGTCTTCGAGATGTATGCCAAGCAGATCTACCAGAGCGACCTGTGGGGCTTTCTGGAAATCGAGGAGTTCGTCTTCGGCGAGCGCTCGCAACTGGTGGTAGACCCGAGCGAGGAAAAGCTCAAGAACCAGTTCGAGGGGGTGATCCGCAGCTTCGTGCCGATGCACTCGATCGTGCGCATCGATGAAGTGGAGCGCTTGGGCACGGCAAAGATCAGCGAGGCCAAGGGCGGCGGCAATGTGATGCCGTTCCCGATGCCGATGCCGGAAAAATAACCCTCAGGGGAGTGGCGAGAACGGCGTGCGGCCTTCGGCGTTCTGCAGTTCCAGCAGGTACTTGCGGAAGATCTGGCCGAGCACCTGGGTAGCATGCTCCAGCTCGTCGCGGGGCATTTGCTCGGTCACTTCGTCGGCCATGTCCAGAGCATCTTCGGCGCCGTTCACCGCCGCCATCTTCAGCAGGATGTAGGCCTGCACGTTGTTGGCCTTGACCCCTTCGCCGTGGAAGAACATCGCCCCCAGGCGGTATTGCGCCTGGGCGTGCCCCTGCAGCGAGGCCTTCTGGAACCAGTCCAGCGCCTTGTTCAGGTTTTTTGGCGTTTGCGTGTAGTAGAACTCGCCCAGTTCGAACTGCGCCTGGGCATCCCCCGTCGTCGCCGTCTGCTCGCAGGCCTTGAGGGCGTTTGCCAGGTCTTCAGGCTGAACATTCAAGGTGCAGCGGCCCGTTGCCGGAATCAGCAAAGAGTTACCGCCCTCCGCCAGGGCCAGCAGGGGCTGAAGAAGCAACAGGCAGCCCAGTGTCAGGGCGCGGCCGGTGCGGTTCATGGGGATCGACTTACCTCTGCAAAGCTGCGGCCAATGTCTCTGGTGGCACATTATGGGATAAGCAGCGCCAACCTTACAAAGTTTTACTCGAATTTCTGCTTGGTTGGGGAAGTCAGCTGATTGTGCATGAATAATTATTGCCTGTACCGGCCTCTTCGCGGGTAAACCCGCTCCCACAAGTTACACCACATAAGCTGTGGGAGCGGGTTCACCCGCGAAGAGGCTGGTGCAGGCTAACCATCACTTCAGGGCAGCAAAAGCCTTTTCCGCCGCATCCAGGGTGATCTGCAGCTCTTTGTCACCATGGGCAATGGAAGTGAAGCCCGCCTCGAACGCGCTCGGCGCCAGGTACACGCCACCGTCAAGCATCAGGTGGAAGAAGCGCTTGAAGCGGTCGGCATCGCTGGCCATCACGTCTTCGAAGGTGACGATATCGTCGGCACCGCTGAAATACAGGCCGAACATGGCGCCCGCCTGGGTGGTGACGAACGGCACACCAGCGGCATCGGCGCGCTGTTGCAGGCCGTCGAGCATGCGGCTGGTGTAGTCGGTCAGCTCGGCGTGGAAGCCCGGGCGGCTGATCAGCCTGAGTGTAGTGAGGCCTGCGGCCATGGCCAGCGGGTTGCCCGACAAAGTGCCCGCCTGGTAGACCGGGCCTAGCGGGGCGATGCAGCCCATGATTTCGCG
Source organism: Pseudomonas sp. CM27 (assembly GCF_013179515.1). Lineage (GTDB taxonomy): Bacteria > Pseudomonadota > Gammaproteobacteria > Pseudomonadales > Pseudomonadaceae > Aquipseudomonas. The sequence continues at coordinate 5,824 of NZ_JABMCN010000257.1, forward strand.
CTTGCCACCGAAGCAGCCGACCGGCATGCCGCCGCCGACGATCTTGCCGAAGGTCGACAGGTCGGGCTTGATGCCGTAGTGGCCCTGGGCGCCGCCGAGCGAGACACGGAAACCGGTCATCACTTCGTCGAAGATCAGCACCACGCCATGCTTGTCGCACTGTTCGCGCAGCCCCTCAAGGAAGCCTGGCGCCGGTGGTACGCAGTTCATGTTGCCGGCCACTGGCTCGACAATGATGCAGGCCACGCTCTGGCCGACGTCGGCCAGGGTCTTCTCGACTGCAGCGATGTCGTTGAACGGCAGGGTCAGGGTGTGCTTGGCGAAGTCCGCCGGCACGCCCGCAGAGCTCGGCACACCCTGGGTCAGCAGGCCGGAACCGGCTTTTACCAGCAGGCTGTCGGAGTGACCGTGGTAGCAACCTTCGAACTTGATGATGGCGTCGCGGCCCGTGTAGCCACGGGCCAGACGGATGGCGCTCATGGTGGCTTCGGTGCCCGAGCTGACCATGCGGACCATTTCCATTGAAGGCACGATCGAGCAGACCAGGTCGGCCATTTCGGTTTCCATGGCGGTCGGCGCGCCGTAGGACAGGCCGTGCTCCAGCTGCCTGCGTACCGAATCGAGCACCTCGGGGTGGCCGTGGCCGAGGATCATCGGGCCCCAGGAGCCCACGTAGTCGACGTAGCGCTTGTCGTCCTCGTCAACGACGTAGGCGCCTTCGGCATGCTTGAAGAACAGCGGCGTGCCGCCGACGCTCTTGAAAGCGCGGACCGGCGAGTTGACGCCACCGGGGATGTGCTTCTGGGCTTGGGCGAACAGGGCTTCGGAACGGGACATGGAAGGTTCTCTCGAATCAGGATGCGAACAAGGCATTGAAGGCGCGGGCGCGGCGGGTGACTTCCTGCGCGCTGTCGGCACCGAACAGGCCGTGGATCACCGCCAGCAGGTCGGCGCCGTGGGCGACCAGCGGGGCGGCGTTGTCGAGGGTGATGCCGCCGATCACCGCGATCGGCAGTTTCACCTGGGCGCGCGCCTGCTCCAGCAGTTCGACGTTGGCAGCAGGGGCGCCCGGCTTGGTGACGGAATTGAAGAAGCGGCCGAAGGCCACATAGCTGGCGCCTTCGCTGGCGGCCTGAGCGGCCAGGTCGAGGCTTGCGTGGCAGGTGGAGCCGATGATCGCCTGGCGGCCGAGCAGGGCGCGGGCCGGGGTCAGCGGGCCGTCGGTTTGCCCCAGGTGCACGCCGACGCCCATGCGCGCGGCCAGTTCGGCGTCATCGTTGATGAGCAGCTGGGTGCCATAGCGCTCGCAGAGCTTCATCAGCCCTTCGGCTTCGCGCAGGCGGCGCGCCGCGTCGTCACTTTTGTCGCGGTACTGCAGCAGGCACACGCCGCCTTCCAGGGCCGCCTCGACATGGGACAGGAAACGGCCGGCGAGCAGCTGGCTGTCGGTGATGGCATACAGACCGCGTAGCGTCATTGAAGGCCTCGAATCAGGAACAGTAATCCAGGGGCAGGCGGCGCGGCACGAACTGGCCCTTGCCCAGCTGCTCGGCGTCACGCAGGGTGCGCCAGGTGTAGTCCAGGGCAGTGCGCACAGCGCTTTGCAATTGCTCGCCGAGTGCCAGGCGGCCGGCCAGGGCGCTGGCCAGGGTGCAGCCCGAACCATGGTAGCTGCCAGGCAGGCGCTGGCAGGTCCAGGTGTACTGCTGGCCGTCCTGGGTGTACAGGCGGTTGTGAATTTCGTGCTCTTCGCCGTGACCACCGGTAATCAGCAGGTGTCTACAGAACCGCAGGAGTTTTTCAGCACACTCGTCAGCCGTGCCGTCTGGCAGTTCGGCGAGGATGCGCGCTTCTGGCAGGTTGGGCGTGGCGATGGTCGCCAGCGGCAGCAGGCGTTCGCGCAGGGCGTAGCCCACTTCGTCCTTGCCCAGCCGGCCACCACCACCGGCACGCAACACCGGGTCGCAGACCAGCGGCAGGTGCGGGTGGGCGGCCAGCAGTTCGGCGACGGTGTCGACCATGTCGATCGAGCCGAGCATGCCCAGCTTGACGGCGGCCACCGTGGAGTCGGCCAGTACGGCGTTGGCCTGGGCCAGCACCCACTCGCGGTCGAGCACACGGAAGTCGGAAACGTTGACGGTATCCTGCACGGTCAGGGCGGTCACTGCAGGCGCAGCATGACAGCCTTGGGCGATCAGGGCTTCGATATCTGCCTGCAGGCCGGCGCCGCCACTTGGGTCGTGGCCGGAGAGACAGAGGACAACGGGGCGGGAGCTGTAGGTATTCATGGTCGGCGAGCTTACCACCAAACCTGTTTGGACGGATCGTCCTACAAATGAGTTTTGCTGATCAATCGGTCAGATTTATTTTTGATTTTCTTCTGAAAGTATTGTTCTAGAGCCTTTTCATTGTTTTTTGATATGGTCGATTGCCAGGTTGCGAAGCTATGCTAGAGTGCTCGGATAACTCGACAAACGGGTTCTGCCGGATCACGTCGTCTCAAACGGATGGGAGGCAACCGCGACGCGACCGGACAGGCCATGCTGGGGCTGTATGCGCTATTTGCTGATTGTGCTTCTGGGCTTGCTGCCCGTGCTGGCCGGAGCGGTCGATTTCGACAACGCTACCCGGCACCTTCCGTTGGGCAAGGCGCTGCAGGTCTATGAAGACCTCGACGGCAGTGCCAGCATCGCCCAGGTCA
>NZ_JABMCN010000258.1 GCF_013179515.1 Pseudomonas sp. CM27
TGACCCGCGTGCAGGCCATGCGCCGGGCGATCCTGCCACAGGCCTTGCGCACTGCCCTGCCACCGCTGGGCAACAGCTTCATCTCGCTGGTCAAGGACACCGCCCTGGCGGCGACCATCCAGGTGCCCGAGCTGTTCCGCCAGGCCCAGCTGATTACCGCGCGTACCTTCGAAGTGTTCACCATGTACGTGGCGGTCGCGGTCATCTACTGGGTGCTGTGCAGCATCCTTGCGCACTTCCAGAACCGCATGGAAGCGCGGGTCAACCAGCATGACCAGGAGCAATGAGCATGATTGAAGTCAAAGGCCTGACCAAGCGGTTCAAGGGCCAGACCGTGCTCAACGGCATCGACCTGACCGTGCGCCCCGGCGAAGTGGTGGCCATCATCGGCCCCAGCGGCTCGGGCAAGACCACCTTTCTGCGCTGCCTGAACCTGCTGGAAACCCCCGACGCCGGGCAGATCCAGATCGGTGCCATCAGCATCGATGCCAACCGCCCATTGGGTGGTCAGCAAAGTGCAATTCGCCGTTTGCGCCAGCAGGCCGGGTTCGTGTTCCAGAACTTCAACCTGTTCCCCCACCGCACCGCCCTGGAAAACGTGATCGAAGGGCCGGTAATCGTCAAGAAGACGCCCCGCGAGCAGGCCATCGAACTGGGCCGGCGCCTGCTGGCCAAGGTCGGCTTGGCGGGCAAGGAAGACGCCTACCCCAGGCGCCTGTCCGGCGGCCAGCAGCAGCGGGTGGCCATCGCCCGCGCCTTGGCCATGGAGCCCGAGGTGATCCTGTTCGACGAGCCCACCTCGGCGCTGGACCCGGAGCTGGTCGGTGAAGTGCTGGCGACCATCCGCGGCCTGGCCGAGGAAAAGCGCACCATGATCATCGTCACCCACGAGATGAGCTTTGCGAGGGATGTGGCGAACCGGGTCATTTTCTTCGACAAAGGCGTGATCGTGGAACAGGGCGAGGCCAAGGCGCTGTTTGCGGCGCCGAAGGAAGAACGTACCCGGCAGTTCCTGCGCAAGTTCCTCGGGACTGCGGCGTCCGAGTAAGTCTGTTCCGGCCTCTTCGCGGGCACGCCTGCGAAGAGGCCGGAACATCCACAGCAATTCCTCCTTCTATAAATATTCCAAAAAGTTAGTTCATAAACTTTTTATAAACCATTAGGGTATATAAACCGGACCACCGGACCAGCACATTTCTGTCGCGATCAGCTGTAGCGACGTAACTTTTTTGTGAGGTCAGGAATGGTCAGGGTCACAATCACCCCAGTGCGTATCGCCAGGGCATTGAGTGCAGCCAAGGAGCGGCACTGATGTCCAGCCAGCCAAATACCCAATTTCACAGCGATCTCGACAGCTCGCCCCTGCTGCTGCCGGCCAAGGTTCTGCGCAATGACGCCGAAGCCCTGCAAGCGGCCCGCGAACTGGCCGAGGCCGCCCGCGAGCAAGCCGCCCGCCGCGACCAGCAACGCAAACTGCCTTGGGCCGAGATCGAGCTGTTCACCCGCAGTGGCCTGGGCAGCATCAGCGTACCCAAGGCCCACGGCGGCCCCGAGGTGTCGTTTGAAACCGTGGCCGAAGTGTTCCGCCTGATCAGCGCCGCCGACCCGGCGCTGGGGCAGATCCCGCAGAACCAGTTCGGCATGCTGCAATTGCTGCGCCTTACGGCCACCGAGGCGCAACAGGCGGTGATCTTCCGCAGCGTGCTCGATGGTTGGCGCATCGGCAATGCCGGGCCCGAGCGCGGCACCAAGGACACCCTTACCCTCAAGGCCAGGATCACCCGCGCAGGCGACAGCTATCGCATCAGCGGCGAGAAGTTCTACTCCACCGGCGCACTGTTCGCCCACTGGGTAGCGGTAAAGGCACTGGACGACGAAGGCCGACAGCGCCTGGCGTTTGTGCGTCGCGGCAGCCCGGGGCTGCGCATCGTCGATGACTGGTCCGGGTTCGGCCAGCGCACCACCGCCAGCGGCACGGTGTTGCTGGACCAGGTGCCGGTGGATGCAGAACTGCTGATCGACAATTGGCGCCAGCGGGATATCCCGAACATCCAGGGCGCGAGCTCGCAGCTGATCCAGGCAGCGATCGATGCCGGCATCGCCGAGGCGGCAATCGAGGATGCAATCGCTTTCGTGCGGGAAAAGTCCCGGCCATGGATCGAAGCCAATGTCGACCGCGCCAGCGACGATCCTTATGTGATCGCCGACATCGGCCGCCTGAAGCTCGAGCTGCACGCCGCCGAAGCGCTACTGCGCAAGGCCGCGCGGGTGCTTGACGAGGTCAACGCTGCGCCAATCGACCCAGCCAGCGCAGCGCGGGCTTCGATCGCGGTGGCCGAGGCCAAGGTGCTGACCACCGAAATCGCCCTGCAGGCCAGCGAGAAACTGTTCGAACTGGCCGGCAGCCGCGCCACCCTTGCCGAGTTCAACCTCGACCGCCACTGGCGCAATGCCCGGGTGCACACCCTGCATGACCCGGTGCGCTGGAAGTACCACGCGGTGGGCGCTTACCACCTGAACGGCACGCTGCCTGCGCGGCATTCCTGGATCTGATTTGCGGGCCCTGGGGCTGCGTTGCAGCCCATCGCCGGCAAGCCAGCTCCCACAGGTCCGGCACTGGTTTCAGGACCTGTGCTGTCCTTGTGGGAGCTGGCTTGCCGGCGATTGGGGCGCGAAGCGGCCCCTAAGCCCCCGGAGAACAACATGACTACAAACATCATCACCAGCGACACCCAAGCCCTGGCCGTCGCCGAAGACATCGCCCAACAACTGCGCCGCGACAGCGCCCTGCGCGACCGCGAGCGCCGCCTGCCGCACGCCGAGCTCGAACTGTTCACCCGCTCCGGCCTGTGGGGTATCAGCGTGCCCAAGGCCTACGGCGGCGCCGGCGTTTCCAACGTCACCCTGGCCAAGGTCATCGCCCGTATCGCCCAGGCCGACGGCTCGCTCGGGCAGATCCCGCAAAACCATTTTTACGGCCTGGAGGTACTGCGGGTAAACGGCAGCGCCGAACAGCAGCAGCGCCTGTATGCCGAAGTGCTCGCCGGCCGCCGCTTCGGCAATGCCCTGGCCGAACTGGGCACCAAAACTGCCAACGACCGCACCACCCGCCTGAGCCGTGACGGCGACAGCTTCCGCATCAACGGCCGCAAGTTCTATTCCACTGGCGCCATCTACGCCCAGCGCATCCCCACCTCGGTGGTCGACGAAAACGGCGTGCAGCATCTGGTGTTCGTTCCGGCCGACAGCCACGGGCTGCAGGTGATCGACGACTGGAGCGGCTTTGGCCAACGCACCACTGGCAGCGGCTCGGTAGTATTCGACAACGTATTCGTCAGCGCGGCCGACGTGGTGCCATTCCAGAGTGCCTTCGAGCGCCCTACCCCGGTCGGCCCGCTGGCGCAGATTCTCCATGCCGCCATCGATACCGGCATTGCCCGCGCCGCTTACGAGGATGCCCTGCATTTCGTGCGCACCCGCAGCCGCCCCTGGGTCGACTCCGGCCTGGACAACGCCAGCGATGACCCGCTGACGCTGAAAAGCTTCGGCCACCTGGCGATCCGCCTGCATGCCGCCGAGGCCCTGCTGGAACGGGCGGGCGAATACCTGGACCGTGCGCGCGACGACAGCAGCGCCGACAATGTTGCCGCTGCCTCCATCGCCGTCGCCGAAGCCCGCGCCATCAGCACCGAGATTTCCCTTGCCGCCGGCACCGCCCTGTTCGAACTGGGCGGCAGCCAGGCCACCCTGGCCGAGCACAACCTGGACCGCCACTGGCGCAACGCCCGCGTGCACACCCTGCACGACCCGGTACGCTGGAAATACCACGCCATCGGCAACTACTACCTCAATGCTACCAACCCGCCACGTCGGGGGACCATCTGATGGCCAGGCAGATTCTGCTCAATGCCTTCAACATGAACTGCATCGGGCACATCAACCACGGCCTGTGGACCCACCCACGGGATACCTCGACCCAGTACAAGACCCTCGACTACTGGACCGACCTGGCGCGGCTGCTTGAGCGTGGCCTGTTCGACGGGCTGTTCATTGCCGATATCGTCGGCACCTACGACGTCTACGGCCAGTCGCTGGACGTCACCCTCAAGGAGTCGATCCAGCTGCCGGTCAACGACCCGCTGCTGCTGGTCTCGGCCATGGCCGCCGTCACCCGCCACCTGGGTTTCGGCCTTACCGCCAACCTCACCTACGAGGCGCCTTACCTGTTTGCCCGGCGGCTTTCCACCCTTGATCACCTGAGCAATGGCCGGGTGGGCTGGAACATCGTCACCGGCTACCTCGACAGCGCCGCCCGGGCCATGGGCCTGGACCGGCAACCAGAACACGACCGCCGCTACGACCAGGCCGACGAGTACCTGCAGGTGCTGTACAAGCTGCTGGAGGGCAGCTGGGCAGACGATGCCGTGGTCGCCGACCGCCAGCAACGGGTGTACGCCAGGCCAGACCGGGTGCGCAAGGTGCAGCATCAAGGCGAGTTCTACACCGTCCAGGGCTATCACCTGAGCGAGCCCTCGCCGCAACGCACGCCGGTGCTGTTCCAGGCCGGCAGCTCGCAGCGTGGCCTGGCCTTCGCCGGCAACCATGCCGAGTGCGTGTTCATCAGTGGTCAGGACAAGGCTGCCACCCGCGCCCAAGTCGACAAGGTGCGCGCGGCCGCCGAGGCCGCCGGCCGCGATCCGCAGGCGGTCAAGGTGTTCATGGGCATCACGGTGATCGTCGCCCCGACCGAGCAACAGGCCCAGGCCAAGCATGCCGAGTACCTGCACCATGCCAGCCCCGAGGCGGGGGTGGCGCACTTCGCCGCCTCCACTGGCATCGATTTCGCCGCCTACACGCTGGACGAACCCATTGCCTCCAGCAAAGGCAACGCGATCCAGTCGGCCACGCGCCAGTTGCAGGAAAACGCCTGGACCCGGCGCCGCCTGCTGCAGCAGCACGCCTTGGGAGGCCGCTACGTGACCCTGGTCGGCTCGCCCGAGCAAGTGGCCGAGCAGTTGATCGGCTGGGTCGACGAAACCGGCCTGGACGGTTTCAACCTGACCCGCACGGTAACCCCGGAAAGTTTCGAGGACTTTATCGACCTGGTCATCCCGCACCTGCAACAGCGCGGCCGCTACAAGACCGCCTACGCCGAAGGCACCCTGCGCGAAAAACTGTTCCAGGCCGACCACCCGCACCTGCCCGCCGGCCACCCTGGCGCGGCTTATCGCTTTACCCCGACCACTGCCCCGACTGGAGCCCTGCACCATGCTTGAAAAACTGTTCCGGCCCGTCGCGGCCATTGCTCTTGGCCTCGGCCTGTCCGCCACCGCCCTGGCAGCCGAGCCGCTCAAGATCGGCACCACCTCCGCCTTTGCCATTCCACTGGAAGCCGCCGTGGAAGAGGCGCACAAGCAGGGGCTGGAAGTGAAGCTGATCGAATTCAGCGACTGGATCGCGCCCAATGTCAGCCTCAACAGCGGCGATATCGACGTGAACTACTTCCAGCACATCCCGTTTCTGGAGAACGCCAAGGCCGCTGCCGGCTTCAACCTCGTACCCTATGCCCCGGGGATCATCAACAACGTCGGGCTGTACTCGAAAAAGTACAAAAGCTTCGACGAGCTGCCTGCCGGTGCCAGCGTGGCCATCGCCAACGACCCGATCAACAGCGGGCGTGGTTTGCAGTTGCTGGCCAAGGCAGGCCTGATCACCCTCAAACCCGGGGTTGGCTACAAGGCCACCGAGGACGACATTGTCGCCAACCCGAAAAAGCTGAAGATCCTGCAGGTCGAGGCCGTGCAGCTGGTGCGCGCCTATGACGACGCCGACCTGGTGCAGGGCTACCCGGCCTACATCCGCCTGGCGAACACCTTCGACGCCGGCTCGGCGCTGCTGTTCGACGGCCTGGAAAACAAGGAATACGTGATCCAGTTCGTCATTCGCCCACAGAACAAGGACGACCCGCGCCTGGCCAGGTTCGTTGACATCTATCAGCACTCGCCTGCCGTGCGTGCGGCCCTGGACAAAGCCCACGGCAAGCTCTACCAGGCCGGTTGGGAGGGCTGACATGAGCCAGGCCAGCGCGCTCAGGGCGCCCACCGTACAACCACTGCCGCCAACGGCCAGGGAGCAGGCCCTGCGCCCGGAGGTCAATCAGGCCCATGTGCGCTTCATCGGCCTGGGCAAAACCTACCCAGGCCAAGCGCAACCGGCCTTGCAAGGCATCGACCTGAACATCCGCCATGGCGAGATCTTCGGCATCATCGGCCGCAGCGGCGCCGGCAAGTCGTCGTTGCTGCGCACCATCAATCGCCTGGAGCAACCCAGCCAGGGTCGGGTGCTGATCGACCAGGTGGACATCGCACCCTTCGACGAGGACCACCTGGTGGCGCTGCGCCGGCGCATCGGCATGATCTTCCAGCACTTCAACCTGATGTCGGCCAAGACCGTGTGGCAGAACGTCGAGCTGCCCTTGAAGGTGGCCGGCGTGGCCAAGTCCGAGCGCCAGCGCAAGGTGGCCGGCCTGCTGCAACTGGTCGGCCTGCAGGAAAAGCACCACATGTACCCGGCGCAGCTTTCCGGCGGGCAGAAACAGCGCGTGGGCATCGCCCGGGCGCTGGTGCACGACCCCGAAATCCTGCTGTGCGACGAAGCCACCTCGGCGCTGGACCCGGAAACCACCGCGTCGATCCTTGAGCTGCTGCGCGACATCAACCAGCGCCTGGGCCTGACCATCGTGCTGATCACCCACGAAATGGCGGTGATCCGCGATATCTGCCACCGGGTGGTGGTGCTCGAACGTGGCCAAGTAGTGGAGCAAGGTGAAGTCTGGCGGGTGTTCGGCGCCCCGCGTCACGAGGTTACCCGCACCCTCCTGGCACCCTTGCAGCCCCGTTTGCCAGCGGCGCTGCAAGCCAGTTTGCGGGCCAGCCCGGCGAGCCGCAGCAGTGCCGTGGTACTCAAGCTGACCCTGCTCGGCGAGCCCGAGCTGTCTGCCCTGTTCAACGAGCTGGGTGGCCGTGTGCGCCTGTTGCAGGGTGGTGTGGAAACCATTGGCGAGCATGCCTTGGGGCAGCTGATTCTGTCGGTACAGCACTCGCCGCATGACACGTATCAATTACTGGAGCGCGCCCGCCGCTGGGCCGAGGACGTGGAGGTACTGGGCCATGTGGTTTGATCGCCTGCTCGAAGGTTTGCTCGATACCCTGCTGATGGTAGGTGTGTCATCGCTTGTCGCGCTGCTGGTGGGGGTGCCGATGGCGGTGTTGCTGGTCACCAGCGACAAAGGTGGCATCTTCGAGGCGCCCCTGCTGAACCGGGTGCTGGGCGCGTTCGTCAACCTGTTCCGCTCGATACCGTTCCTGATCCTGATGGTCGCGCTGATCCCCTTTACCCGGCTGGTGGTGGGTACCACTTATGGCGTGTGGGCGGCGGTGGTGCCGTTGACCATCGCGGCAACGCCGTTCTTCGCGCGCATTGCCGAGGTCAGCCTGCGCGAAGTCGACCATGGTTTGGTGGAAGCCGCACAGGCCATGGGCTGCCGGCGCTGGCACATCGTCTGGCACGTGCTGTTGCCCGAGGCGCTGCCGGGAATTGTTGGCGGCTTCACCATTACCCTGGTGACCCTGATCAACTCCTCGGCCATGGCCGGAGCCATCGGAGCCGGCGGCTTGGGGGATATTGCCTACCGGTATGGTTACCAGCGTTTCGACAGCCAGATCATGCTGACGGTGATTGCCATGTTAGTGGCATTGGTGGCGTTGATCCAACTGGGCGGGGACCGCTTGGCGAAAGGCTTGAACAAGCGTTGAATGCAGGGGCTGCTTTGCAGCCCTTTCGCGACACAAGGCCGCTCCTACAGGCGACCGCGTATCCCTGTAGGAGCGGCCTTGTGTCGCGAAAGGGCCGCAAAGCGGCCCCGGCAATTTCAATCCCAGCGAAGATCCGCAGCCGGTACCGGCCGCCCGAACCAGTACCCTTGGCCCAGCTGACACTGCTCCTGCAGCAGGAAACCGGCCTGCTCCGCCTGCTCGATCCCTTCGGCATGCACCTGCATGCCCATGCTGCGGGCCAGGGCGATGATGACCCGCACGATCGCGATGTCATCCTCATCCAGCGGCAACCCGGCAACAAAGCCCTGGTCGATCTTCAGCTTTTGCACCGGCAAGCGTTTGAGCCGCAGCAACGACGAATAGCCCGTACCAAAATCATCAATGGCCAAGGTCACCCCCAGCTCACGCAACCGATGCAGCTGCTCAAGCGCCACTTCCGGGTCATCCATCACCGCGCTCTCGGTCACCTCCAGCTCCAGCAAAGCAGGGGCCAGGCCGGTGTCGTGCAACACCTCGGCCACCTGCCGGTACAAATCGTGCTGGCCAAACAGGCGGCTGGAGATATTCACTGCCACAAATGCCAACTGCCGGCCCTCGGCCTGCCATTGCACCATCTGCCAGCACGCCTGGCGCAGCA
>NZ_JABMCN010000259.1 GCF_013179515.1 Pseudomonas sp. CM27
CGGCGCCTGGTCACCCAACGCTACGGCAAGGCTATTCTCAATGCGCTGCCGCCGTTCCGGCGGGAGATTTCCTGACCGTCGGAGCACTTGCTCCGGCGCGTTGTCCACTACTCAGCCCTGGGCCATGACGGCCCTGAAGGAGAGCCACAGCCTTATGGTCCGTCGCACCCTGCCCGCCGTTTTTGCCCTGTTGTTCAGCTCGCCGTTGCTGGCCGGGCAGCAGACGCTGTTCAGCTTCGTGCGCCCGGCCTCGGTGGTCAACGTGGTCACCGAGGATGCCGGCATGCCGCAGTACAACGCGGAACAGACGGCCGAAGGCGAGGTATTGCGCCGTGTGGTGTTCAACCCGGCCGAGCGGCCGACCCTGCGCCTGAGCCCCCAAGCCGGCGTGTGGGACTGGTCCGCCGGGCAGTTTCTCACCTTGCGCCTGCAAAGTGCCATGGACTGGGCGCTGACCGTGGATGTCACGGTGCAAGGCAGCGATGGTCGTACATTGACCAGCCGCATCGACTTGCCGGCGGGCCCTGCCCAGACCGTGATGGTGCCGCTGACAGCCAGCTCGCCGTTGAGCCAGGGCATGCGTGCCGGCCCGCCGATGCCATGGAACCATGGCGGCCAGCGCCTGCTGCTGACCAGCAGCGTCGGTGCGCTCGACCTCAAGCAGGTGGCTTCGGTCAGCCTCAGTATCCCCAACCCCAAGGCAGCGCAAAACCTGCTGATCGAACGGGTTGGCATTCAGGATGACGACCAGGCCTACCAGGCGGCTTACCATGAGCTGATCGATGCCTACGGCCAGTCCACCCGCGCCCAATGGCCGGAAAAGGTCGCCAATGACGAACAGCTGAAGGCGACCGGTGCGCGTGAGCAGCAACAACTCAAAGGCTGGCTGGCAGAGCGTGGCAAGCAGCAGCTGGACGCTTACGGCGGGCTGCTGGCCGGGCCGGCATTCGAGTCCAAGGGCTTCTTCCGCACCGAAAAGCGTGATGGCCGCTGGTACCTGGTAACGCCGGACGGCCACCCGTTCTATTCCCTGGGGGTCAACGCAGTAGCTGCCGATGGCGGTCGCACCTATATCGCCGGGCGTGAGGGCATGTTCAAAGGGTTGCCTGCCGAGGGCGACGAACTGGCCGCGTTCTATGGCGAAGGCAACAACGACGATGGCAATGCCTCTTCGCAAGGGCGCAATTTCAAAAAGGGGCGCTGGTTCGATTTCTATGCCGCCAATGTCCAGCGCACCTATGGCAAACCCTGCCCGCCCGCAGCAGAAGGGCAGCCGGCCAACTGCCCGCCGCTGGTGCTGGATGCTGCCCGCTGGCAGGGGCACGCACTCGACCGCCTGCAGGCCTGGGGTTTCAATACGGTCGGCAACTGGAGTGAACCCGGCCTTGCCCAGGCCAGGCGCATGCCGTACACCCTGCCGTTGGCGATCGTGGGTGATTACGCCAGCATCAGTACCGGCATGGACTGGTGGGGCCGCATGCCCGACCCGTTCGACCCGCGCTTTGCCATGGCCACCGAACGCGCCGTGGCCATTGCTGCCCGCGATCACCGGGACGACCCCTGGCTGGTGGGCTACTTCGCCGACAACGAGTTGGCCTGGGCCGCCCCCGGCAGTGACCCCAAGGCCCGATATGGTCTGGCCTACGGCACCTTGCGCTTGACTACCGATGTGCCGGCCAAGCGCGCGTTCCTCAAGCAGTTGCGCGACAAATACCGCAACCAGGAAGGCCTGTCCAAGGCCTGGGGCATCGAGCTGGCTGCCTGGGAGCTGATGGAAGACCCAGGCTTCGAGGCGCCGCTGCCCAGCGCAGAGCACCCGGAAATCGAACGTGACTATCAGCACTTCCAGCAAGTGTTCGCCGAAACCTACTTCCGCACCATTGCCGATTCGCTGCGCTGGCACGCCCCCAATCACCTGCTGCTCGGTGGCCGCTACGCCGTCAGCACGCCGGAGGCGGTCAACGCCTGCGCCGAGTTCTGTGATGTGCTCAGCTTCAACTTCTATACCCTCAAGCCGCAGGACGGCTACGACTTCGCCCGCCTGGCCGAGCTGGACAAACCGGTGCTGGTATCGGAGTTCCAGTTTGGTTCGCGTGATCGCGGGCCGTTCTGGCCGGGGCCGCTGGAAGTGGCGCGGGAAGAAGACCGTGGCCCGGCCTATGGCAATTTCCTCAAAGCGGCCATGGCGCAGCCGATGATCGTCGGCGCGCACTGGTTCCAGTACCTCGACCAGCCGGCCAGTGGCCGCTTGCTCGATGGTGAGAACGGGCACCTCGGGCTGGTGGCGATCACCGATGTGCCGTACCCGGGGTTCGTCGATGCCGTGCGCAAGAGCAACCTGCAGGCTTTGGCCGAGCTCCGCGCCCAACTGGAAAAGCCAGCCCCGTAGCACGGGCTGCTGCGGTCTGTGCATGAGCGGCCTGGTGTTGCGATGAATACCGTTCATCGCGACCACCCAGCCCAAGCCAGTTTGCAAAACGCCAAACTACTGAAACAATGCACACCCTTTTGGATATGGTCGTACGGAGAACAGCGGGTGCAGATCCAGGGTCACTATGAGCTGAAGTTCGAAGCCGTGCGCGAAGCGTTCGCCGCGCTGTTCGATGATCCCCAGGAGCGTGGCGCCGCGCTGTGCATTCAGGTGGGGGGCGAGACGGTCGTCGACCTGTGGGCTGGCAGTGCCGACAAGGATGGCCAGCAGGCCTGGCACAGCGATACCATCGCCAACCTGTTCTCCTGTACCAAGACCTTCACCGCCGTTACCGCCTTGCAGTTGGTGGGCGAGGGCAAGCTGGGTCTCGATGCCCCGGTTGCCAATTACTGGCCCGAGTTCGCCCAGGGTGGTAAACAGTCGATTACCCTGCGCCACCTGCTCAGTCACCGTGCCGGCTTGCCGGCCATCCGTGAACTGTTGCCGGCCGAAGCGCTGTATGACTGGCAGACCATGGTCGATGCCCTGGCTGCGGAAACTCCATGGTGGACGCCCGGTAGCGAACATGGCTATGCCGCCATCACCTATGGCTGGTTGATCGGCGAGCTGATTCGCCGTGCCGACGGCCGCGGCCCCGGCGACTCGATCGTGGCCCGCACCGCGCGCCCGTTGGGGCTGGACTTCCATGTAGGCCTGGCGGATGAGGAGTTCCACCGCGTGGCGCATATCGCCCGCGGCAAAGGCAACCCTGGCGATGCTGCAGCACAGCGCCTGTTGCAGGTGACCATGCGTGAACCCGAGGCACTTTCGACCCGTGCGTTCACCAACCCGCCGGCGATCCTCACCAGTACCAACAAGCCGGAATGGCGACGCATGCAGCAGCCGGCGGCCAACGGCCATGGCAATGCACGTAGCCTGGCGGGCTTTTATGCCGGTCTGCTGGACGGCAGCCTGCTCGAATCCGAACTGCTCGACGAATTGACCCGCGAGCACAGCCTCGGCCAGGACCGCACCTTGCTCACCCAGACCCGTTTCGGCCTGGGCTGCATGCTCGACCAGCCGGATGTGGCCAATGCCACCTTCGGCCTCGGCGCCCGCGCCTTCGGCCACCCCGGCGCCGGTGGGTCGGTCGGGTTCGCCGACCCGGAGCACGATGTGGCCTTCGGTTTCGTGGTCAATACCCTCGGCCCTTATGTGCTCATGGACCCACGAGCCCAGAAACTGGTACGTGTCCTTGCCAGTTGCCTTTGATCGGGTAACGCGGGTATTGCCCCACCCCTTTGACTATCCTCATTGCCAACGCCTGAAGTGTGTGGGCAAATTTTCTTTCTATTTCATGGTGTATCGCTGATGTCTTCACATAAAACCTTAGCACTCGCCCTGTGCCTGACCGCCGTCACCGGCTGTGCCAGCCACTCCCCGGACGGCTCCAAGACCAGTGGCTCGAGCTGGTGGCCCTTTGGTTCGGACAAGGTTGCCGAGCAGGAAGTGAAGCAAGCCGTCAGCGAAAACGTCGCCAAGGCCGACGCCAAGTCCGAGAGTGCTAGCCGCTGGTGGTGGCCGTTTGGGGGTGACGACAAGCAGGCCAAGGGGCCAGTCGTGCCGAAGATCGACCAGAAGGCCACCCAGGCCTGGCTGGACGAGTACGAGCCCAAGCTGCGTGAAGCGATCAAGGACAGCAAGCTGGAGCTGGAGCGCCGCGACAACGTGCTGGCCGTCACCATCCCGGTGGACAGCGCGTACAACCCTGACCGCCCGAACATGCTGCTGCCCATGACCCTCGGCCCCATCACCCGCGTGGCCAAAACGGTTGAAGGCGACCCCAAGACCGCCGTGCTGGTGCTGGGCCATGCCGACACCAGTGGTGCTGCCGCTGCCAACCAGAAGCTCAGCCTGGAGCGCGCCGCTTCGGTGTCGGCCATCTTCCGCCTCAGTGGCTTGCAACGTGACCGCCTGACGCTCAAGGGCATGGGTTCGGTCATGCCGCGCGCCGCCAACGACAGCGCCGAGGGCCGTGCCCTGAACCGCCGCGTGGAAATGCTGCTGACGCCGCAGAACACCATGGTCGCATTGCTGGCCAAATATCAGCAGGCTACCCCGGCACCGACCCCGGCCTCGATGGTGGCGGTGCAGGATGCCAAGGCACCTGCAGCCAAGGTCGCTGACAGCAAGCCTGCAGCCAAACCTGCGGCGAAAAAACCGGCAGCCAAGGCCAAGGCCCCGGTAAAAGCCACCGCCAAGAAGAAAGCCGCGCCGGCCAAACCGGTCGCCAAGAAAGCTACCGCGGACAAGAAAGTAGCTTCCAACAGCCCTGCGAAGACCAATTGATCGTCAAGGAACGCAGCAATGACCCAATCCCTGGCCGATATGCGCCGCGACTACACCCGTGATGGCCTGGCTGAAGCCCAGGCGCCGGGCGAGCCATTCACCTTGTTCCACCAGTGGTTTGCCGATGCGGTGAAAACCGAGCAGGCGCCGGTGGAAGCCAACGCCATGACCATTGCCACGGTCGATGGTGACGGTCGCCCGCACTGCCGCGTGTTGCTGCTGAAGGGGCTCGATGAGCGGGGTTTCACCTTCTTTACCAACTACGACAGTGCCAAGGGCCAGCAGCTACAGGCCAACCCTTTCGCTGCCATGACCTTCTTCTGGCCGGCGCTGGAGCGCCAGGTACGTATTGAAGGGCGGGTGGAAAAGGTCACGGCCAAGGAGTCGGACGACTACTACCAGGTGCGCCCGCTCGGCAGCCGCCTGGGGGCCTGGGCTTCGCCGCAAAGCCGGGTGATTGCCGGTCGTGAGGAGCTTGAGGGCCTGGTCAAGGCCACCGAGGCGCGCTTCTCTGACACCCAGCCGCATTGCCCTGAACACTGGGGTGGCTACCGTTTGCTGCCGGAGCGCATCGAGTTCTGGCAGGGGCGTTCAAGCCGCCTGCATGACCGGTTGAACTATCGGCTGGTCGACGGGCAATGGCTGCGGGAGCGGCTGGCACCCTGATATCCTGGGGGCTGCCTTGCAGTCCCCGCAAACCCACCAGGCTAGCGCGAATAACCCTTCGCCTCCCGCTGCAACCATCCCGCCAACTGCTTGCGCCCCACCTTCTGCGTCCGCGCCTGCTGCAATCGTTGCAGCATATAGGCGCGTTTGCCCGGGTCTGCCCCCGCCAGCGACAATGCCAGGTCGCGGTCCATCCAGCGGCGAATGCGCAGGTACAACCAGCCGTGGAAATACAGCCCTGCAGCGGTTGTGACCACGATGATGAAGTAATCCATGGCTATCCTTGGTCTCACTTGAATGGCGCTTGGCACAGCCGCAGCGGCTGTACCCCGGCTGAATGAAAACAATTTTATTACGTTTGTACCGTGACAGCGGTCAACGTGCAGCGTCTAATAAGCACCTGACTTATGGAGATTTTACCCATGCGTACATCCGCTTTGCTGGTGGCAACCTTCACCACCATGTCGCTGCTGCTGGGGGGCTGTGCCTCGAGCCTGACCGGCGATAGCTACTCCCGTGACGAGGCCCGCCGCGTGCAAACCGTGCGTATGGGCACCATCGAATCCCTGCGCCCGGTCAAGATCGAGGGCACCAAGACCCCGATCGGCGGTGGTGCGGGTGCCATCGTCGGTGGTGTTGCCGGCAGCGCCGTGGGCGGTGGCCGTGGCAGCATCGTTGCCGCTGTGATCGGCGCCGTGGCCGGTGGCCTGGCAGGTTCCGCCGCCGAAGAAGGGCTGACTCGCACCCAGGGTGTCGAGATCACCGTGCGTGAAGACGACGGCAGCATGCGTGCCTACGTGCAGGCTGTGCAAGAGAACGAGATTTTCCGCGTTGGCGACCGCGTGCGCATCATGACCGTCGACGGTACCAGTCGCGTCTCGCACTGACCGTACCGCAACTACAGAAAACCCCGACATGGCTGCTCGCCAGTCGGGGTTTTTTCATGCTGCGGGTGTATCAGTGGATGGCGGGTTTGCGGCTGGCCATGGCAGTGATGGTATAGCCAAGCACTGCGGCGAGGAACGAACCGGTGAGAATGCCCATGCGGTCCATGCCTGCGAACTCGCTACTGCCGGGCTCGAAGGCGAGTGAGCCCACGAACAGGCTCATGGTAAAACCAATCCCGCACAGGATTGCGACGCCAAACATTTGCCCCCAGCGGGCACCTGCCGGCAAAGCGGCGATGCCGAGTTTGACCGCTAGCCAGGTCAGGCCGAAAACACCTACGGTCTTGCCCAGCAGCAGGCCAATCGCGATACCCATCGGCACTGGGTGGGTGAAGCTGTCGATGGTCATGCCAGCCAGTGAAACCCCGGCATTGGCAAACGCGAACAGCGGCAGAATCGCGTAGGCCACCCAAGGGTGCAGCGCATGCTCGAGGGCCAGCAGGGGCGAAGCTTCTGCATTGCGGGTACGCAGCGGGATGCAAAAGGCCAGGGTGACTCCGGCCAGGGTGGCATGCACGCCACTCTTGAGCACGCACACCCACAGGATCAGGCCAACGACCATGTACGGCCCTAATTTGAACACCCCAAGCCGGTTCATCGCGACCAGCGTGACCAGGCAGCCGGCCGCGAGCATCAGCGACAAGCTTGACAGGGTGCCTGAGTAGAACAGGGCGATGACAATAATCGCACCCAGGTCGTCGATGATCGCCAGGGTCATCAGGAACAGCTTCAGTGACGCCGGAACGCGCCTGCCCAACAAGGCCAGAACGCCCAGGGCAAAGGCAATGTCGGTAGCAGTGGGGATCGCCCAGCCCGTCACGGCAGCCGGGTTGTCGCGGTTGATGAACCAGTAGAGCAATGCGGGTACTACCATGCCGCCGACGGCGGCGGTAGCAGGCAGAATTACCTGGGACGGCTTTGACAGCTGGCCGTCGACCACCTCGCGCTTGACCTCCAGGCCGATAAGCAGGAAGAACAGGGCCATCAGACCGTCGTTGATCCACAGCAGCAACGGCTTGGCGATGTTCAGCGCGCCAACCTGGACGGCGACGGGGATGTCCAGCAGGCCGCTGTACAGGTAGGAAAGCGGCGAGTTGTTCATGACCAGGGCCAGAATGGCGGCGACGATCAGCAGCACGCCGCTGGCGGCTTCGAGCTGGAAGAAACGGGTAAACAGGCTACGCACGGGCTATGGGCTCTCCATGAGCAGTTTACGAATGGAACGGGCGTACACCCTGGTCTGTGGCGATATGCTTTGAATTAAAAACTATATTCGTTTTTGTTATATGGGGTTACTGCCAAGCCTGGTGCAAGCCTAGATGCATATTGAGGGGAAGGGTGGAGGGGAAGTCAGACTGGTGTGGCGGAATTCTCTGAGGTTTGTACGGCCCCTTCGCGGGTGAACCCGCTCCCACAAGTACCCCACATGATTCAGCCATGTGGAAAATCCTGTGGGAGCGGGTTCACCCGCGAAGGGGCCCGTACAGGCATTCGAAATTACAGGGCGAGCATATCCCGCGCCACCGCCTCTGCAATGCGAATCCCGTCGACACCTGCCGACAGGATACCGCCCGCATACCCGGCCCCTTCTCCTGCCGGGAACAGCCCCCTGAGGTTCAGGCTCTGGAAATCCTCCCCACGGGTAATCCGCAGCGGCGAGGAAGTACGCGTCTCGATCCCGGTCAACACTGCGTCATGCAGGTTGTAGCCCTTGATCTGCCGGTCGAAGGCTGGCAGCGCCTCACGGATAGCCTCGATGGCGAAGTCCGGCAGGCTTGGCGCCAGGTCACCCAGGGTCACACCCGGTTTGTAGGACGGCTCGACACTGCCCAGCGCTGTCGAAGCGCGGCCGGCGACGAAGTCACCCACCAGCTGCGCTGGCGCCTGGTAGTTGCTGCCACCCATCACGTAGGCGTGTGCCTCCAGGCGCTCCTGCAGTTCGATGCCGGCCAGTGGGCCGCCCGGGTAGTCGCGTTCGGGGTCGATGCCGACAACGATACCCGAGTTGGCATTGCGTTCGTTACGCGAGTACTGGCTCATGCCGT
>NZ_JABMCN010000026.1 GCF_013179515.1 Pseudomonas sp. CM27
GCGCCGGTGGTGCGGTTGCTGTCGTAACCGTCCAGGGCGATGGCGCTATCCAGGGACACCTTGACGCGGCCGATCTCGTTCAGCTGCAGGGCGCTGGCAGCGTCCTTCTCCAGGGTGTTCACATCCACCTTGTGGGTGATGCTGGCAATCGAGCCCGGCACGTAGCTGGTAGCACGCTTGATGTCGTACTTCTTGCCAGGCAGCATCGGCTCTTCGGCCATCCACACCAGCATGGCGTCGAACTGGTCGGTCACCGGCGGTACGTTGTCGGCATGCACCAGCAGGTCGCCACGGGAGATGTCGATCTCGTCTTCCATGGTCAGTGTCACGGCCTGGCCGGGGCCGGCGTTCTCCAGCTCACCTTCATAGGTGACGATGGATTTGACACGGCTGCTCTTGCCCGATGGCAGCACGACGATTTCGTCGCCCTTGTGCACCACGCCGCTGGCCAGGGTGCCGGCGAAGCCGCGGAAGTTCAGGTTCGGGCGGTTGACATACTGCACCGGGAAACGCAGGTCGGTGAAGTTGCGGTCGGCCGACACTTCGACGGTTTCGAGGATTTCCATCAGCGTCGGGCCGGTATACCACGGCGAACGCTCGCTGTGGTTGACCACGTTGTCGCCCTTGAGCGCCGACATCGGCACGAACTGCAGGCTGCTCGGGGTCAGGTTGATGGCTTCGGCGAACTGCAGGTAGTCGGCCTTGATCGACTCGAAGACTTCCTGGTCGAAGCCCTTGAGGTCCATCTTGTTGACCGCGACCACGATGTGCTTGATGCCCAGCAACGAGGCGATGTAGCTGTGGCGACGGGTCTGGGTCTGCACGCCGTAGCGGGCGTCGACCAGGATGATCGCCAGGTCGCAGGTGGAGGCACCGGTGGCCATGTTGCGGGTGTACTGCTCGTGGCCCGGGGTGTCGGCGATGATGAACTTGCGCTTGGCGGTGGAGAAGTAGCGGTAGGCGACATCGATGGTGATGCCCTGCTCACGCTCGGCCTGCAGGCCATCTACCAGCAGCGCCAGGTCGACTTCTTCGCCGGTGGTACCGGACTTTTTCGAATCACGGGTGATGGCCTCGAGGTGGTCCTCGTAGATCATCTTCGAGTCGTGCAGCAGCCGCCCGATCAGGGTGCTCTTGCCATCGTCGACGTTGCCGCAGGTCAGGAAGCGCAGCAGTTCCTTGCGCTCATGCTGGGCCAGGTAGGCGAGGATATCCTCGCTGATCAGATCAGATTGGTGCGACATGGAGTAACCCTGAAATTAGAAGTAGCCTTGGCGTTTCTTGTCTTCCATGGAACCGGCGCCATCGTGGTCGATGACACGGCCCTGGCGTTCGGACGTACGGGTCAGGAGCATTTCCTGAATGATGTCCGTCAGGGTCTCGGCTTCCGACTCGACCGCACCCGTCAACGGGTAGCAGCCCAGGGTACGGAAACGCACCTTCTTCTTGACGATGCGCGCTTTCTCTTCGTCGCTGAGATGCTCGAGGATGCGCTCGTCGTCGATCATGATCAGGGTGCCGTTCTTCTCGATGACTTCACGCTCGGCGGCGAAGTACAGCGGCACGATCGGG
This sequence comes from Pseudomonas sp. CM27, assembly GCF_013179515.1. Taxonomy (GTDB): domain Bacteria; phylum Pseudomonadota; class Gammaproteobacteria; order Pseudomonadales; family Pseudomonadaceae; genus Aquipseudomonas. Next base: position 1,573 of record NZ_JABMCN010000026.1, read on the forward strand.
ATGCCTTCGAGGTAGATGTACTGCCAGATATCCAGCTCGGTCCAGTTCGACAGCGGGAACACGCGGATCGACTCGCCCTTGTTGACCTTGCCGTTGTACACGTTCCACAGCTCGGGGCGCTGGTTTTTCGGGTCCCAGCGATGCTTGCTGTCACGGAACGAATACACGCGCTCCTTGGCCCGCGACTTCTCTTCGTCACGGCGCGCGCCACCGAAGGCGGCGTCGAACCCATGCTTGTCCAGCGCCTGCTTCAGGCCCTGGGTCTTCATGATGTCGGTGTGCTTGGAGCTGCCATGGGTGAACGGGTTGATGCCCTGCGCCACACCTTCCGGGTTGACGTGGGTGATCAGCTCCAGGCCCATTTCCTCGACCATCTTGTCGCGGAAGCTGTACATCTCCTGGAATTTCCACTGGGTGTCGACGTGCATCACCGGGAACGGCAGTTTGCCCGGGAAGAAGGCCTTGCGCGCCAGGTGCAGCATCACGGCGGAATCCTTGCCGATCGAGTACAGCATCACCGGGTTGTCGAACTCGGCGGCCACCTCGCGGATGATGTGGATGCTTTCCGCCTCCAGCTGTTTCAAGTGCGTCAGTTTGTCGACCATGGCTACTCACGAAAAACGATCTTATGGACGGCCTGCGGGCCGTGTTCGAGCGAGCCACTTTATCACAGCGGTAGCTTCTATTTAGGAGGCGGGCTAGATCGAAAAAGTCTAACGATATGACTGGGGGTTTGGGCTTGCAGGCCCGGCCTCTTCGCGGGCATGCCCGCTCCCACAGGTACGGTGGAGTCCTTGTGGGAGCGGGCGCGCCCGCGAAGAAGGCAACGCCGATCTCAGATCGGATTCGGGCAATCGATGAACAGGTGCTCCACGGCAAACCGCCGTGCCAGGTAATCACCCAGCGCCTGCACGCCGTAGCGTTCGGTGGCATGGTGCCCGGCAGCAATGAAGCTGACGCCGTTCTCGCGCGCACTGTGATAGGTCTGCTCGGACGCTTCGCCCGTCAGGTACAAATCCACCCCGGCCGCGATCGCGGTGTCGATGTAGCCCTGCCCGCCCCCGGTGCACCAGCCGACCCGGCGGATCATCTGATCACCCTCGACCAGCAACGGCTCACGCCCCAGCACTTCCTGCACCCGCCGGGCAAAATCACGCGCGGTGATCGGCTCGGCGAGCGAACCGACCAGCCCGACCACTTTGGGGTTCGCTGGGTCCAGCGGACCTTCGACGGTAATGTCCAGTTGCCGCGCCAGCTGCACGTTGTTGCCGACCTCCGGGTGCACGTCCAGTGGCAGATGGAACGCCAGCAGGCTGATATCGTTGCTCAGCAAGGTCTTCAGGCGGCGCTGGCGGATGCCGGTGACGCACGGGTTTTCGCCTTTCCAGAAATACCCATGGTGTACCAGCACCAGGTCGGCCCCCGCCTCCACCGCGGCATCCAGCAACGCCTGGCTGGCGGTGACGCCGCTGACAATCCGGCTGACCTGCGGCCGGCCCTCGACCTGCAGGCCGTTGGGGCAATAGTCCTGGATCTTCGCGCTGCCCAGGTAACGCTCGGCTTCCTCGACCAGGGTGTTTAGAGCGACGGCCATGCAAATCTCCTCGAAAACTGCGCTTTTCTCGGGCACAACGCCTATGGAACGCCCGTATAATGCCGGCCATTATGGGCCGTCGCCGGCACTGGGGGAACCGGTGTATCATCGCGCGCGCTCATGCCCCACCGCGCGGCCACCGGCCTTCGCTCTTTCCAGGATTCGTTCATGTTCAAGGCTTTGCGTTACTTTGGCTGGCCCCTGCTTACCGGCATACTGATCGCCATGCTGATCATCCAGCGCTTCCCGCAATGGGTCGGCCTGCCCAGCCAGGACGTCAACCTGCAACAAGCCCCGCAGACTACGCGGATCATGCAGGGCCCGGTGTCCTACGCCGATGCCGTGACCCTGGCCGCCCCGGCGGTGGTCAACCTGTACACCACCAAGGTGGTGAACAAGAGCGCCCACCCGCTGTTCGAAGACCCGCAGTTCCGGCGTTTCTTCGGCGACAACCTGCCCAAGCAGCGGCGCTGGGAGTCGAGCCTGGGCTCGGCGGTGATCATGAGCCCCGAGGGTTACCTGCTGACCAACAACCACGTCACCAGCGGCGCCGACCAGATCGTCGTGGCCCTGAAAGACGGCCGCGAGACCCTGGCCCGGGTAATTGGCAGCGACCCGGAAACCGACCTGGCGGTGCTGAAGATCGACCTGAAGAAGCTGCCTGCCATCACCATCGGCCGCTCCGACACCATTCACATCGGCGACGTGTCGCTGGCCATCGGCAACCCGTTCGGGGTCGGCCAGACCGTGACCATGGGCATCATCAGCGCCACCGGCCGCAACCAGCTGGGCCTTAACAACTATGAGGACTTCATCCAGACCGACGCGGCGATCAACCCGGGCAACTCCGGCGGTGCGCTGGTGGATGCCAGCGGCAACCTGGTCGGCATCAATACGGCGATCTTCTCCAAGTCGGGTGGCTCACAGGGCATCGGCTTCGCCATTCCGGTAAAACTGGCGCTGGAGGTGATGAAGTCGATCATCGAGCACGGCCAGGTGATCCGTGGCTGGCTGGGTATCGAAGTGCAGCCGCTGAGCCAGGAGCTGGCTGAGTCGTTCGGCATGAAAGACCGCCCGGGCATCGTGGTGGCGGGCATCTTCCGCGAAGGGCCGGCGGCCAAGGCCGGGCTGCAGCTGGGTGATGTGATCATGAGCATCAACGGCGAGCCCGCCGGTGACGGGCGCAAGTCGATGAATCAGGTGGCGCGGATCAAGCCCAACGAGAAGATCACCATCGAGGTGATGCGCAATGGGCAACAGTTGAAGCTGATTGCCGAGGTGGGGCTACGGCCGCCACCGGCACCAGCAGTGACCACAGAAGAGAAGTAATAAACGGGGCCGCTTTGCGGCCCATCGCCGGCAAGCCAGCTCCCACAGGGATAGCACCGGCCTCAAGCCCTGTGCAGTACCTGTGGGAGCTGGCTTGCCGGCGATGGGCTGCAAAGCAGCCCCAACAGTATCAATGCAGAATCTGGCTCAGGAACAACCGCGTCCGGTCACTGCGCGGCCGGTCGAAGAAATCATCCGGCGCCGCCTGCTCCACGATCTCCCCCTTGTCCATGAAGATCACCCGGTTCGCCACGGTGCGGGCAAAGCCCATTTCATGGGTGACGCAGAGCATGGTCATGCCATCCTCGGCCAGGCCCACCATGGTATCGAGCACTTCCTTGACCATTTCCGGGTCCAGCGCCGACGTCGGTTCGTCGAACAGCATGATCTTCGGTTTCATGCACAGCGCACGGGCAATCGCCACACGCTGCTGCTGGCCACCGGACAACTGCCCCGGGTACTTGTGCGCCTGTTCCGGAATACGCACCCGTTCCAGGTAGTGCATGGCAATTTCCTCGGCCTTGCGCCGGGGCATCTTGCGCACCCACATCGGCGCCAGGGTGCAGTTCTCCAGAATGCTCAGGTGCGGGAACAGGTTGAAGTGCTGGAACACCATGCCCACTTCGCGGCGGATGGCCTCGATCTGCTTCAGGTCGTTGGTCAGCTCCACGCCATCGACCACGATGCGCCCTTGCTGGTGCTCTTCCAGGCGGTTGAGGCAACGGATGGTGGTGGACTTGCCCGAACCGGACGGCCCGCACAGCACGATACGCTCGCCCTGGCGCACGTTCAGGTTGATGTCCTTGAGCACATGGAACTGGCCGTACCACTTGTTCACACCCTGCATCTGGATGATGCCCTCGGGGCCGGCAGGCTGCTTGATCGCTTCACTCATGTCGAAACTCCTAACGCTTGTGGCCAGTGTCCAGCTTGCGCTCCAGGTGCATGGAGTAGCGGGACATACCGAAACAGAAAATCCAGAACACCAGGGCGGCGAACACGTAGCCCTCGGTGGCCATGCCCAGCCAGGCCGGGTCGGCGGCGGCTTGCTTGACGCTGTTGAGCAGGTCGAACAGGCCGATGATGATCACCAGGCTGGTGTCCTTGAACAGGGCTATGAAGGTGTTGACGATGCCGGGGATCACCAGCTTGAGCGCCTGCGGCAGGATCACCAGGCCCATCGCCCGCCAATATCCCAGGCCCATCGCCGCAGCGGCTTCGTACTGGCCCTTGGGGATGGCCTGCAGGCCGCCGCGTACCACCTCGGCGATATAGGCTGACTGGAACAGGATCACCCCGATCATCGCCCGCAGCAGCTTGTCGAAGCTCATGCCCTCGGGCAGGAACAACGGCAGCATCACCGACGACATGAACAGCACGGTAATCAGCGGCACGCCGCGCCAGAACTCGATGAAGGTCACGCACACCACCTTCACCGCCGGCATCTTCGAACGCCGTCCCAGGGCCAGCAGAATACCCAGCGGCAAGGCGCCGACGATGCCCACGGTGGCGATCACCAGGGTCAGCATCAGCCCGCCCCACTGGCTGGTCGGGACGCTTTGCAGGCCCAGGTAGCCACCGTGCAGCAAGGTGTAGGCCAGCACCGGGTACAGCACCAGGAAGCCCAGGCCGTAGAAAGCCTTGCGTGGGAACTGCCTGATGAACAGCGGCGCGGCGCCGAGCACGGCAAGCCAAACGGTCAGGTCCACGCGCCAGCGCAGCTCCGTCGGGTAGTAGCCGTACATGAACTGGCCGAAGCGCTGCTGCACGAACACCCAGCAGGCGCCTTCCTTGGTGCAGTCGGCGCGGGTGGTGCCAACCCAGTTGGCATCGATCAGCGCCCACTGCAGCAACGGCGGCACGATCAGCCACACCAGGTAGATGGCGAACAGGGTCAGCAGCGTGTTGAGCCAGCTGGAGAACAGATTGGCACGCATCCATGCGAGCACGCCGACGGTTTTCACCGGGGGCGGCATATCAGGTTTGAAAACATGGGCATTCACGGGCGTATCCTCACCGCTCGATCAGCGCAATGCGCTTGTTGTACCAGTTCATCAGCAGCGAAATGCTGATGCTGATGGCGAGATAGACACTCATGGTGATGGCGATCACCTCGATGGCCTGGCCGGTCTGGTTGAGCACGGTACCGGCGAACAGCGAGACCATCTCCGGGTAGCCGATACCGGCCGCCAGCGACGAGTTCTTCGCCAGGTTCAGGTACTGGCTGGTCAGCGGCGGAATGATCACCCGCAGTGCCTGGGGGATGATCACCTTGCGCAGTGTCGGGCCCTCACGCAGGCCCAGCGAGCGCGCGGCTTCGGTCTGGCCATGGCTGACCGAGCGGATACCGGAACGCACGATTTCGGCGATGAACGCTGCGGTGTAGATGGTCAGTGCCAGGGTCAGCGCCAGCAACTCGGGGATCAGCACCCAGCCACCGACGAAGTTGAAGCCCTTCAACTGCGGCATTTCCCAGGTAACCGGGCTGCCGAACAGCAGCACGCAGGCCCCGGGGATGGCAACCAGCAACCCCAGCCCCACCCAGAACTTGTGGAACGGTACGCCGGTTTCGTTGAAGCGCTTGTTGGCGTAGCGCACCATCGCCACGGTCGCCAGCAGCGCCAGGGCCAAGGCAATGGCGAACGGCCAGAAACCATCGGTCATGGCAGCACCGGGCATGTTCAGGCCGCGGTTGCTGATGAAGAACATATCGTCGATGTTGATGCTGCCCCGCGGCCCCGGCAGGGTCAGGAACACGGCGAAGTACCAGAACAGGATCTGCAACAACGGCGGGATGTTGCGGAAGGTTTCCACATACACGGTCGCCAGCTTGTTGATCATCCAGTTCGGCGACAGCCGCGCCACGCCGATGATGAAGCCGAGAATGGTCGCCAGCACCACGCCAATGAGGGTCACCAGCAGGGTATTGAGCAGGCCGATGACGAACACCCGCGCATAGCTGTCGGATTCCACATAGGGGATCAGGTGCTGGGCAATGCCGAAGCCGGCACTGCGCTCGAGGAAGTCGAAGCCCGAGGTGATCCCCCGGTGTTGCAGGTTGGTTTGCGTGTTGTGGAACAGGTACCAGCCCAGGCCGACCACGAACACGATCGTGAGGACCTGGAACAGCCACGCGCGCACACGTGGATCACTCAGGGACAAGCCCTTTTGTGCGCCGATTCGATTTTGCATGAGGTGCCCCGGAAAGTAGGGTTCCGAACAACCTGCGGCGGCGGGATGCCGCCGCAGGATGCAGCCATCAGCGCACAGGTGGCGCGTACTGGATGCCGCCGTTGTTCCACAGGGCGTTCATGCCACGGTCGATCTTCAGGTCGGTGCTCTGGCCCAGGTTCTTCTCGAACACTTCGCCGTAGTTGCCGACTTGCTTGACGATCTGCACTACCCAGTCTTTGGGCAGCTTGAGGTCCTTGCCATACTCGCCGTCAGCGCCAAGCAGCCGGGCGTTGTCGGGGTTCTTGGTAGACTTGGCTTCGGCCTCGACGGTTTTGGAGGTGATGCCTGCTTCTTCGGCATTCAGCATCGCGAACAAGGTCCACTTGACGATGCTGAACCACTCTTCGTCGCCCTTGCGCACCACCGGGCCCAGCGGCTCCTTGGAGATGGTTTCCGGCAGCACTACATAGTCGGTCGGCGCGGCCAGCTTGGAACGCTGGGCAAACAGCTGCGATTTGTCCGAAGTCAGCACGTCGCAACGGCCGGACTCCAGCGACTTGGCGCTCTCGTCGGAAGTGTCGAAGGTGATCGGGGTGTACTTCAGGCCATTGGCGCGGAAGTAGTCCGACACGTTCAGCTCGGTAGTGGTACCGGCCTGGATGCAGATGGTGGCGCCGTCGAGCTCCTTGGCGCTGGAAACACCGAGCTTCTTGTTGACCAGGAAGCCGACGCCGTCATAGTAGGTGACACCGGCGAACACCAGACCCATGCCGGCATCGCGCGAGCTGGTCCAGGTGGTGTTGCGCGACAGCACGTCGACTTCCCCCGACTGCAGGGCGGTGAAGCGTTCCTTGGCGTTGAGCTGGCTGAACTTGACCTTGCTGGCGTCGCCGAACACGGCGGCGGCCACGGCGCGGCAGACATCGGCGTCGATGCCGACGATCTTGCCCTGCGCATCAGGTACCGAGAAGCCTGGAAGACCGTCGCTCACGCCACACTGGACGAAGCCCTTTTTCTTCACCGCATCGAGGGTGGCGCCGGCCTGGGCAGTGCTCACGGCGCCCAGTGCGGCGGCAGCGGTCAGGACTGCCAGGGTGGTTTTCAACATCTTCATTCACAACCTCCAAATCGCTCTTGTTGTATCGAGCCGGAATTGCACCGCACCCTTTTGAGGCGTATCCGACCCGTGTTGGCTTGTTATTGGGTCAATTGGCGCAATGGACTGTTCTGTGACAGCCTTCGCTTACAAAGGGTGTTACCGTCTCGGCCTGCCCTTTGCATCGCAGGTTCAATTGCAAAGCGCGTACCAGAACTCCTGGCTGTAGCGTTTAAGCGCACGTCAAGTAGGGAAAGTTGTATCGTTGCGACATTCTTTTTCCGACAATCATTTCCCGCGCCTTCATTTCACGCACGCCATAACAAGATCCGCACACTTTCGGAGCAGTCATGACCAACCCACTGATCCTCGAACCGCAGAAAACCGCAGACGCTTGTGTGATCTGGTTGCACGGTTTGGGGGCCGACCGTTACGACTTCCTACCCGTCGCCGAATTCATGCAGGAACGCCTGCTCACCACGCGGTTCATCATGCCGCAGGCGCCGACCCGCCCGGTGACCATCAATGGCGGCTACGCCATGCCCAGCTGGTATGACATCAAGGCGATGACCCCGGCCCGCGCCATCGATGAAGCGCAGCTGGAGGAATCGGCCGAGCAGGTGATCGCCCTGATCAAGGCCGAGCAGGCCAAAGGCATCAACCTGGCGCGAATCTTCCTGGCCGGTTTCTCCCAGGGCGGCGCGGTGGTGCTGCACACTGCCTATATAAAGTGGCAAGAGGCACTGGGCGGGGTCATCGCCCTGTCCACCTACGCCCCTACCTTCAACGAACAGCACCAGCTGAGTGCGTGCCAGCAACGCACCCCGGCCCTGTGCCTGCATGGCGTGCACGACCCGGTGGTGATCCCGTCCATGGGCCGCACCGCCTTCGAGTACCTGAACACCTGGGGCGTCGCCGCCCGCTGGCAGGAATACCCGATGGAGCACGAAGTGGTGGTCGAGGAGTTGAACGACGTCCACGAGTGGCTGGCCATGCAACTGCAATAAGCAGAAGCCGCCTGTAGTTGTAGGGCTATTCCACTACGCCGAGCCTGATTCTTGCTTTACACTGCCCGGCGTACATTCCTTAATCAGTTGATGAGACGATCGTGCTCAAGGCACTCAAGAAAATATTCGGCAAGGGAGACGCCGCGCCACAGGCCGTCGCTCCTGCTGCCAGTGCAACGCCGCCTGCGCCCGCGCCCACCGAGGCGCGGCCTGCGCCTACCCCGGCCGCACCGCGCGCCAATCCCACCCCTGCGGCTGAACAGCCTGCCGCTGTGACACCTGCGGTCGAAAAGCCGGTCAATGCCAAACCGCGCCGCGAGCGCAAACCCAAGCCGCAGGCCAGCCTGTGGAAGCTGGAAGACTTCGTGGTCGAGCCGCAGGAAGGCAAGACCCGCTTCCACGACTTCAAGCTGTCCAACGAGGTGATGCACGCCATCCACGACCTGGGCTTCCCGTACTGCACGCCGATCCAGGCCCAGGTGCTGGGCTACACCCTGCGTGGCCAGGACGCCATCGGCCGGGCCCAGACCGGTACTGGCAAGACTGCGGCATTCCTGATTTCGATCATTTCCCAGCTGCAGCAGACGCCACCACCCAAAGAACGCTACATGGGCGAGCCGCGTGCGCTGATCATCGCCCCCACCCGCGAGCTGGTGGTGCAGATCGCCAAGGACGCCGCAGCGCTGACCAAGTACACCGGCCTGAACGTGATGAGCTTTGTCGGCGGCATGGAATTCGACAAACAGCTCAAGGCCCTGGAAGCGCGCCACTGCGACATCCTGGTCGCCACCCCTGGCCGCCTGCTGGACTTCAACCAGCGCGGCGAGGTGCACCTGGACATGGTCGAGGTGATGGTGCTGGACGAGGCCGACCGCATGCTCGACATGGGCTTCATCCCGCAGGTGCGCCAGATCATTCGCCAGACGCCGCCAAAAAGCGAGCGCCAGACCCTGCTGTTCTCGGCCACCTTCACCGAAGACGTGATGAACCTGGCCAAGCAATGGACCACCAACCCGGCCATCGTCGAGATCGAGCCGGAGAACGTGGCCAGCGAAACGGTCGAGCAGCACGTGTATGCGGTGGCCGGCAGCGACAAGTACAAGCTGCTGTACAACCTGGTGACCCAGAACAAGTGGGAACGGGTGATGGTGTTTGCCAACCGCAAGGACGAAGTGCGGCGCATCGAGGAAAAGCTGGTGCGCGACGGCATCAATGCCGCCCAGTTGTCGGGCGACGTGCCGCAGCACAAGCGTATTCGAACCCTGGAAAACTTCCGCGAAGGTCGGGTCACGGTGCTGGTGGCCACTGACGTGGCAGGGCGTGGCATTCATATCGATGGCATCAGCCACGTGATCAACTTCACCCTGCCCGAGGATCCGGACGACTACGTGCACCGTATCGGCCGTACCGGACGCGCGGGGGCTGATGGCGTGTCGATCAGCTTTGCCGGTGAGGATGATTCGTATCAGTTGCCGGGGATCGAGGAGCTGCTGGGGCGCAAGATCAAGTGCGAGATGCCGCCGGATGAGCTACTCAAGCCGGTGCCGCGCAAGCATCACTGATTGCCTGAATGCCAACGCCGCCCTTGTAGGAGCGGCCTTGTGTCGCGAAAGGGCCGCACAGCGGCCCCAGCAATTCATGCATTAATGCTGACATCCTGGGGCCGCTGCGCGGCCCTTTCGCGACACAAGGCCGCTCCTACATGGGATCGGCGCAGCCTTGACTACCAGCGCCCGGCAGCGTCCTGGTCACTCTGCCTGCCTTCCACCCACCTCGGCCCTTCCTGGGTAGTTTCCTTCTTCCAGAACGGCGCGCGGGTCTTCAGGTAGTCCATGATGAAATCGCAGGCCTCGAATGCGGCCTGCCGATGGGCACTGGCGACACCGACGAACACGATCGGCTCGCCCGGCTCCAGCGCCCCGATGCGATGCAGCACCTCCACCTTCAGCAGCGGCCAGCGCTGCTCGGCCTCGACCACGATCTTGGCCAGGGCCTTCTCGGTCATGCCCGGGTAGTGCTCGAGGAACATCCCCGCCACATCGCGCCCATCATTGAAGTCCCGCACATAGCCGACAAACCCGACCACCGCGCCCACACCCACGTTGGCCGCATGCATGGCATTCACCTCGGCCCCAGGGTCGAACGCGCCTTCCTGCACTCGCACTGCCATGTTCAGCCTCCGGTCACCGGTGGGAAGAACGCCACTTCATCGCCGTCTTCCAAGGGCTCATCGAGCTTGCACAGCTCTTCATTGCGCGCGCACATCAGGTTCTGCTCGGCCAGTACCGCGTAACGCTCGCCCTTGGCCACCAGCGCCTGGCGCACATCGTCGAGCACCTGGAACGCGCCCTCCACCTGTTCGGCATCCACGTCCAGCTGCTCACGGTAACGGGCGAAGTACATCACCTTGACCTTCATCACGCCTCCACCTTGTAGTGGCCGCTCTTGCCGCCGAGCTTTTCCAGCAGGCGCACCTGCTCGATGACCATGCCCTTGTCCACCGCCTTGCACATGTCATAGATCGTCAGCGCGGCGACACTGGCGGCGGTCAGCGCTTCCATCTCGACGCCGGTCTGCCCGGCCAGCTTGCAGCGGGCGACGATGCGCACGGCGTCCTCGCCCTCGGCGCTGAGCTCGACCTTGACGCTGGTCAGCATCAGCGGGTGGCACAGCGGGATCAGGTCGCTGGTCTTCTTCGCCGCCTGGATCCCGGCAATGCGCGCCACGGCGAACACGTCGCCCTTGGGGTGCTCACCGTCGACGATCATCTGCAAGGTCTGCGGCAGCATGCGCACCCGCGCTTCGGCAATGGCCTCACGCTCGGTCACCGCCTTTTCAGTGACGTCGACCATGTTGGCCCGGCCCTGGGAATCAAGATGTGTCAGCACTGCTCTGCTCCTGTGAGGGGAACTCGCAGTGTAAACCTGTGGGTCAGGTTTGAGCAGAGGTATGTGTCGGCAGGCCCGGCCTCTTCGCGGGCACGCCCGCTCCCACAGGGTCCTCACCGCCTTGAATCAAGTGGAGATCCTGTGGAAGCGGGCGTGCCCGCGAAAAGGCCGGGCAGTGATCTGCCCGGCTGCATGGTTTTACAGATGCGACTCGGCGTACTCGGCCAGCACCGAGCGTGGCACCCCTTGCAGGGTCAGGTGCACGCCGTGGGGGAAGTCCTTGAAGCGCTCGGTCAGGTAAGTCAGGCCCGAGCTGGTCGCGGACAGGTAAGGGGTATCGATCTGCGCCAGGTTGCCAAGGCAGACCACCTTGGACCCGGAGCCGGCACGGGTGATGATGGTCTTGATCTGGTGCGGCGTAAGGTTCTGGCACTCGTCAATCAGGATCAGGCTCTGCTGGAAGCTGCGACCGCGAATGTAGTTGAGCGACTTGAACTGCAACGGTACCCGCTCGAGGATGTACTCGACACTGCCATGCGTGCTTTCGTCATCCATGTGCAAGGCTTCGAGGTTGTCGGTGATCGCGCCCAGCCAAGGCTCCATCTTCTCCGCTTCGGTGCCCGGCAGGAAGCCGATTTCCTGGTCCAGCCCCTGCACGCTGCGGGTGGCAATGATGCGCCGGTAGCGCTTGCTGACCATGGTCTGCTCGATGGCTGCGGCCAGCGCCAGAATGGTCTTGCCCGAGCCGGCAGGGCCGGTCAGGTTGACCAGGTGAATATCCGGGTCAAGCAGGGCGAAGAGTGCCAGGCTCTGATGGATGTCGCGTGGCTTCAGGCCCCAGGCTTCCTGGTGCAACAGGGGCTCCTGATGCAGGTCGAGCAACAGCAGCTCATCGTTGCGGATGCCCTTGATCCAGCCGACGAAGCCTTGCTCATCGATGATGAATTCGTTGACGTGGACGGCCGGCAGGTTGTCGATCATCTGCACCCGATGCCAGGTACGCCCCCGCTCCTGACGGGTATCGACCTTGCTCACCCGGTCCCAGAACGAGCCAGTGACCGAGTGGTAGCCCTTGGACAGCAAGGACACGTCATCGACCAGCTGGTCGGTGCTGTAATCCTCGGCCGCAATCCCGCAAGCGCGCGCCTTCAGGCGCATGTTGATGTCTTTGGTGACCAGCACCACGTCCAGGTCGCTGCGCCGAGCCCGTACTTCAAGCAGCTGGTTGATGATGATGTTGTCGTTGAGGTTTTCCGGCAGCAGCCTGTTCGGCTCGTTGCGCGGCGTCATCAGGATGGACAGGAAGCCCTTGGGCCCGCTCTTGCCACGCTGAATCGGCACGCCCTGCTCGACATCGCTGGGCGAGGCGTCGCCCAGGGTCTGGTCGATCAGGCGGATGGCTTGGCGGCATTCAGCGGCGATGGTCTGTTTGCCCGTCTTGAGCTTGTCGAGTTCCTCCAGCACCGTCATCGGCAGGGCGACGTGGTGCTCCTCGAAGTTGAGCAATGCGTTGGGGTCGTGAATCAGGACGTTGGTATCGAGCACATAGAGGATTGGCTTGCTGGAGGAAGGGTTGCGTCCTTGGTCATCCATACTCGGTCACCTTATGTCGAAGCCACACGGCGTGGTCTGTTACGCCGCAAAGTGACTACCGTCTCCCCGTATCCGCGTTGTTACGGGCGGGAAGCGAACCTGCCTAGGTGGGCCTGGATGACGCCACCTGTGCTGCAGGAATCGGCTGTCTGGTTTCTTCATACCGCAAAAGCCATGACCGGAAAAAGCATTTTTACGAGATTTTGAAGTTTATTTTTCCGATTGACGATGAGGCCTTGGCGCGGACGCCAGAGGGTACTACATTCAAAAGTCATACCCTCTATTCGGCATATCCATATTCCCGGCAATCCTGCCAGCCGATACCGCTCTGCGCGGTGCTGCGCAGCAACCATTCCACTGCCGGCTGGGCCTTGGGCAGGCTGTCATGGAACTGGATCACGCCCTTGCGCCACAGCAACATCAAGGTCAACACCCGCTGCGCAGAGGCCTGGGCACTCAACGCGCCATCATCCTGGGCATCGATATCCCACAATGACACGCGCAACTGCTGGCTGGCCATGAACGACTCGCCGTCAGCCCGGCGCTGGCCATAGGGCGGCCGGAACAACGGCACATACTGCGCTGGCAGGTCGGCTTGCACCCGCGCCTGACTACGCCGCAGCGAATCCTGCCAGTCCGTCCACTGCGCGTGGGAGCGGTATTCCCAGCCCTGGATACCCACACACTGACCGTCGTAGAGCTGGCGCAAGGCATTGGCCGGCCCCGCGTCACGCCGTTGCTGCAGGCGGTTGCCGAGCACAAAGAAGGTACCTTGGAGTTTCTGTCTGCGCAGGTAGTCGGTGAGCAGGTCAGTGCTGCCACTGTCCGGCCCGGGGCCACCGACGAAAGTCAGCAGGAACATGCGGTCATTCAGTTCATCACCATTACGCTCACGGGGGGACAGCCGCTCCACCTCGCTGCTGGTCTGCGGCAGCAACGCCGCCTTGCGCAGTTGTTCATCCAGGTAACGGACATGGAACTGGTGGCTAGGCTCGACCCATCCGGTATAGAACGTGCCGACATCTGCAGCGAACGTAGCTGCTTGCATGCGCAAGTCAGCCATCGAAGTTACCGGGTAGCAGAACGACGCATCCTGCTCGCAACTGCGCTGCGCCTGCTGATAGCCCTGCCACAATCGCTGCCACAGCCGCGCCCGAACCAGGCGTACCTTTTGCAGGTTGATCTGCCGTAGCCCCAGCCGCGCCGCCAGTGCCGCGTCGTCGAGCAGCTCGCTTTCGTGCAGCACCTGGGCGAACGACAGGATCTCGGCGCGCGAAGCCACGTCAAACAGTGCCGGGCTGTCCAGCTGCTCGGGCCACAGGCTGCGGTCGAGGCTGACCTGGGTGGAAGGGGCGGCTTGCACAGTCAGGCTCAGCAGCGCGACCAGCAAGGCAGAGGCAATGCGCACGGTGGAAGGCTCCGCAACGGCAAAACGCGAACTATAGCGCCTGCTTCGGCCATGGTCTGTGACTATCGTCGCCATAGTTTGGACTTGCACCGCCCAACCCGTAGAATCTGCGGTCAAAGATGCCAGGAGCCGACCCGATGCTGACGGTGATTTCCCCCGCCAAGACCCTCGACTACGACACCAAGCCTGTGACCGAGCGTTTCACCCTGCCCCAGTACCTGGACGATTCCCAGGAACTGATCCAGCAGCTGCGCGACCTGTCGCCAGCGCAGATCAGCGAGCTGATGCACCTGTCCGACAAGCTTGCCGGTCTGAATGCCGCGCGCTTCGGCAGCTGGACGCCAGACTTCACCCCGGCCAATGCCAAGCAGGCGCTGCTGGCGTTCAAGGGTGACGTGTACACCGGCCTCGACGCCGAAAGCCTGGGCGAGGACGATTTCAGCTACGCGCAAGACCACCTGCGCATGCTCTCGGGCCTTTACGGCCTGCTGCGTCCGCTGGACCTCATGCAGCCCTACCGCCTGGAGATGGGCACCAAGCTGGCCAACGCCCGCGGCAAGGACCTGTACGCCTTCTGGGGCACGCGCATCAGCGAATGGCTGAACCAGGCGCTGGCCGAACAGGGCGATGACGTGCTGTTGAACCTGGCCAGCAACGAGTATTTCAGTGCAGTGAAACGTAGCGCGCTGAACGCTCGGGTGATCAATGTCGATTTCAAGGACTGGAAAAACGGCCAGTACAAGATCATCAGCTTCTACGCCAAGAAAGCCCGCGGCATGATGAGCCGCTTTGTGATCCAGCAGCGCATCAGCGATCCCGAACAGCTCAAGCGGTTCGATGTGCAGGGGTACTACTACAGCGCCGAGCAGTCCAAGGCGGATCATCTGGTGTTTTTGCGCGATCAGCCTGCTGAGTAAGCCCGCTATGCCCTCTTCGTGGGTCAATCGGATCGCCTTCAGGGGGGGGCATCCAGGCTGACAGGGGCTCGCCGCAAGAGATGCAGCGCCTGTCAGCCCTGATGCGGGCCCTGCGCGAGCGGCGGTGCGGCGACCGGTTAACCCGCAAAGAGGCCAGCCGCCCTGTAGCCGGCCATGGCGCAAACTGCCACTACGCCACAAATCCGGCGTCAATAATCCACCACCCCTCCCTTTATCGCCAACCGTCATAAGACCGTTCATACCTTTTTTGACGAATCTCGAAAAATATTTTCCGATACTGGCATAAAAACATCTCGTAACAGTCTCACCCTTGATACACGGGGGTAAAACACCTGCGTGCTATCAAATTGAAACTGCGCCCAACTGAATAAATATTTAGAAATCTTTCATCCCGGCAGAATCCACACAGGAACTTCTCCTGCAACCCATCGCTCATAGTGCCGTAACGATTTTCCTGCCTACGGGTTGTGAGAGATGACTTACAGATGACAATGGCAGGTATCCGCTACCTGCCGCGATAACTTAGATAGGCAGGCCGGAATCTCCCGCAGCCCCTGTCCATGCAGGAGACAAGCGTCCCTTACAACTCGTCCTAGTGGTTGATTTCAAAGGATTTATCCCACTTGAAAAAACAAGCACAGCAAAGCGCCAAGTAGCACTTTGCAATTAAGACGGCTGCATTTCAGGGCACGTTTTTAATTAATGGCTATTTAATGCCTATTTGAGTGCATAACTTTTTGCGCTCCGGATTTATTTTGCCTGCGCTCGGTGAAGTGTGCATTCGCCATGGACCCGTGCGCCTTGAAACTGTTGTTAATCCATCCAGCACGGCACTTTCCGCAGTGGCCGGCGTGATAAACACATGAGGTGATAGCGATGCGTATCAGCATCTTTGGTTTGGGTTATGTGGGTGCAGTCTGTGCAGGCTGCCTGACGGCGCGTGGCCATGAAGTGATCGGTGTGGACGTGTCCAGCACCAAGATCGACCTGATCAACCAGGGCAAGTCGCCCATCGTCGAACCTGGCCTGGAAGCACTGCTGCAACAGGGCATCGCCAATGGCCGCCTGCGCGGCACCACCGACTTCGCCGAAGCCATCCGTGCCAGCGACGTGTCGATGATCTGCGTGGGTACGCCCAGCAAGAAGAACGGCGACCTGGGCCTGGAATACATCGAGTCGGTGTGCCGCGAAATCGGTTACGTACTGCGTGACACCACCCGCCGTCACACCATCGTGGTGCGCAGCACCGTGCTGCCAGGCACCGTCAAGAACGTGGTCATCCCGATTCTCGAAGACTGCTCGGGCAAGAAGGCCGGGGTCGACTTCGGTGTCGCGGTCAACCCCGAGTTCCTGCGTGAGAGCACCGCGATCAAGGACTACGACCAGCCGCCAATGACCGTCATCGGCGAACTGGACAGTGCCAGCGGCGACATCCTCCAGGCACTGTACGAAGAGCTCGACGCCCCGGTCATCCGCAAGCCGATCGAAGTGGCCGAGATGATCAAGTACACCTGCAACGTCTGGCACGCCACCAAGGTCACCTTTGCCAACGAAATCGGCAACATCGCCAAGGCGGTAGGCGTCGATGGCCGCGAGGTGATGGAAGTGGTCTGCCAGGACAAGGTCCTGAACCTGTCCCAGTACTACATGCGCCCAGGCTTCGCCTTCGGCGGCTCGTGCCTGCCCAAGGACGTGCGCGCCCTCACCTACCGCGCCGCCAGCCTCGATGTCCGCGCACCGCTGCTCGACTCGCTGATGCGCAGCAACGAATCGCAGGTGCAGAACGCCTTCGAGCTGATCGAAAGCCACGACAAGCGCAAGGTCGCCCTGCTCGGCCTGAGCTTCAAGGCCGGCACCGACGACCTGCGCGAAAGCCCGCTGGTGGAACTGGCCGAGCGCCTGATCGGCAAGGGCTACCAGCTGGACATCTACGACGAGAACGTCGAGTACGCCCGTGTCCACGGCGCCAACAAGGACTACATCGAATCGAAGATCCCGCACGTGTCGTCGCTGCTCAACGCCGATTTCCAGAAGGTCATCGACAACGCCGACATCATCGTCCTCGGCAACCGTGACGAGCAGTTCCGTGCGCTGGCCCAGCAAGCGCCGGCCGGCAAGCAGGTGATCGACCTGGTCGGGTTCATGAACAACCCGACCAGCACCACCAGCCGCACCGAAGGCATCTGCTGGTAAGTGCCCGGCCAGGCGGCACAAGGGTTCTGTACAGAGCCGTTGTGCCGCCCACCCTTTCCCGAATTCTCCACGGATGCTGAACATGCAAAGGCTCCAGACAGTGCTGTTGCAGTGCGCCGGTTGGCTGCTCTACATGAGCCTGCTCATGCTGATCGCCCTGGCCCTGCCAGCCGATATCTTCGACTCGCAGTCGAAGCACTTCATCTTCCTGGTCGGCGCAGTCGGCATCTGGCGCTATTCCATGGGCGCCACCCATTTCATCCGCGGCATGATATTTCTCTACGGCGTGTACCCGTACCTGCGCCGCAAGGTACAGAAAATGGGCGACGCGACCAACCCGTCGCATGTGTACCTGATGGTGACCAGCTTCCGTATCGAAGCGCTGACCACCGCCCAGGTGTACAGCTCGGTGATCCGCGAAGCGATCAACTGCGGTTTCCCCACCACCGTGGTCTGCTCGCTGGTGGAGATGTCGGACGAACTGCTGGTGAAAAGCCTGTGGGCCAAGTACAACCCGCCGGCCCACGTAAAGCTGGACATCGTGCGCATCGCCGGTACCGGCAAGCGCGATGGCCTGGCCTACGGCTTCCGCGCCATCTCGCGCATGCTGCCGGACGAGAACGCGGTGGTGGCGGTGATCGACGGTGACACCGTGCTGGCCGATGGCGTGGTGCGCAAGACCGTGCCGTGGTTCAAGCTGTTCGCCAATGTCGGCGGCCTGACCACCAACGAATTCTGCGAAGTGCGTGGCGGCTACATCATGAGCGAATGGCACAAGCTGCGCTTCGCCCAGCGCCACATCAACATGTGCTCGATGGCCCTGTCCAAGCGCGTGCTGACCATGACCGGGCGCATGTCGATGTTCCGCGCCAGCGTGGTGACCAACCCCGAGTTCATCGCCGACGTCGAAAGCGACTCGCTGATGCACTGGCGCCTGGGCCGCTTCAAGTTCCTCACCGGTGACGACAAGTCCAGCTGGTTCAGCCTGATGCGCCTTGGCTACGACACCTTCTACGTGCCGGACGCCGCCATCAACACGGTCGAGCACCCGCCGGAGAAGAGCTTTTTCAAGGCCAGCCGCAAGCTGATGTACCGCTGGTACGGCAACAACCTGCGGCAGAACTCCCGTGCCCTTGGCCTGGGCATGCGCCGCCTGGGGCTGTTCACCAGCATCGTGCTGTTCGACCAGCGCGTGTCGATGTGGACCAGCCTGCTGGGCCTGACCGTGGCGGTCATCGCCAGCCTCAAGTTCGGCCTTGCCTTCCTGCTGGTGTACCTGCTGTGGATCGGCATCACCCGGCTGATCCTCACCGTGATGCTGCTGTGCTCCGGCCACAAGGTCGGCCCGGCCTACCCGCTGATTCTCTATTACAACCAGATCATCGGCGCGCTGATGAAGATCTACGTGTTCTTCCGCCTCGACAAGCAGTCGTGGACGCGTCAGCCCACTGCCCTCAAGCGTGACCTCGCCAGCTTTCAACAATGGTTCAACACCTGGTCCTCGCGGACCATGACCTTCTCGGCCGCCAGCATCTTCGTTGCTGTGCTGTTCATGGTCGTGTGAGCCCAACCCGGATCGGATCTAACAGGAACAAACCACCATGAATACCGCCGTGAACGTCAATGTCGTGCATGAGTCCGAAGCCCAGCGCCAACACGCCCGGGTGCGCATTCCTGCCAAGCTGCGCTTTCTGGATGCCCAGCGCCAGACCCACGAAGTGAAGGTCGATGACCTGTCCGCCGGTGGCCTGAGCTTCCACACCAAGCAGCCGCTGTCGGTGGGCGATGTGCTGCGCGGGCGCCTGCAGTTCGTGGTCGACAACCTGGGCCTGTCGATCGACATCGAGTTCCAGGTGCGCTCGTACAACCCGAGCAGCGGCCGTACCGGTGCGCAGTTCCAGAACCTCGAACCGCGCGACATCGCCACGCTGCGGCACATCATCACCAGCCACCTGTCCGGCGAGCTGATCAGCATCGGCGACGTGCTCAGCACCCTGCAGCGCGACAACTTCACCAAGGCCCGCAAGCAGAAGGACGGCGGCAGTGGCCTGAGCGCCTTCGGCCGCCTCAAAGCGGTTACCGTCACCCTCGGCGTGTTCGTGGTCGGCGTCGCCGCCTTCGGCTTCGTCGCCAAGTCACTGTACGGCATGTACTTCGTCAGCCATGCCGAAGCCGGCGTGGTCGCGGTGCCTACCACCAACATCACCATGCCGCGCGACGGTACCGTGAACAGCCTGGTGCAAAGCGGTGGGCAGGTCGCCAAGGGCGCGCCACTGGCCAGCTTCACCACCAGCATGCTGGACATGCTCAAGGGCAACCTGGACGACGCGCAGCTGGACCCGGCAAAAATCGAGGAGCTGTTCGGCAAACAGCTGTCCGGCACCCTCACCAGCCCCTGCGATTGCGTGGTCGCCCGCCAGCTGGTGGACGACGGCCAGTACGCCGCCAAGGGCCAGCCGATCTTCCAGCTGATCCCGCGTACCACCACGCCGATGGTCGAGGCGCGCTTCAGCTACCGCCAGTTCGACGAGGTCAAGCCAGGTACCCGGGTCAACTTCCAGGTCGCTGGCGAAGACGACGTGCGCACTGGCCAGATCGTCAGCAGCAGCAGCCTGGACAGTGAAAACCTCGCCTCGGACATCCGTGTGCAGATCAAGCCCGATGACGGCATGCCAGCCGAACTGGCCGGCCGCCCGGCTTCGGTCAACAGCGACCGTGGCCCGTCGTTCAACTGGCTGATCGACAAAGCCATGGCCCGTGGGCTGTAAGAGGATCACCACATGATTCCCTACAAGAAAAGCGCCAGCCTGGGCCTGTGTGCCCTGGCTGCAGCCATCGCCTTGGCCGGTTGCGCCGGTCTGCCCGACCAGCGCCTGGCCAACGAAGCCATGAAGCGCGGCGACACAGCGCTGGCCGAGCGCAACTACAAGGCCCTGGCCGACCTGGGCTACAGCGAAGCGCAAGTGGGCCTGGCCGACATCAAGGTCGCCAGCCGCGACCCGTCGCAAATCAAGGAAGCCGAGGCCACCTACCGCGCCGCTGCCGCCACGTCGCCACGTGCTCAGGCACGCCTCGGGCGCCTGCTGGTGGCCAAGCCCGACAGCACCCAGGCCGAACGCGAAGAAGCCGAAACCCTGCTCAAGCAAGCGGCCCGCCAAGGCGAAAGCAACACCCTGATCCCGTTGGCGATGCTCTACCTCAGCTACCCACAGAGCTTCCCCGCGGTCAACGCGCAGCAGCAGATCGACCAGTGGCGCGCCGCCGGCAACCCGGAAGCGGGCCTGGCCCAGGTGCTGCTGTACCGCACCCAGGGCACCTACGACCAGCACCTGGGCGAGGTCGAGAACATCTGCAAGGCGGCGCTGAACAGCACCGACATCTGTTACGTAGAACTGGCCACCGTGTACCAGACGCGTGCCCAGGCCGACCAGCAAGCCGCCCTGCTCGGCCAGCTGAAATCCGCCTACGCCCGCGGCGCCGTGCCGGCCACCCGGGTCGACAGCGTCGCCCGGGTGCTGGCCGACCGCAGCCTCGGTCAGACCGACGAGAACACCGCCAAGGCCCTGCTCGAGCAGGTGGCCCCGGCCAACCCGGCATCCTGGGTCAGCCTGGCGCAGCTGGTATACGACTTCCCCGAACTGGGCGACACCGACCAGTTGCTGGCCTACATCGACAAGGGCCGCGAAGCCGAACAGCCACGTGCCGAACTGCTGCTGGGCCGCCTGTACTACGAAGGCAAGACCCTGCCGGCTGCCGCCAGCAAAGCCGAACAGCACCTGCAGGCAGCTGCCGATGCCGGCGAGATCAGTGCCCATTACTACCTCGGCCAGCTGTACCGCCGCGGCTACCTGGGCAATGTCGAACCGCAAAAAGCCGTCGACAACCTGCTGACTGCTGCCCGTGGCGGGCAGAACAGCGCCGACTACGCCCTGGCCCAGCTGTTCAGCGAAGGCCACGGCATTCGCCCGCAACCGGGTGACGCGTGGGTATTTGCGCAGCTGGCCCAGGCCAACCCGACGCCGCAGTCCGCCGAACTGCTGCAGCAGCTCGATCAGCAACTGACGCCTGAGCAGCGCAACCAGGCCCGGCAACTGCTGGCGCAAGAGCAGCAGGCACGCGGCAGCATGAGTCAGGGCGCCAACAGCACCCTGGCCATCGAAGCCCTGCAAGACGACGAAAAAGAAGTAGACGGTGAGGACTCGCTATGACGCTCAATCCCTTCGTGAAAGCCGGCATCGGCCTGAGCTTCGCCCTGCTGTGGTCCTGCCCGACCCTGGCGGAAATGACCGCTGAAAAAAACTTCGGCCTGGATGTGAAAATCACCGGCCAGTCAGAAGACGACCGTGACCTGGGCACCCGCTCGGGCGGGGACGTCAACGGCCTGGGCCTGGACCTGCGCCCCTGGGTCTACGGCGAACGCGGCAACTGGAGCGCCTACGCCATGGGCCAGGCCGTCGCAGCCACCGACACCATCGAAACCGACACCCTGCGCCAGAATGACGACGGCACCAGCACCGACACTGGCGACGACAGCCGCCAGCCTGACAAAAGCTACCTGGCCATGCGCGAGTTCTGGGTCGGCTACAGCGGCCTCACCGCCTACCCGGGCGAGCAGTTGCGCCTGGGCCGCCAACGCCTGCGCAGCGACGACGGCATGTGGCGAGACACCAACATCGAGGCGCTGAACTGGACCTTCGACACCACCCTGCTCAAGGCCGACCTGGGCGTGGCCCAGCGCTTCAGCGAATACCGCACCGACCTCACCGAGCTGGCCCCGGAAGACAAGGACCGCACGCACATCTACGGCAACGTCGCCACGCAGTGGACCCCAGGTCACTGGGTCGGCGTGCGCGCCCACCACAGCCATGACAGCGGCAGCCTTAAAAGCCCCGGCGAAACCGTCGACGCACTGGACAAGACCCGCACCGGCGACCTCACCTGGCTGGGCCTGGAGGCCAACAGCGACGCCTACAACTGGCGCAATGACCACACCGTCAACTACTGGGGCAGCGTCACCTGGCTGACCGGTGACCGCGACACCCTCAGCAGCCAGGCTGTCGGCAACGACCAAGTGGCTACCGGCAAGCAGAGCGGCGACGTCAACGCCTGGGCCACCGACCTGGGCATCCGCCTGCGCCTGGACCCGCAGTGGCAGGTCGGTGCGGCGTACGCTCGCGGCAGCGGCGGCGGTGGCGACGACGGCTCGAACAATTTCGAGCAGACCGGCCTTGAGAGCAACCGCTCCAACTTCACCGGCACCCGTTCGCGCGTGCACCGCTTCGGTGAAGCCTTCCGCGGCGAGCTGGGCAACTTGCAGGCCGCCACCCTGTTCGCCTCCTGGCAGTTGCGCGACGACTACGACGCCAGCCTCATCTATCACAAGTTCTGGCGTGTCGATGGCAACCAGAACATCGGCTCCAGCGGCATCAACGCGGTGGTCAACGACAACGGCGTCAACCGCCCCCTGGTCGACGGCGAAAAAGACCTTGGCCAGGAAATGGACGTGGTCGTGACCAAGTACTTCAAGCAAGGCCTGCTGCCCGCTTCGATGAGCCAGGCCATCGACGAACCGTCCGCCCTGGTACGCCTGCGTGCCGGCGTGTTCAAGCCGGGCGACGCCTATGGCAAGGAAGCGGACTCGTACATGCACCGCGCCTTCGTCGACGTCATCTGGCGCTTCTGAGGCCGAGGACCAGCCATGAACCTTCACCCGCACTTACGCCACAGCCTGTTGGCCAGCGCCTTGCTGCTGGCCAGCGGCCTGGTCGCTGCCGCAGAGCCCCAGGTGATCGCCAAGGAACTGCAGCAGGCCAAGACCTACACGATCTCCAGCGCGCCGATCGAGCCGCTGCAGATGGACCCGCCAAAGCTGCCCGACCTCACCGGTTTCACGGCCGAGGCGGTACAGAAGAAAATCGACCGCAGCCACAAAGGCAAGGTCAGCCTGCGCCGCATGTTCCAGGAGGACAGCCTCAAGGAGTTTATCGGCGGCGACAACAAGGCGGCCGAATGGGTACAGCGCCAGCACGGCATCCCGCAGGCGATCTTCGTCGATGACGGCCATGTCGACCTGGTCGAACTGAGCAAGAAGGTGCCCAGGCAGTACTTCAGCGAAGTCGAGCCTGGCGTGTACCTGGCGCGCCTGCCGATCGTGGTCGGGCAGAAGGGCATGCTCGAGATCGACGGCAAGGTCAAGCAACTGCGCCTGTCGCAGGAAGGCGGTTCGTTCCTGGTCAACGACGGCAAGCTGTTTGTCAGCGACACCCAGGTGACCGGCTGGCGTGAAAAGGACAACGGCCCGGCCACCTTCCGCTCGCCCAAGGAATTCCGCCCGTTCCTGCTGTCGTGGGGCGGCACCGAGACCTACATCGTCAACAGCAAAATGGCCAGCTTCGGCTACGCCAAGTCCAAGTCGTATGGCGTGAGCATTTCGCAGTACACGCCGAACATGGCCAAGCGCATGGGCCGCCCGGAGCCCACCGGCTGGATCATCGGCTCGGAGTTCAGCGACATGTGGTACGGCTTCTACTGCTACGAGACCCAGGATTTCGTGGTCAAGGACAGCACCTACCGCGACAACATCGTCTATGGCATCGACCCGCACGACCGCTCGCACCGCCTGATCATCGCCGGCAACACCGTGTACGGCACCAAGAAGAAGCACGGCATCATCGTTTCGCGTGAGGTGAACGACAGCTGGATCATCAACAACAAGAGCTACGACAACAAGCTCTCGGGCGTGGTGATCGACCGTAACAGCGTCAACAATCTGATCGCCTACAACGAGATCTACCGCAACCACACCGACGGCATCACCTTGTACGAAAGCGGCGACAACCTGATCTGGGGCAACAAGCTGATCAACAACCGTCGCCACGGCATCCGCGTGCGTAACAGCGTGAACATCCGCCTGTACGAGAACGTGGCCATGGCCAACGGCCTGGTGGGCGTGTATGGCCACATCAAGGACCTGTCCGACACCGACCGCGACATCGCCCTCGACCCGTTCGACACCAAGGTCTCGCTGATCGTGGTGGGTGGCGAGCTGGTGGCCAACGGCTCCGGCCCGCTGTCGATCGACTCGCCGCTGTCGGTCGAGCTGTACAAGGTCGCCATGCTCGCCCCGCGCAAGGCCAGCGGCATCAGCCTCAACGGCGTGCTGGGCGAGCGCCAGGACGAAATCCTCGACCTGCTGGTTCGCCAGCAGAAGGCTGTGCTGATCGACCCGGTCGAACGCCAGACCGAAATGATCGATTAAGGAAGCCCAGACCATGACTCCACACCTGATGAAACTGCTGGGCCTGTCCGCCGCCCTCCTGGCGATCAGCCAGGGCGTGCGCGCCGAAGAGGTCAAGGCCCCTTCCTTCAGCGCCGAGCCTTGCTGCCAGCTGTGCCCTGAAGCGCATGATGCCAGCCGCTATACCACCCGCTACCAACAGAACTTCACCACGCTGGTGCAGGCCAAGGGCGACTGGCTGTTCCGTACCCGCGAAGACCTGCGCACCGAGTTCAACACCACCCCGGCCGGCTACAAGCGGCTGCAGCAAGTGCACGACGCCTTCAAGAAGCGCGGCGTGGAACTGGTGGTGGTGTACCAGCCAACCCGTGGCCTGGTGAACCGCAACATGCTCAACCCGGCCGAAAAAGCCGCGTTCGACTACCAGAAGGCCCTGGGCAACTACCAAGCCATGCTCAAACGCTTCGCCAGCATGGGCTACAACGTCCCCGATCTGTCGCCGCTGACCAACGAGCAGCTGGCTGCCGCCGACCAGGGCAAGGACTTCTACTTCCGTGGCGACCAGCACTGGACCCCTTACGGTGCCCAGCGTGCGGCCAGGATCGTGGCCGATACCGTGCACCACATGCCGGCCTTCGAAGGCGTGCCGCGCAAGGAATTCGAGACTACCAAGTCCGGGCGCATGGGCAAGACCGGCACCCTGCACAACGTTGCCGGCCAGCTGTGCAACACCAGCTACGCCGTCCAGTACATGGACCAGTTTGCCACCGAGCCGAAAGGCTCCACCGGCGGCGGCGACGACCTGTTCGGTGACAGCGGCAACGCGCAGATCACCCTGGTCGGCACCAGCCACAGCGGCAAGAACTACAACTTCTCGGGTTTCCTCGAACAATACATCGGCGCCGACGTGCTCAATGTCGCCTTCCCTGGCGGTGGCCTGGAAGGCTCGATGATCCAGTACCTGGGCAGCGAGGAGTTCCAGAAAAACCCGCCGAAGATCCTGATCTGGGAATTCTCCCCGTTGTACCGCCTGGACCAGGAAACCATCTGGCGGCAAATCCTTGGCCTGCTCGACGACGGCTGCGACGACCGCCCGGCGCTGATGAGCGCCAGCGCCACCCTCAAGCCGGGCAAGAACGAGCTGATGGTCAACGGCAAGGGCGGCGTGATCAAGGACCTGATCAACCGCAACCTGCAGATGGACGTCAAGTTCGACGATCCGTCGGTGAAGGTGCTGCAGGCCACCCTGTGGTACCTCAACGGCCGCCACGAAGACATCAAGCTGGAAAAACCCGAGACCTCCGATACCGACGGCCGTTTCGTCTTCCAGATGCGCGAAGACGAGGACTGGGCCAGCCAGAGCCTGCTGGCGTTCGAAGTACAAGGGCCGGAAAACGGTACCCAGAAGGTCGAGGCCAAGCTCTGCAAACGCAACAACTTCGCCGTTCCTGCGCAAACCGCGCAGGCCGGCCAGTGAGGCGAACATGACTGTATCCAAGCGAATCTTCCGCCCTGCCCTGCTGGCCCTGGCGCTGTGCGCAGGCGCCGCGCAGGCTGCGCTGGTGCCCCCGCAGGGGTATTACGAGGGCATTGAAAAGCTCAAGACCGGCGACGGCAACTTCCGCTGCGAAGCCGCACCAAAGCCGTACACCGGCGCGCTGCAGTTCCGGAGCAAGTACGAGGGTTCGGACAAGGCCCGGGCGACGCTGAATGTCGCCTCGGAGAAGGCCTTTCGCGATTCCACTGCCGACATCACCACGCTGGAGAAAGGCGTCAGCAAGATGGTCGGCCAGTACATGCGTGACGGCCGCCCGGCGCAGCTCGATTGCACCCTGGCCTGGCTGGGCAACTGGGCACGCGCCGGTGCGCTGCTGTCCACCGACTACAACCACACCGGCAAGTCCATGCGCAAATGGGCGCTGGGCAGCATGAGCGGGTCGTGGTTGCGCCTGAAGTTCTCCAACTCGCAGCCACTGGCCGCGCACCAGGCCGAGGCCGAGCTGATCGAGAAGTGGCTCGCCCGCCTGGCCGAACAGACCGTGCGCGACTGGAGCGACCTGCCGCTGCAGAAGATCAACAACCACAGCTACTGGGCCGCCTGGTCGGTGATGGCCACCGCCGTGGCCACCGACCGTCGCGACCTGTTCGACTGGGCCGTGAAGGAATTCAAGGTGGGTGCCAACCAGGTCGACGAGCAAGGTTTCCTGCCCAACGAAATCAAGCGCAAGCAGCGTGCCCTGGCCTACCACAACTATGCCCTGCCGCCGCTGGCGATGATCGCCAGCTTCGCCCAGGCCAATGGCGTGGACCTGCGCAGCGAAAACAACTTCGCCCTGCAGCGCCTGGGCGAAGGCGTGCTGGCGGGCGCCCGCGACCCAAGCCATTTCAAGGCGCGGGCCGGTGAGAAACAGGACATGAAAGACCTCAAGGTCGACAGCAAGTACGCCTGGCTCGAGCCGTGGTGCGCGCTGTACCACTGCGTGGGCGACACGCTGGAGCGCAAGCATGAGATGCAGCCGTTCAACAGTTTCAGGCTCGGCGGCGATTTGACCCGGGTCTACGACCCGAGCGCAGAAAGCAAGAAGTAGCACACCCCAATGCGGGGGTGAAATCTGTGGGCGCTGGCTTGCCGGCGAGGGGCCGCGAAACGGCCCCTGACTACCGATGGGCAAGGCTTCGCCTTGCATCGCCGGCAAGCCAGCTCCCACAGAGGTACTAAGTTGCCTTCCGGTCTTGCGCTGGGGGGTTTGGGGGGCGCTTTGCCCTGGATGCTGTGAACAAATTAGGAGAACCGGGATGGTCTTCTCGTCCAACGTGTTCCTGTTCCTGTTCTTGCCGATATTCCTCGGCCTGTACTACTTGAGCGGGCAACGCTATCGCAACCTGCTGCTGCTGATCGCCAGCTACGTCTTCTATGCCTGGTGGCGGGTGGACTTCCTGGCCCTGTTCGCCGGGGTCACCCTGTGGAACTACTGGATCGGCCTGAAAGTCGGTGCCGCTGGGGTGCGCACCAAGCCGGCGCAGCGCTGGCTACTGCTGGGCGTGGGTGTCGACCTGGCGATCCTCGGCTACTTCAAGTACGCCAACTTCGGCGTCGACAGCCTCAACGCGATCATCAGCTCGTTTGGCCTGGAGCCGTTCATCCTCACCCATGTGCTGCTGCCGATCGGTATCTCGTTCTACATCTTCGAGTCGATCAGCTACATCATCGATGTGTACCGCGGCGACACCCCGGCCACCCGCAACCTGATCGACTTCGCGGCGTTCGTGGCGATCTTCCCGCACCTGATCGCAGGCCCGGTGCTGCGCTTCAAGGACCTGGTGGACCAGTTCAACAACCGCACCCACACCCTGGACAAGTTCTCCGAAGGCTGCACCCGCTTCATGCAGGGCTTCATCAAGAAAGTGTTCATCGCCGACACCCTGGCGGTGGTCGCCGACCATTGCTTCGCCCTGCAAAACCCCACCACCGGCGATGCCTGGCTGGGCGCCCTGGCCTACACCGCGCAGCTGTACTTCGACTTCAGCGGCTACAGCGACATGGCCATCGGCCTTGGGCTGATGATGGGCTTCCGCTTCATGGAAAACTTCAAGCAGCCGTACATCAGCCAGTCGATCACCGAGTTCTGGCGGCGCTGGCACATCAGCCTGTCGACCTGGCTGCGGGACTACCTGTACATCACCCTGGGCGGTAACCGCAAAGGCACCTTCAACACCTACCGCAACCTGTTCCTGACCATGCTGCTGGGCGGCCTGTGGCACGGTGCCAACTTCACCTACATCATCTGGGGCGCCTGGCATGGCATGTGGCTGGCGATCGAGCGGGCGCTGGGCCTGGACACCAACCCGCAGCGCTTCAACCCGGTCAAGTGGGCCTTCACCTTCCTGCTGGTGGTGGTCGGCTGGGTGATCTTCCGCGCCGAGAACCTGCACGTGGCCGCCCGCATGTACGGCGCCATGTTCAGCTTCGGCGACTGGCAGCTGTCGGAACTCAACCGCGCGCAGCTCACCGGCCTGCAGGTGGCCACCCTGGTGATCGCCTACCTCACCCTGGCGTTCTTCGGCCTGCGCGACTTCTACCGCAACGCCCGGCCGACGCCAACGGCCACCCCGGTGCAAATCAACAGCGACGGCTCGCTCGGCCTGGACTGGACCCGGGTAATGACCCGCGCCCTCGTCTTGCTGCTGTTCGTGGCCTCGATCCTCAAGCTCTCGGCGCAGAGCTACTCGCCGTTCCTGTACTTCCAGTTCTGAGGTGGATGACATGACCCGGACATTACGCATCACCTATTCGCTGTCGTTCCTCGGCCTGCTGGTGGGCATGGGCGCCTGGTCCACCGGTGGCCTGCAGAGCTTCCAGCGCACCGAGCAGATGACCCTGCTCAACGGCAAGCTGGCCAAGGCAGCCGAGACCCACTACGACGAAGAATTCCCGATCAAGCGCCTGGGCACCAACCTGTGGGCGGCGATGGACTTCAAGCTGTTCAACGAAGGCCGCCCCGGTGTGGTGCTGGGCCGCGACCAGTGGCTGTTCAGCGACGAAGAGTTCAAGCCCACCGCCGGTGCCGAGCAACTGATGCAGGAAAACCTGGCACTGATCCGCGGCGTGCGCGACACCCTGCAGCAGCACGGCAGCCAGCTGGTGCTGGCGATCGTACCGGCCAAGGCGCGGGTCTATTCCGAGTATGTCGGTAAAGAAGCACCTGCCAGCCTGCATGACGACCTGTACAACCAGTTCCACGCCCAGGCACGCCAGGCCAACGTGTTCGCCCCGGACCTGATGGCACCGCTGGAGCAGGCCAAGGCCCGCGGCCAGGTATTCCTGCGCACCGACACCCACTGGACGCCAATGGGCGCCGAAGTCGTGGCCCAGGCCCTGGCCGAAGCGGTGGCGCGGCAAAGCCTGCTCGACGGCGAACCGCAGACCTTCATCACCGAAGCCGGCAATACCGCACCGTACAAGGGCGACCTGACCAACTTCCTGCCGCTTGACCCGCTGTTCAGCAACCTGCTGCCGGCGCCGGACACCCTGCAGCAACGCACCACCCGGCCTGCCGAGGCCGAGGGCGAAGGCGGCGATGCGCTGTTTGCCGACACGCAGATTCCGGTGGCGCTGGTAGGCACCAGCTACAGCGCCAACCCGCACTGGAACTTCCTCGGTGCGCTGC
The DNA here is from genome assembly GCF_013179515.1 of Pseudomonas sp. CM27. Taxonomy (GTDB): domain Bacteria; phylum Pseudomonadota; class Gammaproteobacteria; order Pseudomonadales; family Pseudomonadaceae; genus Aquipseudomonas. The sequence goes on from NZ_JABMCN010000026.1 coordinate 31,198, forward strand.
AACAGGCCTTGCGCAGCGACGTGGCCAACTACGCCGAAGACGGCCACGGCCCGCTGCTGCCAATGCTCAAGTACCTGCAAAGCGACGCCTTCAAGAACGCCGCGCCACAAGTGGTGGTGTGGGAATTCCCCGAACGTTACCTGCCGATGAAGAACGACCTGAGCAGCTTCGATCCGCAGTGGATCGCGCAGCTGAAGAACGCCCGTAAATCCGAAGAAAACCTGGCCTTGTCGTCCGCCCGGACGAACCATTGATAGAGAGGAAATGCACATGACTACCAAGACTTCCATTGCCAAAGCCCTCACCCTTGCGGCCGGCCTTTCCCTTGCGTCCATGCACGCCTTCGCCGGCGCCGACGCTGCGCTGTATGGCCCGACTGCACCCAAAGGCTCCACCTTCGTGCGCCTGTTCAACGCCGCCAGCGCACCGGCTGCTGCCAGCGTCGGCAACACCCAGATCAAGCAGGTTGGCGCCCAGGCCAGCAGCGACTTCAGCTTCCTGCCGGG
>NZ_JABMCN010000260.1 GCF_013179515.1 Pseudomonas sp. CM27
GAGAAGTTGTTGCAGCGAGGGGCTGCCGTGCTGTCGGATGCAGAGTTGCTGGCGGTGCTGCTGGGCTCGGGAGTAGCCGGGCGTAACGTGCTGGACCTCGCGCGGGGGCTGCTGGTGCGCTTTGGTGGCCTCAGGCAGTTTCTTGAGGCTGATCGTGAAGCCGTGCTGTGCGAGCCGGGTATTGGCGTCGTGAAATACGCACAGCTGCAGGCGCTGTTGGAGATTGGCCGGCGGTACCTGGATGCAAGCATCGAGCGCGCAGCAGTGCTTGATGGCCCGTGGGCGGTGCGGCGCTATCTGAAGGCGATGCTACGGCATGAGGCCAGCGAAGTATTCGGTTGCCTGTTTCTGGACACCAAGCACAGGCCGCTGGCCTTCGAGGTCTTGTTCAGGGGCACCATAGACCGGGCCAGTGTCTACCCGCGAGAAGTTGTGAGGCGGGCGTTGCAGCATAACGCCGCAGCTTTGATCCTGACGGGTTATGGTGTCAACTCTAGTGTTTCACTCGGCTGAAGTGCCCGAGATAGAAGCATTCCTTGATGCTTATTCAGATTTTGATGTTCCATATTCAGTGTTGCAGAGCAAATTTGATTTTAGGCCCAGGCGGGCCACCACAGCAGTCAGCTTCACCAACAATTGTGATGCTAGGTCCCGGATGACTGGGGCTCAGGCTGTTGCTTGCGGTTCACAGAAAAGCTGGGAATTCCTACCCATCTTCCCGAAAAAGCTGAACATTACGGCAAAATCTGATGGAACCTACTCCACGTGGCCAAGGGATCCTACATCGCTGATGGCATTTTGACCTTCTCCACTCATTGTGTACCGCTGGATAAAAAGGCGAGAATGCGCGCGCAATGGAAGGCATGATGCGCGCAGGTCGGCGCTCTCGTGGCAGGATGTCACCGGCTTCATGCCTCCACAGCCAAGGCTCGCACGAGCCTTTAAGCTTAATGCCAATTTGTGGAGAGTGATGTGCTGAGTGACGACGACCAAAAGCTAGCCAAGATCCTTTTTGGCCTTCTGAAAAATGCGACTAGCCAAGCCGTCGTCAAGGAATTCCTCCGGACGAAGGGCATCCCCGTTTCTGCGCAAAACTGGGACGATCTCTATGAGAAGCGGATCGAGCCTGCCCTCAAGGATAAAAAACTTGCCCTGAAAGACCTCCGTGATCTACTGCAGCAGGTGGAGGAGTTTGGCAAGCAGCACTCGTTCCTTTTCCAGTGCACTGAAGAGCGGGCAATCGGCCTGCTGTCTCCTACGCGCATCGCTTCAATCGCAGCAGCTGAGGGCCTTTCGGGGCTGTTTACTCACCCGCTGGATCTTGAGATGCCCGACGAGGCCACAATCGTCGACATCCGCCTGTACCGTCCGGACCCGCAGAAGACACCGGTTTCGCTTACGATCAAAGTCGTCGAAAGCCGTGACATCAATCGTCTCAGCGCTGTGGAGACGGATCCAGCAACTGGCGAACTGATTCGACGCTATGCGACCACAAAAAAACGTGCGGTGAATATTGTTCACCTGGACCACACTGGTTTATTGGAGTTTCGTATTGCCTCTCAAGATAATCAGGCAAAGAAATATTCCGAGCTCTTGTGGGTGTTGAAAAACAAAGTAAGGAAATTTCTACCGGACGATGGGTTCGCTGAAGTTTCGCTTAGCCCCGCTAAGAATAAGATTCTGCGCGAGCGCGATAACCTCTCCCAAGAAATCAGATATAGCAATTCAACGGCTCGAAATGAATTCGGGGCCCAAATGCAGATTACCTCCGCATCGGTTGATGAAAACCTTTCATCGGATGAGGGTTCGATGTCTGCGTTGGATCGCTTCTTGGAGCGTGATGGCGAAGTGACGGGAGCCAATATTTACGTTAAACTACCAGACAGTGATCCTCCCCGTGAACTGAGGCTTTTGATTTCGGGTGAGAGAAACGAGTTTGCGGTGACCGTAGCGTGCTCCGCCGGAGAATACGAATATGTTCGCGGAAAAGTTATCGCCTTTAATACTTAACCATCCAGACGAGGCTGAAGGCCTCCGAAGATTGGCTAGTTTTATCCAGGGCTATGAATCCCAGGGTGGCGAAGCTTTGCCTAGAATTCGGCTAAACCCGAATCGCATGTTCGATATTATGCAAGCCGGTACTTCCGCGCACCTTGCAATCTTGATTAATATCTTGGTAACGGGCCGGATTATCAAGAGATTCCTTATTGTTAGGTGCCCCAGCGGCGAAGGTCTCTCATTCCAATCTTACGGCGATATCCCAGAGATTGTTCGTGATCCTGGGATGGATACCGAATTTGAAGTACTTGCCGCCAACGTGGAACCAACCTATAGATTGGTGCTCGATTGAAGCCTGTTGATATTGTTACCCTTGTTCGATCGACTTGGGAAAATACGATTGAGACCAAACGACTGGCCCAGCTGCAGGCAATTAGGGCAACTCTGGATGCCGAGCATCTGGAGCTGTTTGACTCGTTAGTCGATATGCAGATTTCTAATGTCAAAGATGATGCTCAGGCCATCACGCTCATGCTTGTCCATGGTATTCAAACTGATGGTTCCTGGCACGAGCTGGTAAAAGCAGCCTTCCGAGATGTTGCTCATGTCAGAGTCAAAGGTCTTGGCTACCATTGTGTGACCGCGCTGCAGCTTGCGTGTCCGTTTCGATCTACGCCAATCAATAAGATCGCAAATGACTTCCGAGACGCACGGCTTATGGAACCGACTGCTCGCATTATGGTCATTGCCCACAGCTTCGGCACCTATATCATTAGTCGGATCCTCGCCAAATACACTGACATCAACATTGAGAGAATTGTTCTCTGCGGCTCCATAATAAAAGGCAATTATGCCTGGGAGAAGCATGCTCGGCACATGGCTGCAGGCAACATCGTCAACGATGTCGGGACGCGAGATTTTTACCCCGTCCTAGCTACCTTTTCGACTATAGGCTACGGCGGGACTGGTCGAAACGGATTTAAAAATACACGTGTAGCTGACCGTTACTTTGATTACGGCCATAGCGATTTTTTTGAGCCCGACAAGGACCATATCGTCAAATATTGGAAGCCTTATATTCTAGATGGGACCATCGTCGAGTCTGAGTGGGATAGCATAAAGCCGAAGACCCATCTGGGAATCATGCTGGCTTGTCACCCTTGGATCGGCAGACCTGCCTTCTATGCAACCGTTGGGTTAATTACAGCTGCCGTAGCGGGTTTGGCTTGGTGGCTACTCACCTGATCTTCCACTGCTCTGTTTCAGGGTCCCTTACCAAATGCTGCTCTGAGACGACATCCAAGCCTACGGACCTAAAAATACTGAGCATTAGCGTCATAGAATAGTAATAGAGTCGCTGGTGTCGTCCCTTGTCTGAGGCCACAAACACCCCGTCAATCCGTCCATCCTCACTAGTCGCGAATTCGAATACGTACGAGTGGATTACCTGGTTCGCGACAAAAGTCATATCCCGCAGTTCTTTGTAAACTTTAGTAGTTTCGTAGTTTTCCATTATGTTGTGCCGATTGAAGTAGTCTACTGTCTTGCCACTGGTGATCGGGTAGTACGGTAGATGGAGCTTAATTTTCTTCGTTGATTCAGAGATTTTGTAGGTCTCGATTAGCTTGCGTACCGTATAAAAACTGACAAAAATTTCACGTTCTGCTTTCGCATAAATGCGCCCTTCAGAACGCTCTTTTACACGAGCCTTCTCAAGCCAACGAGCTGAACGAAGAAGTGACTTCCTCCAATCATCAGACTCGTAAATCATCAGGATTCTCCTTGACTGAGAAATAAATAAAGCGTCAGTCTATTACTGCTGCATCAATACAATATTATCACCTCGGCTAGCATAGGACGCAATAGGTCAATGACCCAGGCTCTAAAGCAATATATCGCGAAAAGCATTAACTCAGTTATAATGATGGCCCCGCTTAAACGGGAGGTGATACGCCTCATCATATGCTGCTCTATAGCAATTATCCTGAATGCCATCCTATTCTTTGGTGTAGAAAACGACGGTACCATCAAGCCATGGGCAGAGATACCACTGAAACTGTTCGCCTCAACAACTTTATTTGCCTTTATGGTGAAGATTTTCCTTCCGCTTTTCGGTTGGACCATATTGAAGGCAGTGTTATTGAGCGCCAATAATGCCTTTAGTGGGGTGCTAAGCTTTCTAGGGAATCAATTTACAGGTGCTTTGTATTGTTCGGCCTTTATCCTGGCTTCTCTTACACTTAAGCAGTATGTAATTTCAGGGTTTATGGATCCTCAATTGGCTCTGATGGCGCCTACTGTTCTCTTTGCGGGCTTCTTGTACTTCTATATTTTTCAGTGCGCTATTCAAAAAACAATGACGCCTGCTCTGTGTGCTCCGCCTCTCCCGCGCTCTAGCAGGGTGCCGTGACTACCTGTTCTTGTAGGGGCAGGTTCGAATAGCAAGAGTCACTTGATGGCGTGATTTGATCTCTATCCTGGTGCCATAGCATGGCGCCAAAATTCCGCCGGCATAAAAATCTCCTGCCTGACACAATCAGAATAATAAATGCTACGAAAGTAGGCTGCGTACTGAGCGATTATGGAAAACTTCGCTGGAATCTATTCGTCATTACGTGATAAAAATTATTCTGTGCCCCGGTAAAGTGGCACAAAAATATAGAGCAACAGTTCAAGGGAATAGATATGGCTCAGTATAAGCACGGCAATTTTCTGCACAAAAGTGATCATTCGGAGTACGATAAAAAGTATTCGCCTGGTACCGAAGCGCCAAATCCAGGCATTTACCGATGCGTCTCCTGCGGGGATGAGATCGGTATTGCCAAAGGGCATGTTCTTCCTCCACAGAACCATCACCAGCATGCACCTGGCGCGGGCAAGATTGAGTGGCAGTTAGTGGTTTTTGCACAGCAGCGGAAATAAGGTTTTTGGGCTCAGTAGAGCTCTGCAACGTGGGTTCTACTGAGCACTCAATAAAAGGACGGAATCCGTATTGACTATTCAAACCACTATGAGGAGGGTGATCGTGAGCGTGCCTGGTTACGCATATATTCGGATATTAGATTGCCGAAATTGATGTCGGCCTCTTCAACAAAAATATTGACGTGGCAGTAAAACTCTTCAGGACCCCTGAGATAATTGAAAATTCTTGATCTGACGACGCCACAAACCCCCGCTTTGACGGCCGTAGAGGGTAGGTTGACTACATCGCCAACACATGGGATAAGAGCTAAGCCATGCTCACTGTTAAAGACAATATCAGCTGAGCGGTCATCAGGCCTGACAAACTCTTGATCCTCCGAGACCTGCTGATAATCAATGCTATACCTCATGCACAGCCTACCTCATTTGCGGGGTAAGGAATCAGCGCCGCGGGTCGTAAATAGTAAAATCCAGTTCAGTAGGCACGTTTGCGACGGAATTAGTTAGCCGATCTCGATACTATATAGTTTGGCAATTAACGCTTTTCAAGTACATACCCTACGCCTCTAAGTGTGTGTATCAGCTTGGTTTCGAAGGGGTCATCTATCTTGGCTCTGAGTCTTCGAATCGACACCTCTACAACGTTCGTGTCGCAATCAAAATTCATATCCCAAACCTGAGAGATAATCTGCGTACGGCTCAGTACCACCCCGGTGTTACGCATCAAGTAGTGCAGCAACGCGAATTCTTTGGTGGTCAAATCAATACGCTGACCGTCCCTGAATGCCCTGTGCCGGCTTTGATCAAGTTCCAGATCGGCCACGCGAATGACCTCCACAGATGCGGGGTGATCTGACCTGCGCATCAAGGCGCGAACCCGGGCTAGCAGCTCTGGGAACTCAAATGGTTTGATCAGATAGTCATCTGCGCCGTTCTCCAGCCCCCGGACCTTATCCGCCAATCGGCTTCTCGCCGTCAGCATCATGATGCGGGACGGGCAGTTTTTACGGCGCAACAACTCAAGGACCTGCCAACCGTCCATCTCTGGTAGGTTTATATCGAGGATAATCAGCTCGTACTCATGCTGCTTGGCCAAGAATAATCCATCTGATCCGGTGTGGACGCAATCTACGACATAGCCACACTCTGTAAGGCCTTGACGCACATACTCCGCAGTTTTTACTTCATCCTCAATTACCAGAATTCGCATGGGATTATGTCTCGATATCACTGAGCAATTAACCGCGCACGCGCGCCGGCATTATTGAAATGGATGGTAAATCAAAATGAGCGTGTTGGGGTTCAAATGACGGATTTGTAATTTCTAGGTAATACAGTTGATAGTCTGGAGGTATATCTTGTCGCGGCTTGGGTTTGACAGTTGCGGGCCCTCTCTCCAGCGGATGATTTGACCATATGAAATACTGGGTTATTTTCTTCTTTGTGCTAGCTTCGTTCCGTTCGGATGACGGCGAGGTCGCTCATGTTGAGGAGACTGGTCATTGGTGTAGTCATGAACTTCACCGGCATGCAATGCGTACAATCGAACGCTTACTTGAATTTTAGGCAAAAAAAAGGCGCCCAATGGGCGCCAAATATCCACCTTTTACCAAAGGAGCAATTAAGCCACTCAAGGTGAATTCGTAATGCTCGTTTTACTAATCGGACCAGCCGTCGAAAGACTGGCCCGCTCAGCGAATTACAGAATCGAAAGCGGGTACTCGATGATTACACGAGTTTCATCCAGATCCGATTCGAAAGCAGTGGCACGCGTGGTTGCCTGGCGCAACCGGAAGGACAAGTCTTTTGCCGGACCGGTTTGCACAACGTATTTGACTTCGACGTCACGCTCCCAACGCTTCTGATTGTCGAGCGGGTTGCCGTTGTCGTCGGTGCGCATGTAGAACTGGTTAGCGTTCGAGTAATCCGCGCCCGAGCCTCTGGCGTAGCGGGTCATGAACGTCAGGCCTGGGATGCCGTAGCTGGTGAAGTTCAGGTCATAGCGCAGCATCCAGGAACGCTCTTTCGGCGAGTTGAAGTCGCTGTACTGGATGGAGTTGTCGACGAAAATCGAGTCCGACTGACGCAGATAGTCGAAATCGTCGTCGCCGTTGTTGCGCTGGTGCGACAGGGCCAGGGTGTGGGCGCCGTAACGCACGCCGACCTTGGCACTCCAGATGTTGTTGTCGAATTCACCCAGGCGCTTCTTACCTTCATCTACGGCTTTGTAGTAGTTGAAGCCACCGATCAGCGCCAGATCGTCGCTCAGCGGGTAAACAACGCTGGTGCCGGCGTAGTACTGATTCCAGACGTCTTTCAGCTGGCTGGCGTAGACGCTCACAGTCCAGTTGTCGTTGATCGAGTAGTCACCACCACCGTAACCGATCCATGGCGAGTTGACCGGGCCGCCGTAGAAGGTCACGAAGTTGTCGTTCAGGTTGCTGGAGACTGGCTGGCTCATGGCGTGCAGTCGACCACCCTGAAGGGTGAGGCCTTGGATGCTGGTGTTCTCAACGGTCACGCCGCGGAAGCTTTCTGGCAGCAGGCGAGAGTCACCGGATGCAACGACCGGAGTCGATGGGAAAACATCACCTACTTTCACGATGGTATCGAACAAGCGGACTTTGGCTGCACCGCCGACCTTGGTGTATTCGTCGCGAGCTTCGCCCTTGTTATCAACGGGTAGCACGTCGAAGGAGCTACGGCCGCCGTTGCGCCCATCACCGGTGTCGAGCTTGAGGCCGATCATGGCGAAGGCATCAACGCCGAAGCCAACGGTACCCTGGGTAAACCCAGAGTTGAATTTACTGATGATCGCGTGCGCCCAGGCTTCGGAGTAGCCGTTGGTATTGCCCTTGCCACTGTTGTAAGTGGGGGCGGTGCTGTCGCGATTATCACGGTTGAAGTAGAAGTTACGGTTCAACACTGTAAGGCTGCTGCCTTCAATGAAGCCTTCTGGCTTGTCTTCAGCTTGTGCCGAAATAGCGTAGCTTCCAGACAGCGCAGAAACTGCCGCCAAATACAGTGGTACTTTGATTTTCATCCGATGCTCCTTTGATTCACGGCAGTTTTTATTATGTTTACCGGCGCGGGTGTCGTTAATTGTTCTGACCCGGCGGCGCGCCTAGCGTAGCGCGAGCTCATATTTGCAGGCCGAAGATAACGGGAGGGTGATAGGACAATTACAATTTCGTCATCTGCCTGTTATTCGGCGCCTTCGCACCGCGTGTTTGCCATCTCCGTTGCTTGTAACGAAATCCTAGTGCCGGGTTTGGTTTCCCAGTATTTTCGGGCATTACAGGACTTTCTTACGAAATTGTAATTTTCTAGCCACCCCTCTGATAGCTACCGCTCATTAGAGTGCCATCACCTAATCAAGTGGGGCTTGGCAGCTGTTTCGGCGTTCTCGCCAAGCTTTATCGAAGTTTGTGCACGAG
>NZ_JABMCN010000261.1 GCF_013179515.1 Pseudomonas sp. CM27
CACCAAAGCGCACCAGCAGCCCCCGCGCGAGGTCCAGCACGTTACGCCCGGCTACTCCCGAGCCCAGCAGCACCGCCAGCAACTCTGCATCCGACAGCACGGCAGCCCCTCGCTGCAACAACTTCTCCCTCGGCCGCTCTTCAGCCGGCCAGTCCCTGATATTCATCCCGCCCCTCTGCCCATGCTGCGGCCCGTTTCGGCCCTGTGTTAATCTATTTCGCCTCGTACATGCGACGTTCTGCCGCAGGCATTTTCAAACGTCGCCGCCCGCTCTCACTGGAAAAAGGCAAGCCTATGCAGCGGCTGTATCGCAAGCGCATCGTTCTCGGCGTGGGGGGCGGCATTGCCGCCTACAAAAGCGCCGAACTGATTCGCCGTCTCCTCGAGCACGGCGCGCAAGTGCGCGTCGTCATGACCCGTGGGGGTGCCGAGTTCATCACCCCGCTGACCCTGCAGGCGCTCTCGGGCCACCCGGTGCACATGGATCTGCTCGACCCTGCCGCCGAAGCGGCCATGGGCCATATCGAACTGGCCAAGTGGGCCGACCTGGTGCTGATCGCCCCGGCTACCGCCGACCTGATGGCGCGCATGGCCCAGGGCATGGCCGACGACTTGCTGACCACGCTGGTGCTGGCCACCGATGCTACCGTCGCCGTGGCCCCGGCCATGAACCAGGCCATGTGGCGCGACCCGGCCACCCAGGCCAACCTCGAGCTGCTCAAGAGCCGTGGCATCCAGGTGTTCGGCCCGGCCTCCGGCAGCCAGGCCTGTGGCGACGTGGGCCTGGGCCGCATGCTTGAGGCCACCGACCTGGCCTGGTGCGCCGCAGAAAGCTTCAAGCGCCAGGCACTCACCGGCAAGCACGTGCTGATTACCGCCGGCCCGACCCAGGAAAACATCGACCCGGTGCGCTACATCACCAATCATAGCTCCGGCAAGATGGGCTTCGCCCTGGCCGAAGCGGCTGCCGAAGCCGGGGCTCGGGTAACTCTCGTCACGGGCCCTGTGCACCTGCCAACCCCCGACCGGGTCAGCCGCATCGACGTGGTCAGCGCGCGGGACATGCTCTCGGCCTGCGAGGCGGCCATGCCGTGCGACCTGTTCATCGCCTCGGCTGCGGTTGCGGACTACCGCCCTGAAGTCGTTGCCACACAAAAACTGAAGAAAGATCCTACGACCGGCGACGGCATGCTGCTGCAGATGGTGCGCAATCCCGATATCCTTGCCACCATTGCTGGCCGTGCCGACCGCCCGTTCAGCGTCGGCTTTGCCGCCGAAACCGAACACCTGCTCGATTACGCCACGCGCAAGCTCAAGGACAAGAACCTCGACCTGATCGTCGCCAACGATGTGGCCAACCCCAGCATCGGCTTCAACAGCGAAGAAAACGCCTTGACCGTGATCGACCGCCAGCAGCACCAAACCCTCTTCGCGCAGACCAGCAAAGGCAAGATCGCCCGGCAACTGGTCGCCTTCATCGCCGAACGGCTCAATCAGGTTCAATAAGTTACATGCACGCTCTTCAAGCCAAGATCCTCGACCCACGCCTGGGTACCGACTTCCCTCTGCCGACGTACGCCACCCCCGGCTCCGCCGGCCTGGACCTGCGCGCCCTGCTCAAGGAGGACACCGTTCTCGAGCCGGGCCAGACCTTGTTGATCCCTACCGGGCTGTCGATCTACATCGGCGACCCGGGCCTGGCGGCGATGATCCTGCCGCGCTCGGGCCTTGGCCATAAGCACGGCATCGTGCTGGGCAACCTGGTCGGCCTGATCGACTCGGACTACCAGGGCGAGCTGATGGTGTCGTGCTGGAACCGCGGCAACACCCCGTTCACCATCGCCGTTGGCGAGCGCATCGCCCAGCTGGTACTGGTCCCGGTGGTGCAGGCGCACTTCGACATCGTCCAAGCCTTTGACGAGAGCCAGCGTGGCGCTGGCGGCTTCGGTCACTCCGGCAGCCACTGAGCCGACAACAGACCGTTCAGGCCACGGATGGCGAACTCTCTGGCAAAACCACCGTCCAAGCGTTCAGTTTGCGCCTGCCCAGAAAGCCTTTGACTAATGGAGTTTTCCAGAGATGAACGACATGGCCCACCTGGTCCCCGCCGCATTGCCAGACAGCATTTTCCGCGCGTATGACATCCGCGGCGTGGTCGGCAAGACCCTTCACGCCGAAACCGCCTACTGGATCGGCCGCGCCATCGGCGCGCAAAGCCTGGCCCAGGGCGAACCGCAGGTTTCGGTTGGCCGCGATGGCCGCCTCTCCGGCCCGATGCTGGTGGAACAGTTGATCAAGGGCCTGGTCGACGCCGGTTGCCAGGTCAGCGACGTTGGCCTGGTCCCCACCCCAGCCTTGTACTATGCCGCCAACGTGCTGGCCGGCAAGTCCGGGGTGATGCTGACCGGTAGCCACAACCCTTCGGACTACAACGGCTTCAAGATCGTCATTGCCGGCGACACACTGGCCAACGAACAGATCCAGGCCCTGCTGACCCGCCTGAAAACCAACGACCTGACCCTGGCCGCAGGCCGCGTGGAAAAGGTCGAGATCCTTGAGCGCTACTTCCAGCAGATCGTCGGCGACGTGAAGCTGGCGAAGAAGCTCAAGGTGGTGGTCGACTGCGGCAACGGCGCTGCCGGGGTGATTGCACCGCAGCTGATCGAAGCCCTGAGCTGCGAAGTGATTCCGTTGTTCTGCGAAGTCGACGGCAACTTCCCCAACCACCACCCGGACCCCGGCAAGCCGGAAAACCTCGAAGACCTGATCGCCAAGGTCAAGGAAACCGGCGCCGATATCGGCCTGGCCTTCGACGGCGACGGCGACCGCGTCGGCGTGGTGACCAACACCGGCAGCATCGTCTATCCCGACCGCCTGCTGATGCTGTTTGCCCAGGACGTGCTGGCACGTAACCCCGGCGCCGAGATCATCTTCGACGTCAAATGCACCCGTCGCCTGACCCCGCTGATCGAGCAGCATGGCGGCCGCGCGCTGATGTGGAAGACCGGCCACTCGCTGATCAAGAAGAAGATGAAGCAGACCGGTTCGCTGCTGGCCGGCGAGATGAGCGGTCACATCTTCATCAAGGAACGCTGGTACGGTTTTGACGATGGCATCTACAGCGCCGCGCGTCTGCTGGAGATCCTCAGCAAGGCTGGCCAGAGCGCCGAAGACCTGTTCGCCGCCTTCCCGAACGATATTTCCACGCCGGAAATCAATATTGATGTGACCGACGAGGGTAAATTCAGCATCATTGATGCACTGCAACGCGACGCTGACTGGGGCGAAGCCAGCCTGACCACCATCGATGGTGTGCGGGTCGACTACACCCACGGCTGGGGCCTGGTTCGCGCCTCCAACACCACCCCGGTGCTGGTGCTGCGCTTCGAGGCCGACAGCGACGCCGAGTTGCAACGTATCAAGGATGTTTTCCGTACCCAGTTGCTGCGGGTTGAGCCTGAGCTGCAACTGCCGTTCTGACCGACTATCTGTTCCATACAGGAGCCCTGCATGACCCTCGATCGCGATGCCGCTGCCCATGTAGCCGAGGTTTTGTCCGAAGCACTGCCCTATATTCGCCGCTTTGTCGGCAAGACCCTGGTGATCAAGTACGGCGGCAACGCGATGGAAAGCGAGGAGCTCAAGACCGGCTTCGCCCGCGACATCGTGCTGATGAAGGCAGTGGGCATCAACCCGGTGGTGGTCCACGGTGGTGGCCCGCAGATCGGTGACCTGCTCAAGCGTCTGTCGATCGAAAGCCACTTCATCGATGGCATGCGCGTCACCGATTCGGCGACCATGGACGTGGTCGAGATGGTGCTGGGTGGCCAGGTCAACAAGGACATCGTCAACCTGATCAACCGCCACGGCGGCAGCGCCATCGGCCTGACCGGCAAGGACGCAGAGCTGATCCGTGCCCGCAAGCTGACCGTCAGCCGCCAGACCCCCGAGATGACCACCCCGGAAATCATCGACATCGGCCATGTAGGCGAAGTGGTCAGCGTGAACACCGACCTGCTGAACATGCTGGTGAAGGGCGACTTCATCCCGGTGATCGCACCAATTGGCGTAGGTGCCAACGGTGAGTCGTACAACATCAACGCCGACCTGGTCGCAGGCAAGGTGGCCGAGGCGCTGAAGGCCGAGAAACTGATGCTGCTGACCAACATCGCCGGCCTGATGGACAAGCAGGGCCAGGTACTGACCGGCCTGACCACCGAGCAGGTCAACGAGCTGATCGCCGACGGCACTATCTACGGCGGCATGCTGCCGAAGATCAAATGCGCGCTGGATGCGGTGCAGGGCGGCGTCAACAGCTCGCACATCATCGACGGCCGCGTGCCGAATGCTGTGCTGCTGGAGATCTTCACCGACAGCGGCGTGGGCACCCTGATTACCAACTGCAAGCCGCGCTGACTGGCTAGCTTTCACCGGCCCTGTCGCCGGCAAGCCAGCTCCCACAGAACCCCCACAAACCTTGAAACCTGTGGGGCACTTGTGGGAGCTGGCTTGCCGGCGATGAGGCCGGAACAGGCGGCATAAAAAAGGCGACCTTCACAAGAAGGTCGCCTTTTTCATTGCCAGGCCAGGATCAGATCCCGTACTGCGCCCGGTAGGCCTCGACAGCCGGCAGGTGCTGCTTCAGCTGCGGGTCATCGGCCAGGAACTCCAGCACCTGGGTCAGCGAGACGATGCTGACCACAGGGATGCCGAAGTCGCGTTCCACTTCCTGGATGGCCGACAGCTCGCCATTGCCACGCTCTTCGCGGTTCAGCGCGATCAGCACGCCGGCGGCCTTGGCCTGCTGGGCGTTGATGATCTGCATGACTTCGCGGATAGCGGTTCCGGCAGTGATCACGTCGTCGATGATAAGCACGTCACCCGCCAGCGGCGCGCCAACCAGGCTGCCACCTTCGCCGTGGTCCTTGGCTTCCTTGCGGTTGAAGCACCATGGCACATCGAGCTGATGCTGATCGGCAAGGGCCACGGCGGTAGTCGCCGCCAGCGGAATGCCCTTGTAGGCCGGGCCGAACAGCACATCGAAGGGGATCTTGCTGTCGACGATGGCGGCGGCGTAGCAACGCCCCAGTTCGGCCAATGCGGAACCGGTGTTGAACAGGCCGGCATTGAAGAAATACGGGCTGGTACGCCCCGATTTCAGGGTGAATTCACCGAAGCGCAGTACACCGCGATCGATGGCAAAACGGATAAAGTCGCGCTGATACGGCTGCATGAATAGTCCCGGACACCACGGATTTAGCTAAATGGGTTGAGCTCGGGTATCATACACGCACGAGATTTTTGGGGCCATTTATGCGGATCATCAGTGTGAACGTTAATGGCATTCAGGCTGCGGCCGAGCGTGGTTTGCTCAGCTGGCTACAAGCCCAGAATGCCGACGTCATCTGCCTTCAGGATACCCGCGCCTCGGCCTTTGAACTCGACGACCCAGCTTTCCAGCTCGATGGCTATTTCCTTTATGCCTGCGACGCGGAGGTGCCCGCCCAAGGTGGTGTGGCGCTTTATTCGCGCATGCAGCCCAAGGCAGTCATCACCGGCCTGGGCTTCGAGACAGCCGACCGCTACGGGCGTTACCTGCAAGCAGATTTCGACAAAGTCAGTATTGCCACCCTGCTGTTGCCTTCGGGCATGAACGGCGACGAAGACTTGAACCAGAAATTCAAGTTGATGGACGACTTTGCCAAGTACCTGGACAAGCAGCGTCGCAAGCGCCGCGAGTACATCTACTGCGGCTCGTTCTACGTGGCGCAGCAGAAGCTCGACATCAAGAACTGGCGTGACAGCCAGCAGTCGCCGGGCTTCCTGGCACCGGAACGCGCCTGGATGGATGCGATCACCGGTGAGATGGGTTATGTCGATGCCTTGCGCGAAGTCAGCCGTGAAGGCGACCAGTACAGCTGGTGGCCGGACAACGAACAGGCCGAGATGCTCAACCTGGGCTACCGGTTCGACTACCAGATCCTCACCCCGGGCCTGCGCCGCTTCGTGCGTAACGCCCGCCTGCCGCGTCAGCCGCGCTTCTCGCAACATGCGCCGCTGATTGTGGATTATGACTGGACGTTGACCATCTAAAAAGCCGATTGGGGCTGCTTTGCAGCCCATCGCCGGCAAGCCAGCTCCCACAGGGTCACCACAGACTTCAAAACCTGTGCTGCACCTGTGGGAGCTGGCTTGCCGGCGATGGGCTGCGAAGCGGCCCCAATTGCTATTTGATCGGCCGCCAGATCATCGGGTAGCGATACGGCTTGCCTTCATTGGCCCGCACCGCCGCAATGATGATCAGGATCAGCACCGCCACCGTCAGCATGGCGAACAGCACCAGCCCGATGAACACGAACATCAGCAAAAAGCAGATGAACCCGGCAACCGTCACGCTGATCTGAAAGTTCAGCGCCTCTTTGCCCTGGGCGTCGATGAAAGGATCTTGCTCGCGCTTCAGGTGCCACAGCACCAGCGGGCCCAGCAAGTGCCCGAGCGGCACCACCAGGCCCAGCAGCGCGGAGAGGTGGCAGAACATCGCCCACTGCCGGATTTCGGCATTGGGCGGGGTGATCGACAGGTTCGAATCGCTCATGCCCCGCACCTCCCTGGCTGGGTTCAGTCGGCCAATGCCGCCTGCTGCAGCTCGAAGATTTCGTTCATGCCCTTCTGCGCCAGGGCAAGCATGGCATTGAAGTCTTCAGGCTGGAACGGCGCACCTTCGGCAGTGCCCTGCACTTCGATGAAGCCGCCGGCGCTGGTCATGACCACGTTCAGGTCGGTCTCGGCAGCGGAGTCTTCGGGGTAGTCCAGGTCGAGCACGGCTTCACCCTGGTACATGCCCACCGACACGGCGGCAATCATGTGCTTGAGCGGGTTGCCGCCCTTCAGGCCGCCACGTTTCTTGATCACTGCCAGCGCGTCGCACAGGGCGACCATGGCGCCGGTGATGGAGGCGGTACGGGTGCCGCCATCAGCCTGGATCACGTCGCAGTCGACGTACAAGGTGATGTCACCGAGCTTGCTCATGTCCAGCGCGGCACGCAGCGAGCGACCAATGAGACGCTGGATTTCCAGGGTGCGGCCACCCTGTTTGCCACGGCTGGCTTCACGCTGGTTACGCTCGCCAGTGGAGCGCGGGAGCATGCCGTATTCGGCGGTCAGCCAGCCTTGGCCCTGGCCTTTGAGGAAGCGCGGCACGCCGTTTTCCACACTGACCGTGCAGATGACCTTGGTGTCACCGAACTCGACCAGTACCGACCCTTCGGCGTGCTTGGTGTAGTTGCGGGTGATGCGGATCGAGCGGAGCTGATCGGCGGCGCGACCACTTGGACGTTTCATCTGGGATACCTGTACTGGGACTTTGAATCTGCCGAGCATTATAGAGCCCGCAGCCCGGGGAAGACATGCCTATCGTCGCTGCTGACACAGCCCGTCGCCTTTTCCTGCTGCTGCACGCCCCCCCTCTGTAACATAGGCAGATTGGGCGCCAAGGCCGCACTGCGCTACAATCCTGCGCCTTGCAGCCGAGAGGCTGCCACCGTTCATTCATCTACGCGAGGTACTCCCCATGGTGCACAGCATGACCGCTTTTGCTCGTGTCGAGCGCGCCGGCAGCCAAGGCACCCTGGTCTGGGAGCTGCGTTCGGTCAACCACCGTTACCTTGAGCCGCACCTGCGCCTGCCCGAGGCCCTGCGCGACCTTGAAGGCAGCGTACGTGAAGGCCTGCGCCAAGGCCTGTCGCGGGGCAAGGTGGAGTGCACCCTGCGCCTCAACGAAGACAGTAACGGCAAGCCGTTGAAGGTAGACCGCGAGCGCGCCGCGCAACTGGTCGCGGCTGCCGAGGAAGTGGCCGGCCTGATCAAGCAGCCGGCACCGCTGAACCCGCTGGAAGTGTTGTCGTGGCCGGGGGTGCTGGTGGCCGACGCCAGCGACCCGCAAGCGCTGAACGCCGAAGCCATGGCGCTGTTCGACGATGCGCTGGCCGAGCTCAAGGCCGGGCGTCAGCGTGAAGGCCAGGAACTGGCCCGCCTGATCAACGAACGGCTGGACAACATGGCCAGCGAAGTCAGCACCCTGCGCGCCCTGGTGCCGCAGATGCTGGCGGCGCAGCGGCAGAAGATCCTCGACCGCTTCGGCGACATGCAGGCCGAGCTGGACCCACAGCGCCTGGAGCAGGAGATGGTGCTGCTGGCGCAGAAAAGCGACGTCGCCGAGGAACTCGACCGCCTCAGCACCCACGTCACCGAAGTACGCCGGGTGCTCAAGGGTGGCGGTGCTGCCGGCCGGCGCCTGGACTTCCTGATGCAGGAACTCAACCGCGAGGCCAACACCCTTGGTTCCAAGGCCTTCGAC
>NZ_JABMCN010000262.1 GCF_013179515.1 Pseudomonas sp. CM27
GTCGCCGGTGCGGTAACAGCGGTCGTCCGGGTTGTCGGTGAACGGGTTGGCAATGAACCTGGCTGCGGTCAACTCCGGGTCGCCCCAGTAGCCATGCGACAGGTAAGGGCTGCGGATCAGGATTTCACCGGTTTCACCCTCGCTGGCCAGTTGCTGGGCCGGGTTGACGATCAGCAACTGGGCATCGGCGATGCCTTTGCCCAAGGGCACCTTGGCAATGTCGGTGGCTGGATCGAGCCTGTGGAAGGCCATTGCTTGCGGTGTTTCGGTGGTGCCATAGAAGTTGACGTTGCTGGCATTCGGCCCGATGGCGCGGACTTGCCGGTACAGCGCCGGGCTGAGCGCATCGCCACCCCAGAACAGCCAACGCAGTTGCTCGAACACCAGGCCATTGAGCCGCGCACCGGTTTCGATCAGCTTGCCCAGCGGCGGGGTCAGGTGGATAACGCTTACGCCGTGCCGGTGAATCCAGCTGGCCAGTTGCGAAGGGTCGGTCAGGGTCGGCTGGGTAGGGCAGGCGATGGTCGCGCCAATCGAAAGGGGCGTGAACACATCGCGGTAGACCGGGTCGTGGCCCAGGCCGGAGAGCAACGAGAAGGTGTCGGCCGGGGTAAAACCGTGCTGGCGTACATGCCAATCGATGAAGTGCACCAGCGGCGCGTGATGGGTGACGATACCCTTGGGCTCGCCGGTGCTGCCCGAAGTAAAGGTGATGTATGCCGGCTGCTCGGGCTCTATCGGCGGCAGCGGGGCTTGCTGGCAGGGGAACGCCTGCAGTGCCTCGGCAGGCCCTTCTGGCACTGCAACGGCAAGGGGGTGGTCGGCGTCGATTGTAGCGTCACCACAACCCAGCACCACGGCCGGTGTCAGGGTGCGGACGATCTGCTGTATGCGCGCGGCGGGGTAGGCGGCATCTGCCACGCTGAACGCCAGCCCGGCGCGCAGGCAGCCGAGCATGGCATAAATCAGGGCGGGGCTGCGGCTGGAGACGATGAGCACACGATCGGCGCTGCTGGCCGCGGTTGCCAGCAGAAAGGCGGCAATGCCCCGGCTGACCTGCTCCAGCTGGGCGTAGCTGCAGGTGGTGTGCTGGGCAATGATGGCGGTGGCATCCGGGCAGCGGCTCGCCTGCTTTAGAAAAGCGTGGAAAATCGGCTTCTCGGCACGGTACTCCAGGCACAGCGTCGGGTTCGGGCGCAGGTCCGGCATGATGGGTGAAGGCTCCGCATGAACGTAGGGGCTGGCTGGTAGCACAACGCTAGTGCAGGGTCGCCGATGGCGCCAATCGCAGTGTCCGCCTTGCGATAGCCGGGGGCGCTGCGCCCCTTTCGCGACGCAAGGCCGCTCCAACATCAGCGTCAGCCTTTCAGGGTACGGGTATCCGCGACACCGCCTTCACTTCGCGCAGGGCCAGGCTCGACTGAATCGAGGCGATGCCCGGCTGGCGGCGCAACACGTCCTCGACAAATCGGCCATAGCTCTCCAGGTCACTTGCCAGCACCGTCAGCACATAGTCGGCCTCACCAGTCACCTTGTGGCACGAGAGCACCTGCGGCAGCTTGAGGATCACCTGCTCGAATTCGTCCGGCGCCTCGGCCGAGTGGTTGCCAAAGCGCACCTGGGCAAACGCCATCACGTCGTAGCCCAGCTTGCGGCGGTCGAGATTGGCCTGGTAGTCCTTGATGATGCCCAGCTCTTCCAGCCGCTTGCGCCGGCGCCAGCAAGGCGTCACGGTCATCGACAGGCGCTCGCCCAAGGCCGCGCTGGACAGGGTGCCGTCTTCCTGCAACAGGCGCAGCAGTTCGCGGTCGGTCTCATCCAGCTGTTCGATAGCAAAGGCTTTGCTCATGAATGCACAATCCAGTGAATGTTTTGCTCAAGCATCCGGTTTGGCTGAGCATAAAGCAAAGCATTTTCAGCACTCTCTCGCGAAAATTGGTTATCCGCCAACCCCTTGGAAAAGGACATTCGCGTGCTCACTGTCTTCAGCAACAACCACCGCTTGCACCATGGCTCGGAACTCAAGGACGGGGCGATCACACCCTCGTTCGAAAACCCCCGGCGAGCCGACACCGTGCTCGCGCGGGTGCAAAGCAGCGGCCTGGGCGATGTGATTGCCGAACAGGCCTTCGACCGCGCCTGTTATGTGGCAGCGCACAGCGAGCGCTATGTAAGCTTTGTGGAAAACGCCTGGAGCGAATGGGCCGCCACCGGCAAGACCCACGATGCCCTGCCGTTGGTGTGGCCGGTACGTGACCTGGCCATTGACCGCGAGCCGGGCTTCATCGACGGCAAGCTGGGCTTCTACGCCATGGACGCCGGGGCGCCGATCACCTCTGGCACCTGGGAGGCGGTGCGCAGCAGCGCCAACGTCGCCCTGACCGGCATGCAACGCATCCT
The DNA here is from genome assembly GCF_013179515.1 of Pseudomonas sp. CM27. GTDB lineage: Bacteria > Pseudomonadota > Gammaproteobacteria > Pseudomonadales > Pseudomonadaceae > Aquipseudomonas. The sequence continues at coordinate 2,401 of NZ_JABMCN010000262.1, forward strand.
CGACGGCGCCGACAGTGCGTTTGCCCTGTGCCGCCCGCCGGGGCACCATGCCGCCCGCGAATACATGGGTGGTTACTGCTACCTGAACAACGCCGCCATCGCCGCCGAGCGCTGCCTGGGCCAGGGCGCCAAGCGCGTTGCCGTGCTGGATGTGGACTTCCACCACGGCAACGGCACGCAGAACATCTTCTACGATCGCCCTGATGTGTTCTTCGCCTCCCTGCATGGCGACCCGCATGTTTCCTACCCGTACTTCTCCGGCTATGCCCATGAGCGCGGCGCGGGCGCGGGTGAAGGTTTCAACGCCAACTACCCGCTGGGCAAAGGCACGGTCTGGGCGCAGTACCAGCCAGCCCTGCAGGACGCACTCAAGCGCATCGTCGCGCACCAGCCCGAGTTCCTGGTGGTGTCGCTGGGTGTCGACACCTTCGAGGACGACCCGATCAGCCACTTCAAGCTCACCAGCGAAGACTTCCTGCGCATGGGCGCCGAAATCGCCAGCGCCGGTATCCCGACCCTGTTCGTGATGGAAGGCGGCTACATGGTCGATGAAATCGGCATCAATGCCGTGAACACCCTGCAAGGTTTCGAAGCCGCACGCTGACCCGCGCCACACACCGTGGCCAGGCCTTACATGGGCCTGGCCCGGCGCACCACGACTAGCCAGACCAACAATAACAAGAGGTCGCCCATGCAAGACATGTCCGCAAGCCTTGAGCAAAGCAAACCGGCAGAGCCCGCCCGTGACGGGCACCTGCAACGCACGCTGGAAAACCGCCATATCCAGCTGATTTCCATCGGTGGCGCCATCGGCACCGGCCTGTTCATGGGCTCGGGTAAGGTGATAGCGCTGTCCGGCACCTCGATCCTGCTGGTGTATGCCATTCTCGGGTTCTTTGTGTTTTTCGTCATGCGCGCCATGGGCGAACTGCTGTTGTCCGATCTGCGCTTCAAGTCGTTCGCCGACATCGTCGCCCATTACCTGGGCCCGCGTGCCGGCTTTGTGCTGAGCTGGTCGTACTGGCTGAGCTGGAGCGTGGCGGTGGTGGGCGACGTGGTGGTGGTCGCCGGGTTTTTCCAGTACTGGTACCCCGATGCACCGGCCTGGCTGCCGGCGTTCTTCACCCTGTTCGTGTTGCTGGGGCTGAACATGCTGGCGGTGCGCATTTTTGGCGAGGTGGAGTTCTGGTTCGGCATCATCAAGATCGTCGCCATCGTCCTGCTGATCATCACGGCGGCGGTGATGATCGCCACCTCCTATACCTCGCCCAATGGCGTAGTCGCCTCGCTGTCCAACGTGGTTGCGCCCGGTGCGGTGCTGCCGCATGGCATCAGCGGCTTCTTTGCCGGTTTCCAGATTGCCGTGTTCTCCTTTGCTGGCACCGAGTTGATCGGCACCACTGCCGCAGAAGCGAAAAACCCGCATCGCTCGCTGCCCAAGGCCATCAACACCATTCCCCTGCGTATCCTGTTGTTCTACATCCTGGCGCTGGTATGCATCATCAGCGTGGTGTCCTGGGCCGAAGTGCCGGCCAACCGCAGCCCGTTCGTGGAACTGTTCCTGCTGGCCGGCTTCCCGGCAGCGGCTGGCATGATCAACTTCGTGGTGCTGACGTCGGCGGCCTCGTCGGCCAACAGCGGGGTGTATTCGGGTTGCCGGATGCTGTTCGGGCTGGCGGAGCGGCGTAACGCACCGGCCATCTTCGCCCGGCTGTCGAGGCTCAGCGTACCGCTGTACAGCCTGCTGTTTTCGGGAGTGTGCATGCTGATCGGGTTGAGCCTCTTGTTCATCATTCCCGAAGTGATGACCGTGTTCACCTTGATATCGACCGTTTCGGCGATTCTGGTGATTTTTACCTGGTCGATGATCCTGGCAGCTTACATTGCCTACCGCAAACGCAACCCGGCTGCGCACCAGGCCTCGTTGTTCAAGCTGCCGGGCGGGGTGCCGATGGCGGTGACTACCCTGGGCTTCCTCGGCTTTGTGCTGGTGTTGCTGGCGCTGCAGCCGGATACCCGGCTGGCGTTGTGCGTGATGCCGTTGTGGTTTGTGTTTCTGCTGCTGGCTTACCGGCGGCGTACACCTGTCAGCCCTGATGCAATTCACCAAAAATCATGAAATCCCCCAAAGACCCCTGCCACTGGCGGGGTCTGCTCATCCAGCCTGCTGCGCAATCAATGCCAGGCAGCGCTGAACGATCGGGCTCACATCCCCCTTGCGCCGGCTGAGGATGATCGGGCTGACCGCGCCACTGTCCAGCAAGCCTGCATACTCGATATCGGTGCGATGCTGCTGCTGCACCGACGCCGGCACCAGGGTCACGCCCACCCCGACTGCCACCAGGCCGATAGCGGTCTGCAACTCATTGGCCCACTGGCTGACGCGAATGCTCATGCCATGGTGAGCGAACAGCCCCAGCACATGGTCGGCATAGCTGGGCCGGGGGTTGGCAGGGTAGAGGATGAACGCTTCCCCGGCCAGCTGGGCAAGGCTGAGCGGGTTGCCCGCCAACGGGTGCCCCTTGGGCAGTACCGCAACCAATGGGTCTTCGCACAGCACCTGCTGGTGAATGGCCGGGTCGTCGATGCGAATGCGTCCGAAGGCAATGTCGATGCGCCCGCTTTTCAGCGCTTCCACCTGCTGCAAGGTGGTCATCTCGTTAAGGCCCAGCTCCAGCTCGCTGTCCTGGCGCAGCTCGCGGATCAGCTCTGGCAGCACGGCGTACAGGGTCGAAGGGGCAAAGCCGATGCCCAGCCACTGGCGCTGGCCCTGGCCGATGCGGAGAGTGTTGTCGCTGATGTTCTGCAACTGCTGCAGCACGGTGCAGGTCTGCTCATAGAAAAAGCGGCCAGCCTCGGTCAGCCGCAGCGGGCGCTCGCGCACCACCAGCAGCGTGCCGAGCTGGTCCTCGAGCTGGCTGATCTGCCGGCTCAGCGGCGGCTGGGCAATGTGCAGCAACTCGGCGGCGCGGGTGAAGTTCAGGGTTTCGGCCAGAACCTTGAAGTAACGCAGGTGGCGCAGTTCCATCAGACCTCCAGGGTATGGTGGGAGATTCATTTGATATTGGACTGCTGTCAGGGTCTCGCGCAATCCTTGACCAATCAAGTAAATGCACCATTCGGGCCTGCTGCTGGCAGCCCGACCTGACGGGACCTGGCAACAATGACAAGCGCGCTGATTGAACGTATCGAGGCAATTATCGTCGACCTGCCGACCATTCGCCCACACAAACTGGCGATGCACACCATGCAGCAGCAGACCCTGGTGGTATTGCGCGTACGCTGCAGCGATGGCGTGGAAGGCATTGGCGAGGCCACCACCATCGGCGGCCTGGCCTACGGCTACGAAAGCCCCGAAGGTATCAAGGCCAATATCGACGCACACCTGGCCCCCGCGCTGATCGGCCTGCCGGCAGACAACATCAACGCGGCCATGCTCAAGCTGGACAAGCTGGCCAAGGGCAACACCTTTGCCAAGTCGGGTATCGAAAGCGCCTTGCTCGACGCCCAAGGCAAGCGCCTGGGCCTGCCGGTGAGTGAACTGCTGGGCGGGCGCGTGCGCGACAGCCTGGAAGTGGCCTGGACCCTGGCCAGCGGCGACACCGCCCGCGATATCGCCGAAGCCCAGCACATGCTGGAAATTCGCCGCCACCGCGTATTCAAACTGAAGATCGGCGCCAACCCGGTGGAGCAGGACCTCAAGCACGTGGTGGCGATCAAGCGTGAACTGGGCAACAGCGCCAGTGTGCGCGTCGACGTCAACCAGTACTGGGACGAGTCCCAGGCCCTGCGCGCCTGCCAGGTGCTTGGCGACAATGGCATCGACCTGATCGAACAACCGATTTCACGTATCAACCGCGGCGGCCAGGTGCGCCTGAACCAGCGCAGCCCGGCGCCGATCATGGCCGATGAGTCGATCGAAAGCGTCGAAGACGCCTTCAGCCTGGCCGCTGACGGCGCGGCCAGCATCTTTGCCCTGAAAATCGCCAAGAACGGTGGTCCGCGTGCCGTGCTGCGCACCGCCCAAATCGCCGAGGCGGCCGGTATCGCCTTGTATGGCGGGACCATGCTCGAAGGCTCGATCGGCACCCTGGCTTCGGCCCATGCCTTCCTCACCCTGCGCCAGCTGACCTGGGGCACCGAGCTGTTCGGGCCGCTGCTGCTGACCGAAGAAATCGTCAACGAGCCGCCCCAATACCACGACTTCCAGCTGCACATCCCCCGTACCCCAGGCCTGGGCCTGACCCTGGACGAACAGCGCCTGGCGCGCTTCGCCCGCCGCTGATTCAATAGCAAGGAGACAATCATGCTGTTCCACGTGAAGATGACCGTGAAACTGCCGGTCGACATGGACCCGGCCAAGGCCGCCCGGCTCAAGGCCGACGAAAAGGAACTGGCCCAGCGCCTGCAGCGCGAAGGCACCTGGCGACACCTGTGGCGCATCGCCGGCCACTACGCCAACTACAGCGTGCTCGACGTGCCCAGCGTCGAAGCGCTGCACGATACCCTGATGCAGCTGCCGCTGTTCCCGTACATGGACATCGAGGTCGACGGCCTGTGCCGGCACCCCTCGTCGATCCACAGCGACGACCGCTGAGACGCACCTGTCGACCCGACAAGAACAATATGAGGTAAGCGCGATGACCGTGAAAATTTCCCACACTGCCGACATTCAAGCCTTCTTCAACGAAGTGGCTGGCCTGGACCACACCGAAGGCAGCCCGCGTTTCAAGCAGATCATCCTGCGTGTGCTGCAGGACACCGCGCGCCTGGTCGAAGACCTGGAAATCACCGAGGACGAGTTCTGGCAGGCCGTTGATTACCTCAACCGCCTGGGTGGCCGCAACGAAGCCGGCCTGCTGGCCGCCGGCCTGGGCATCGAGCATTTCCTCGACCTGCTGCAGGACGCCAAGGATGCAGAAGCCGGCCTGAGCGGCGGTACCCCACGCACCATCGAGGGCCCGCTGTACGTTGCCGGGGCGCCGCTGGCGCAAGGCGAGGTACGCATGGACGACGGCACCGACCCGGGCGTGGTGATGTTCCTGCAGGGGCAGGTGTTCGATGCCGATGGCAAGCCACTGGCCGGCGCTACCGTTGACCTGTGGCACGCCAATACCCAGGGCACCTATTCGTACTTTGACTCGACCCAGTCCGAGTACAACTTGCGCCGGCGCATCATCACTGACGCCGAAGGCCGCTACCGTGCGCGCTCGATCGTGCCGTCGGGGTATGGCTGCGACCCGCAGGGTCCAACCCAGGAATGCCTGGACCTGCTCGGCCGCCACGGCCAGCGCCCGGCGCATGTGCATTTCTTCATCTCGGCGCCGGGGCACCGCCACCTGACCACGCAGATCAACTTCGCCGGTGACCAGTACCTGTGGGACGACTTTGCCTACGCCACCCGCGACGGACTGATCGGCGACCTGCGCTTTATCGAGGACGCGGCGGCAGCGCATGACCGCGGCGTGCAAGGCGAGCGTTTTGCCGAGCTGGCGTTCGACTTCCATCTGCAGGCAGCCCAGGCGCCGGACGCCGAAGCGCGCAGCCACCGCCCACGTGCGTTGCAGGATGCCTGAACGCTACGGCAGCGCCTGCGTATGACCTGACTGCGAGTTGGTTTTTGCCTGGGCCTTTCCGTGCGGGGAGGGCCTGGGTTTTTTGTCGTCTTGGCTGTACGTTCAGAGCTGTTGTTGCAGCTCCGGCACGGCCTCGAACAGGTCAGCGACCAGACCGTAGTCGGCTACCTGGAAGATCGGCGCTTCTTCGTCCTTGTTGATCGCAACAATCACCTTGGAGTCCTTCATGCCGGCCAGGTGCTGGATCGCGCCGGAGATACCGACGGCGATGTACAGCTGCGGGGCCACGATCTTGCCGGTCTGGCCGACCTGCATATCGTTGGGCACAAAGCCTG
>NZ_JABMCN010000263.1:0-2528 GCF_013179515.1 Pseudomonas sp. CM27
CTCGATGAACAGCCGTTTGTGCTGCTCGTGATCGATGTTGCGGATGTAGCTACCGTCAATCTTCAGGTACGCCAGCCCCAGGTGCGCCAGGTTGCCGATCATGCTGAAGCGCCCGCCAAAGCGTTGCAGCGCCAAGCCGAAGCCAAGGGCGTGCAGGCGCCGGGTCAGTTGCTCCAGAGCAGCCTGTTCAGGCAACTGCTCTTCGCCAATTTCGAAAACCAGGCGGGACCCCAGTGCCGCGTTCTGACCCAGCAGTTCGAAGACTCGCTGCAGGGCCTTGGGGTCGGCAAGGGTGGCAGCCGACAAGTTCAGCGCCAGCACTTGGTCATGCCCGCGCAGGTGGGCCAGCACCTTTTCCAGCACCAGCACGTCCAGCCGCGGCATCCAGCCGAAACGCTCCAGCCAGGGCAGGAAGCGACCGGCCGGCAAGGCCACGCCCTGGCCATCCTGCAAGCGCGAAATCACCTTATGGTGCAGTACCCGTTGCGCATTGTCGCAATCCACCACGGGCTGGAAGAACAACTCGAAGTGCCCGTTGTTGAAGGCCTGGTCCAGCCGCTCGTGCCAGGCATGCTGGCTGTCTGCAGCAACTGCGGCGACACCTTGCTCAAGGCACACCCAGCCTGGCGTCGGCTGGTTCTCGGCGCGGGCCAGGGCCTCGTCAGCCAGCTTGAGCAACGCCTGCGGCGCATCGCCGGGGCTGAAGGGCGCGAGGCCGATGCAGGCTACCGGGTCGATATCACTGGCGCCGGTCTCATGCAGGCTCTGCAGCGTGGCCTCCAGTGCCTGGGCAAGGTTTACCGCCTCTTCATGCACCATGCCCGGCGCCAGCACAGCGAACTCGCCACCGCGGCTGCGGGAAATCAGGTCGTTGGTTTCCGGAAAGCTGGCACAGGTGCGGCGCAACTGCTCACCTACCGCCTGCAGCAACTGGTCGGTGCGCTGGCCGCCAAGACGTGCGTTCAAACCCGCCAGACCCTGCACCCGCAGCAGCAGAAGATAGCCCGCGCGCGCCTCTTCCAGGTTGCTGACCCGGGTGTTCAGCTGCATCTCGAAGTAACGCCGGTTCGACAGGCCAGTGAGGCTGTCCTGATAGGACTCGGCACGCAACCGTTCACTGCGCTCGGCCTGCTCGGTAAACAGGGCCTTGAGTTTCTCCACCATCTGGTTCATCGCCTGCACCACACGGCGCAGCTCCGGCGTGCGCGGCAGTTCTGGCAGGCTGAGGAATTCGCGGCGGGCAATGGCGTGGGATTGCTCGACCATGTAGTCCAGCGGCCGCAACTGGCGGCGTAACAGCAAGGCGCCGAGCACGGCACTGGCAGCGCCACACACCAGCAACCAGCCCAGGCTGCCCAGCGCGCTTTGCCAGAGCTTGGCAATGGCAAACATCGGGTGGCTGATCACTTCGACGCGCGCGGCCTGCTGCCAGCCGCGGCTGACAATGGCATCGCCACCGGCTGCTTCCAGGCCGATCAACTGCACGAACCAGCGTGGCACGCCACCCGGGTCAGGCTCGGCGTGGCGCTCTACCAGCACGGCATTGGAGCCCAGGTCGACGACCTTGATGCTCGAATAGTAACCACTGTCGAAGATCGAACTGACCATCAGCTCGACCATCGCCGGGTCATCGATGTTCGGCGTCAGCGACAGCGCCAGCGCAGTTGCCGCATCCTGGGCATGCGAGCGCAGCTGGTTGACATACTGGCTGCGCGAGCTTTCCAGGCTGACCATGAAACTGCCACTGAAGGCGACCACCAGGAACAGGCAAATGGCCAACAGCAATTGTTTGAACAGTGACATCTGTGCTCCTTCAGTAAACCGGCTCGGCCGGGAACCCTTCGACCTGCATTTTTTTCAACAAATCCTGCCAGCGTGACAACCGCTTGGTATCGCCGACTTTCTTGTTGCCCGTGGCACCCGTCAGCCACAACCCTTCGCCATTGAAGGCATACACCGGCAGCAGGTCGGTACGCTGGCTTGCCGGCTTGATGGCGTCCATCAGGCTGTCGAGTACCAAGGGTTGGGCCTGTGGGCTTGAATAATAGGTCAGCACCATATGCGCCCGGTTCTGCCGCAGCGCCTTTACGTAGGTGATACGCAGTTTGTCGCTGGGGATGCCCATGCGCCGCAGGCTGAAATACTTGGCAATGGCGTAGTCCTCGCAGTCCCCGGCACCTTTGATCAGTGCCTGCACCGGCGTCGCCCAGTAATCGACCTCATGCCACAGGTCGATATCCTCTACATAGCGCAGTTGCTGGTTGAAGAAGCGGTTGACCACTTGCAAGCGCTCAAGCTCGGTCCCCTGCTTTTGCGTGGCCATCAGGTTCTGCCAGGCATCGATGCGGCTTTGCCCGGCACCCAGCGGCCCATAGAGGGCCTGCGACTGGCGGCTGATCTGGGAGAAATCCCAGTCCGCATGCAAACCGCCGAGCAGCAGGCAGCCCAGCAGCCCGGCCAGGCCGACGCGTCGCACAACGGTTTTGAGCATCCAGGATATCGCCACTGCGAAGCCCTGTTCCGGCCAG
>NZ_JABMCN010000263.1:2627-8234 GCF_013179515.1 Pseudomonas sp. CM27
GGGAGAAATCCCAGTCCGCATGCAAACCGCCGAGCAGCAGGCAGCCCAGCAGCCCGGCCAGGCCGACGCGTCGCACAACGGTTTTGAGCATCCAGGATATCGCCACTGCGAAGCCCTGTTCCGGCCAGTCGAAAGCAGCGATGGTGGGGCTTGCCAGGGCAAAAGACAATGGCACCCTGCAATCATGCCCCCGCCGGTCAGCAACCCTCCACTTTCTGGATATATCCTTCTATAGGCTGCTTCCTTTGGCCGCCGACTTCATCCACCATAGCCGCGCTTTTGGGGCGCGCGTGCCAGCGCAGAGCAGGTTTGACACCCCTACAAGCTGTTACTAGTGTCATTGGATCCAACTTTTGTCATCGTTGAGGCAGGCGTCACGTGGCCGAGAAAATCAAACTGAGCAATGTGCTGGCCAGCGAGCAGCTGCTGCCGCATCAGGCGCGTGGCGTGATCGAAGAACGCCTGCGTAGCGCCATTCTCGATGGCCGCTTACCCCCAGGTACTGCGGTGCGGCAACAAGAGCTCGCCACTTTGTTCGGGGTCAGCCGCATGCCTGTGCGCGAAGCGCTGCGCCAACTCGAAGCGCAATCGTTGCTGAAGGTGGAGATGCACAAGGGCGCAGTGGTCGCGCCGCTGATCGGCGAGGATGCGGTGGACACCTATGCCCTGCGGGTATTGCTCGAGAGCGAAGCGCTGCGCCAGTCCATTCCGTTGCTCGATGCCAGCGACATCACCAGCGCCCGCGGGTATATCCAGCAACTGGAAAACGAAACCCGGCATGCCGAAATCGGTCGTTTGAACCGCCTTTTCCATATGGCGCTGTACAGCAAGGCGCCGAACAAGAAGCTGCTGCGCCTGATCGAGAACGAGCTGAACGAGGAGGAGCGCTTCCTGCGCTTTCATCTCTCATCCATGGGGCTGGGCAAGCTCACCCAGGACGATCACAACGCCTTGGTGGATGCGGCCAGCGACAAGCTGATAGATGAGGCGATAGCGGTGCTGGAGCAGCACCTGAATAGCGGTGCAAGGGTGATCCGCAAGTATCTGGATACCCAACTGGGGCGCTGACGCTTCAGCGGCGGAGCTCGCGGCGCACCAGATGGGTTGCAAATTCATCTGGCCATGCCAACAATGAGACTAATTATCATTCATGTCCATTGACCTCAGCGCCCTCCTCCCATGTCCAGCAATGACTCCGTGCAAACGCTTTACAGTGATCACCATGGGTGGCTGCATGCCTGGCTACGCAGCAAGCTGGGCAATGCCGCCGATGCCGCCGACCTTGCCCAGGACACCTTCGTGCGCCTGCTGCAGCGGCGAGAAACCCTCCAGCTGAACACGCCCAGAGCCTTCCTGCGTACGGTCGCACGTGGGTTGGTGATCGATCATTGGCGCCGCGAGGAGCTGCACAGGGCCTACCTCGAGGCACTGACATACGCGCCGGAAGCACAAGCCCCTTCCGCCGAAACCCGTGAACTGCTGCTGGAACTGCTGGAACGCATCGCACGCATGCTCGACGGCCTCAAGCCGAAAGTACGCCGCGCGTTCCTGCTGGCCCAGTGCGAAGGGCTGAAGCACCAGGCCATTGCCGACCAGATGGGCATCTCGGTGCGTACCGTGGAGCGCTACATCGCTGATGCGCTCTACCATTGCTACGTGCTGCGCTACGAAGACGAGTGCTGAGACGATGACTGCCGCACAGCCTGGCGCAACAGCGGTCAAGCAGGCCATCCAGTGGACGCTGAGGCTGCGCGAAAGCGGCCATGACCTGGCCCTGCAACAACAGTGCGCACAATGGCGCAGTGCCCGCCACGAGCATGAACTGGCCTGGCAACGGGTCACTTACCTGCAACAGGACCTCGACCTGCGCGCCATCCCCGGCGCCGGTGTCGCCTTGCGCACCCTGGAAACCAGCCAGCGGCGCCTGCAGCGGCGGCAGGCACTGAAGCTGCTGGGCGGTGTTGCCATGATAGGAACGACGGCATGGCTGGGCAAAGACCTGGAGATGGTGAGCGACTGGGCATCCGACTACGCCACAAATACGGGTGAGCGACGCAGTTATGCCCTTCCCGATGGCTCGCTCATGCAACTCAATACCCGCAGTGCTGTGGACCTGGCCTTCAATGACCGGCAGCGTCTGGTTCGCCTGAAGCAGGGGGAATTGATGATCACCTGCAGCCAGGCGTCGAACGCGCAGCGTCCCTTGCTGATACAAACCCGCGACGGCTTGCTGGAAGGTTTCGAAGGGCGCTTTGTTGCTCGCCAGGACAGTGACTGCACCCGCGTCAGCGTCAGCCATGGCAGGCTGGCCATCCACCGGCCAGGCAATGGCCAGCTGCAGTGGATAGAAGCCGGGGAGGACTGGCGCCTGGATGCACAAGGTGCACAACGGCTGGAACATGTCGACATGGACGCGATGGCCTGGAGCGAAGGGCTGATCGTTACCCGGGACATGCGCCTGTTCGACTTTCTCGCGCAGGTCAGCAGGTATCGCCATGGCTATCTGGGCTGTAGCGACGAGATTGCGGATTTGCGCCTGTCGGGGGTGTTCCGCCTCGAAGACCCGGAGCGGCTGCTGCAGCTGCTGCCACAGACGTTACCTGTGCGGCTGCTGCAACGTACCCGCTGGTGGGTGCGGGTAGAACAGCAGGCTTGATCAGGCCCTGATGATTTTTTGGCGGGTTTTGAATGCCGGTCCGGCTAGGACAGAAAGCAATCCCCTCTGCCCCTCAACTTGCCAACGGACCGCTCATGCCAACCGACCCTGTGCACACGCACATTTCACCCCTGAATGATTTTCGACCTGTTTTGCAATCAGCTATTTTGCGCAAAGCTGTCCGGGCTGCCCTGTTCGGTACCGCCTTGGGGCTGATCACAGCCCCGCAGCTCTCGGTCGCCGCTGGTGTCGTCCAGGCCAGCCATAGCTACGCGATCCCGGCCGGCCCGCTGGATGACGTGCTCAACCAGTTTGCACGGCAGGCGGGCATCACCCTGTCGAGCACGCCACAGCTCACCGATGGATTGCAGTCCAACGGCTTGCAGGGGCAATACGCTGCCGAACAGGGGCTGCGCCAGTTGCTCAATGGCAGCGGCCTGCAGGCCATAAGCCAGGGCGAGCGCAACTACGTGCTGCAGGCACAACCTCAAAGCGCTGCACTGTCATTGCCAGACACCGACGTCCGTAGCTTCAGCCTGGGCAATGCCCTGGGCAGCATGGAGGGTTACAACGCCACCCACAGCCAGGTGGCAACCAAGACCAGCATGCCGCTGGTGGAGACCTCACAATCGGTGTCGGTGGTTACCCGTCAGCAGATGGACGATCAGGGCTCGCAGACTGTCGCCCAGGCCATGCGCTACACCCCCGGTGTACTGACCAACCCCTACGGGGCAACTCATCGCTATGACTACGTGGCGATGCGCGGTTTCAATGATGGGTCGGTGGATAACATCTACGTCGACGGGCTCAAGTCGATGGGTGACAACGGCACCTACAGCACCATGCAGGTCGACCCGTACTTCCTCGAACGTATCGACATTCTCAAAGGGCCTTCTTCGGTGCTATATGGCCGTAGCTCGCCTGGAGGGCTTGTGGCATTGACTACCAAGAAGCCACAGTTCACGCCCTACCATCAACTGCAGGCGACGGTGGGCACCCAGGGCCAGCGCGGCATGGGTTTTGACTTCAGCGGCCCTGTAGATGACGACAAGCGCATCGCCTACCGCCTGACAGGCCTGGCGGATGCCTCTGACACACAGTTCGACCACAGTAAGGAAGAACGCTACGCCATTGCGCCGGCAATCAGCATCGACTTCAGCGAAGACACCTCGCTCACCCTGCAAGCCTACCTGCAACACGACCCGAACGGCGGGTACCACGGCGGCAATCCTGCCGACGGCATGCTGCACCAGCGCAACGGCTTGCGGCTGTCGGACCATTTCTTCGAGGGCGAACCGGGTATCGACCACTACGAGCGCACCCAACAGTCCTTCAGCTACCAGTTCGAGCACCGCTTCAACGACGTCTTCACCGCACGACAGAACTTCCGTTATCAGGATTCGGATGTGTCGATGGACCAGGTGTACTCCGCCGGTTGGGCCGATGCCGACAGCAACATCCTCAATCGCGCGTACACCGGGGGCGACGAGCGCCTGCATTCATACATCATCGATAACATGCTGCAGGCGGAGTTCTTCACTGGCGCGGCCAAGCATACCCTGCTGCTGGGTGCTGACTATCAGCGCCGCAAAGCCGACGTGGCCTGGCGTTACGGCACAGTCGATCCACTGGATGCCGGCAACCCGCAGTACGGTAATGGCAACCTTCAGGTGCTGGGCGAGAACCGCTACCAGCGGCGCTTGCAACAAACCGGCGTGTACTTGCAGGACCTGGTCGAGCTGGACCAGTGGCGCTTTTCCCTCGGGCTTCGCCAGGACTGGGTAAAGGTGTCCGAAGAGAACCGGGACAGCGATACCAAGGCCAGCGATCAGCGCTCCAGGTTCACTACCCGCGCCGGGGTGCTCTACCTGTTCGAGAACGGCATTGCGCCGTATATCAGCTATTCGGAGTCGTTCAACCCCAATACCGTATCCGATCAGGACGGCCGCCCGCTGGCACCTACGGAGGGCACCCAGTGGGAAGCCGGTATCAAGTATCAACCCCCTGGCAGCGACAACCTGTTCACTGCTTCGGTGTTCCGCATCGAGCAGGAGAACCTGGCGTCGAAACAGCCAAACGAGGATTTCTATCGCCCTGTCGGGGAAGTTCGTTCGCAAGGGCTTGAACTGGAAGCGCATGTTCAGCTCACTGACAGCCTGAAGCTGCTGGGTGGCTACACCTTTACCGACATCGAGTATTCCAAGTCGATGCCGAGCCTGGTGTCCGGCAGCCTGGACAACAAAGGCAATTCGCCAACCCAGGCACCGAAACAGATGCTCTCGCTGTGGGCAGATTACAACTTCCACCAGGGGGCTCTGGATGGCCTGCGGCTGGGCGGTGGCGTGCGTTATGTGGGGTACAGCTGGGTCGATGCGGAAAACAGCATGAAGGTGCCTTCCTACACCCTGTTCGACGCTTCCATCGGCTATGACCTGGGCAAGATCGGCCTCGCAGGTGTGGATGTACGCTTGAACGCCAACAACCTGACCAATGAAAGCTACATCACCTCGTGTGCCAGCCTGAACTACTGCTACATGGGTGAAGAGCGCAACGTCAGCGCAACGGTCAGCTATCAGTTCTGATCAGCCACCACTGCCCGGAAAAGACAAAGCCCCTGTCTGCATCGCAGACAGGGGCTTTGGGTTTGAATCTTGACGATGACCTACTCTCACATGGGGAGACCCCACACTACCATCGGCGATGCATCGTTTCACTGCTGAGTTCGGGATGGGATCAGGTGGTTCCAATGCTCTATGGTCGTCAAGAAATTCTGTGTGCTGGCCCGTCCCTCGGACGTACCTGCGAATCTCTGTAGTTCCTACTTAAAGACAAAACCCCTACCTGCATGCGCAGATAGGGGTTTTGCGAAATGAATCTTGACGATGACCTACTCTCACATGGGGAGACCCCACACTACCATCGGCGATGCATCGTTTCACTACTGAGTTCGG
>NZ_JABMCN010000264.1 GCF_013179515.1 Pseudomonas sp. CM27
AAGGATCGTCAGGCGCGGCTCTCATCGTGGCGCGGGGCTTGCCCCAATTTGACGCCGGATAGATTTAAGCAAGCCATCCATTTCATCCGTTAATCAGTATTGCAAAAAATGGGGTGACCATAGATTTTTTTGCCTGAAATTTATCCATTTTCCGTCCTGGCCGATCGGCGCCGGGTCAATCGAGCTGTCTTCGAGCGTGATTATCACCTTGGACAGGACGCTATACGGGCACCTTTTTTATTCACAAGCCGGAATTTTAGCGCGGGAGCCCTGTGGAAAACCTTACCTCAGCCCCGTTGATAAGCGGGCGTTTTTTCTGAGGGTAAAACGGCCTGTGCATAAATAGCCATTTAATCCACAGGCTAAATCCGCTTATCCAGAGCCCTCAGGGTACTCCAACCACAGGGTTTAATTTCTCTCTACATGGCGAGAATAAAGGGATACAGGACTTTATCCACAGATATGCATGTGTATAAAAATAAACATAAAAACAAAGCTTTTATAAATCTGTTCTGTTGATTTCTGTTGTGCGCCACTCATCCACAGCCTGGTCAAAATTTGCTCAGACGGTTTCTTTAAAGGGGCTGAAGTCCCTATACTTGTCGGCTTACCTTCTCTATTCGCAAAAACAGGCACGAGGTGCGTGGTGGATTTCCCTTCCCGTTTTGAAGTGATCGTCATCGGCGGCGGCCATGCCGGTACCGAGGCTGCGCTTGCGTCTGCACGCATGGGTGTTAAAACCCTGCTGCTGACCCATAACGTGGAAACCCTCGGTCACATGAGCTGCAACCCCGCCATCGGCGGTATTGGCAAAAGCCATCTGGTCAAAGAGATCGATGCCCTCGGTGGTGCCATGGCGTTGGCCACCGACAAGAGCGGCATCCAGTTCCGCGTTCTGAACAACCGCAAGGGCCCGGCGGTACGCGCCACCCGAGCACAGGCCGACCGCGCCATCTACAAGGCAGTGGTGCGCGAGATCCTGGAAAACCAGCCGAACCTGTGGATATTCCAGCAGTCCTGCGACGACCTGATCGTCGAGCAGGACCAGGTCAAGGGCGTGGTCACCCAGATGGGCCTGCGTTTCTTCGCCGACTCGGTGGTCCTCACCACCGGTACTTTCCTCGGCGGCCTTATCCACATTGGTCTGCAAAACCACTCAGGCGGCCGCGCCGGCGATCCACCTTCGATCGCCCTTGCCCACCGCATGCGTGAACTGCCGCTGCGCGTCGGCCGCCTGAAAACCGGTACCCCGCCACGCATCGATGGCCGTTCGGTGGACTTCTCGGTAATGACCGAGCAGCCCGGCGATACGCCGATCCCGGTGATGTCGTTCATGGGCAATGCCGAAATGCACCCGCGGCAGGTGAGTTGCTGGATTACCCACACCAACGCCCGCACCCACGAGATCATCGCCTCGAACCTCGACCGTTCGCCGATGTACTCCGGTGTGATCGAAGGGGTCGGGCCACGCTATTGCCCGTCGATCGAAGACAAGATCCACCGCTTCGCCGACAAGGAAAGCCACCAGGTGTTCATCGAGCCGGAAGGCCTGACCACCCATGAGCTGTACCCGAACGGTATCTCCACTTCGCTGCCGTTCGACGTGCAGCTGGAGCTGGTCCGTTCGATCCGCGGCATGGAAAACGCCCACATCGTGCGCCCGGGCTATGCGATCGAGTACGACTATTTCGACCCGCGTGACCTCAAGTACAGCCTCGAGACCAAGGTCATCGGCGGCCTGTTCTTCGCCGGCCAGATCAACGGCACTACCGGTTACGAAGAGGCCGGGGCCCAAGGCCTGCTGGCCGGGACCAACGCTGCGTTGCGTGCCCAGGGCCGCGAAAGCTGGTGCCCACGCCGCGAC
Source organism: Pseudomonas sp. CM27 (assembly GCF_013179515.1). Taxonomy (GTDB): domain Bacteria; phylum Pseudomonadota; class Gammaproteobacteria; order Pseudomonadales; family Pseudomonadaceae; genus Aquipseudomonas. Next base: position 1,865 of record NZ_JABMCN010000264.1, read on the forward strand.
GAGGCGTACATCGGGGTGCTGGTCGACGACCTGATCACACTGGGTACCCAGGAGCCGTACCGCATGTTCACCTCGCGAGCCGAGTACCGGCTGATCCTGCGCGAAGACAACGCCGACCTGCGCCTGACCGAAAAGGGCCGTGAACTGGGCCTGATCGACGACCAGCGCTGGGCTGCCTTCTGCGCCAAGCGCGACGGCATCGAGCGTGAGGAACAGCGCTTGAAAACTACCTGGGTGCGGCCCAACACCGAGCAAGGCCAGGCCATTGTGGATAAGTTCGGCACGCCGCTGAGCCACGAGTACAGCCTGCTCAACCTGCTGGCCCGTCCGGAAATCGACTACGCCGGGTTGATGCAAGCGACCGGCGGGGAACCGATTGATCCACAGGTTGCCGAACAGGTCGAGATCAAGACCAAGTACGCCGGCTACATCGACCGTCAGCAGGACGAGATCGCCCGTCTACGCGCCAGTGAAGACACCCGCTTGCCTGTGGATATCGACTACACGACGATTTCCGGCCTGTCCAAGGAAATCCAGGGCAAGCTCGGCCAGACCCGCCCAGAGACGCTGGGCCAGGCATCGCGTATCCCGGGCGTCACGCCGGCGGCGATTTCCCTGTTGCTGATTCACTTGAAAAAACGCGGCGCTGGCCGCGAATTGGAGCAAAGCGCTTGAGTTCCCTGGTCACCCCGCAACACGCCGAAGAGTTGTCCACAGGTGCGAACCAACTCGGTATCGACCTGAGCGAAGCGAATCACCAGCAGCTGCTTGGCTACCTGGCCCTGTTGATCAAATGGAACCAGGCCTACAACCTGACCGCCGTGCGCGACCCGGACGAGATGGTCTCGCGCCATCTGCTCGACAGCCTCAGTGTCATGCCGTTTATCCACAGCGAGCGCGACAACTGGCTGGATGTCGGCAGCGGCGGTGGCATGCCCGGTATTCCGTTGGCTATCCTGCACCCGCACAAGCGCGTGACAGTGCTGGACTCCAACGGCAAGAAAACCCGCTTCCTGACCCAGGTGAAAATGGAGCTCAAGCTGGACAACCTGACGGTTATCCACAGCCGGGTCGAAGCGTTCAAACCGACGCAACCGTTCGACGGAATCATTTCCCGTGCCTTCAGCAGCATGGAGAACTTCACCAACTGGACACGCCATCTGGGCGACACCGGGACGCAATGGCTTGCAATGAAGGGGCTGCATCCTGCCGATGAACTGGTAGCATTGCCCGCAGACTTCACAGTGGAAAGCGAACAGGCCCTGACCGTTCCGGGTTGCCAGGGCCAGCGCCATCTGCTGATACTGCGCCGCAAGGCATGACTGGGAACACGCGCATCAATGGCTAAGGTATTCGCAATCGCGAACCAGAAAGGTGGTGTGGGCAAGACCACCACCTGTATCAATCTCGCTGCTTCGCTGGCCGCGACCAAACGTCGTGTGCTGCTGATCGACCTCGATCCGCAAGGCAACGCCACCATGGGCAGCGGTGTGGACAAGCACGAGCTCGAGCACTCGGTCTACGACCTGCTGATCGGGGAATGCGACCTGGCTCAGGCCATGCATTACTCCGAACACGGTGGTTTCCAGTTGCTGCCGGCCAACCGTGACCTGACCGCCGCCGAAGTGGTGTTGCTGGAAATGCAGGTCAAGGAAAGCCGTCTGCGCAATGCGCTGGCGCCAATCCGCGAGAACTACGACTACATCCTCATCGACTGCCCGCCGTCGCTGTCGATGCTCACCCTCAACGCCCTGGTCGCTTCCGATGGCGTGATCATCCCGATGCAGTGCGAGTACTACGCGCTGGAAGGGCTCAGCGACCTTGTGGATAACATCAAGCGCATCGCCGCCCGGTTGAACCCGGAGCTGAAGATCGAGGGCTTGTTGCGGACGATGTACGATCCGCGCCTGAGCCTGAACAACGATGTCTCGGCGCAGCTCAAGGAGCACTTCGGTCCGCAGCTGTACGACACGGTGATCCCGCGCAACATCCGCCTGGCCGAGGCCCCCAGCTTCGGCATGCCGGCCCTGGCCTACGACAAGCAGTCGCGTGGCGCGCTGGCGTATCTGGCCTTGGCTGGGGAACTGGTCCGCCGTCAACGTCGTCAATCCCGCACTGCACAAACAACTTAAGGAATCCGTATGGCCGTCAAGAAACGGGGTCTCGGACGTGGGTTGGATGCACTGCTCAGTGGTCCTTCCGTCAGCGCGCTCGAAGAGCAGGCTGTGAAGATCGACCAGAAAGAACTGCAACACCTGCCGGTCGAGCTGATCCAGCGTGGCAAGTACCAGCCACGACGGGACATGGACCCGCAGGCGCTGGAAGAGCTGGCGCACTCGATTCGCAGCCACGGCGTGATGCAGCCGATCGTGGTGCGCCCCATCGGCGACAACCGCTACGAGATCATCGCCGGTGAGCGCCGCTGGCGCGCCACCCAGCAGGCCGGCCTGGACACGATCCCGGCCATGGTCCGCGAAGTGCCCGACGAGGCTGCCATCGCCATGGCGCTGATCGAGAATATCCAGCGCGAAGACCTCAACCCGCTGGAAGAGGCCATGGCGCTGCAGCGCCTGCAGCAGGAGTTCGAGCTCACCCAGCAGCAGGTAGCCGACGCCGTGGGCAAGTCACGGGTAACCGTGGCCAACTTGCTGCGCCTGATCACCCTGCCGGAAGCGATCAAGACCATGCTCGCCCACGGTGATCTGGAGATGGGCCACGCACGTGCATTGCTCGGCCTGGACGAAAGCCGTCAGGAGGAGGGGGCGCGTCATGTTGTCGCACGTGGCCTCACCGTGCGCCAGACCGAGGCACTGGTGCGCCAGTGGCTCAGCGACAAACCTGATCCGGTCGAACCAAGCAAACCTGATCCGGATATCGCACGCCTTGAACAGCGGCTCGCAGAGCGCCTGGGCTCGGCCGTGCAGATCCGTCATGGCAACAAGGGTAAAGGCCAGTTGGTTATCCGTTACAACTCGCTTGACGAGTTGCAAGGCGTGCTTGCTCACATCCGCTGAAACAATTCCTGTTGTAGCGCGCAGTCGGAAATCACTACCGAAGAGTTGAATAGGGGTTAATCCACCCCTATACTCTGCGCGCATTTTGTCGGCACAAATTATGCCAAGTCATAACTGACTTGTTGGTCGACTTCCGAGGAGCAGGTTGATGGAAATCCGCACGCCAAACCGCCTGCCTTTCCATCGCTGGGCGGTTTTTCCGGTACTGCTGGCTCAATTTGTCGTACTGCTGCTGGCAACATTGGTGTTGTGGCAGTGGAAAGGGGTGGTCAGTGGATATTCAGGCCTTTGCGGAGGTTTGATTGCCTGGCTGCCCAATGTGTATTTCGCCTGGAAGGCTTTTCGCTTCAGCGGGGCACGGGCGGCACAAGCTATCGTCAAGTCGTTTTACGCTGGCGAGGCAGGCAAGATGATTTTGACGGCAGTGCTTTTTGCACTGACCTTCGCAGGAGTGAAGCCACTGGCGCCGCTAGCAGTATTCGGCGTCTTCGTGTTGACCCTTTGGGTCAGCTGGTTCGCGCCCCTGCTGATGAATAAAAGACTTTCGAGACCTTAGGGCGTTTGAGGCAACCATGGCAGAAGAAACCGCTTCGGGTTATATCCAGCACCACTTGCAGAACCTGACCTATGGTCAATTACCAGACGGCAGCTGGGGCTTTGCCCATTCGGCTGCAGAAGCCAAGGCAATGGGCTTCTGGGCGTTCCACGTGGACACCCTGGGTTGGTCCGTCGCGCTGGGTCTGATCTTCCTGTTCATCTTCCGCATGGCGGCCAAGAAGGCGACTTCCGGCCAACCCGGCGGCCTGCAGAACTTCGTTGAAGTGATGGTCGACTTCGTCCATGGCAGCGTGAAGGACTCCTTCCACGGCCGCAGCCCGGTGATTGCACCCCTGGCACTGACGATTTTCGTCTGGGTATTCCTGATGAACGCCGTCGACCTGATACCGGTCGACTGGATTCCTCAGCTGGCCATCCTGATTTCCGGTGACCCGCACATTCCGTTCCGCGCCGTGTCGACCACCGACCCGAACGCGACCCTGGCAATGGCCTTCTGCGTGTTCGCCCTGATCATTTTCTACAGCATCAAGGTCAAGGGCCTGGGCGGTTTCCTCGGTGAGCTGACCCTGCACCCGTTCGGCAGCAAGAACATCTTCCTGCAGATCCTGCTGATTCCGGTCAACTTCCTGCTGGAATTCGTCACCCTGATCGCCAAGCCGATCTCGCTGGCACTGCGTCTGTTCGGCAACATGTACGCCGGCGAGCTGGTGTTCATCCTGATCGCGGTGATGTTCGGCTCCGGCCTGCTCTGGCTCAGCGGCCTGGGCGTGGTGCTGCAGTGGGCGTGGGCTGTGTTCCACATCCTGATCATCACCCTGCAAGCTTTCATCTTCATGATGCTTACCATCGTCTACCTGTCGATGGCTCACGAAGATAACCATTAAGACCGCCTGGCGTGTCTGATAGCCTTCCCCGTCGGTTTGGGGGGAGGGCTTAAAAAGTCCGCAAGGGCATGCTGTACCTAACGATTTGTTTTACCGCTTCAAACTAAAAACCTAACCAATACGACGTAAAAGTCGGGAGGAAAGATGGAAACTGTAGTTGGTCTGACCGCTATCGCTGTTGCTCTGCTGATCGGCCTGGGTGCTCTGGGTACCGCCATTGGTTTCGGCCTGCTGGGCGGCAAATTCCTGGAAGGCGCTGCTCGCCAGCCAGAAATGGTTCCAATGCTGCAGGTCAAAATGTTCATCGTTGCCGGTCTGCTCGACGCCGTAACCATGATCGGTGTTGGTATCGCTCTGTTCTTCACCTTCGCGAATCCGTTCGTTGGTCAGATCGCCGGCTAATCACTCGTAACCACGAGTTGATGGCTGTGATGAATTAAGACCGAGCGAGGTGTTGGCGTGAACATTAATGCAACCCTGATTGGCCAATCCGTTGCCTTCCTGATTTTTGTACTCTTCTGCATGAAGTATGTATGGCCTCCGGTCATCACTGCTCTGCAAGAGCGCCAAAAGAAGATTGCCGACGGTTTGGACGCTGCCAACCGCGCAGCTCGCGACCTGGAGCTGGCCCAAGAGAAAGCGGGCCAGCAACTGCGTGAAGCTAAAGCACAGGCAGCCGAAATCATTGAGCAAAGCAAGAAACGCGCTGCTCAGCTTGTCGAGGAAGCCCGTGAACAGGCCCGCGTCGAAGCTGACCGTGTGAAAGCTCAGGCTCTGGCCGAGATCGAACAGGAACTGAACGGTGCCAAAGACGCCCTGCGTGCCCAAGTGGGTGCTCTGGCTGTTGGCGGTGCTGAAAAGATCCTTGGCGCCACAATCGATCAAAACGCGCATGCGGAGCTGGTTAACAAACTGGCCGCTGAAATTTAAGCGAGGGCGATCATGGCAGAACTGACCACGTTGGCCCGACCTTACGCTAAGGCTGCCTTTGAGCATGCCCAGGCCCATCAGCAACTGGCCAATTGGTCAGCCATGCTCGGCCTGGCTGCTGCGGTGTCGCAAGACGACACCATGCAGCGCCTGCTCAAGGCCCCGCGACTGACGAGCGCAGAAAAGGCCGCCACGTTCATTGACGTGTGCGGTGACAAGTTCAATGCACAGGCACAGAATTTCATTCATGTTGCCGCGGAAAACGACCGTCTCCTGCTTCTGCCGGAGATTGCCGCTCTGTTCGACCTGTACAAGGCCGAGCAAGAGAAGTCCGTGGACGTGGAAGTCACCAGTGCCTTCGCGTTGAACCAAGAACAGCAAGACAAACTCGCCAAGGTTCTCAGTGCACGGCTAGGCCAGGAAGTGCGCCTGCACGCGTCGGAGGATGCCAGCCTGATTGGCGGCGTCGTCATCCGCGCTGGTGACCTGGTAATCGATGGCTCTGTTCGCGGCAAAATCGCGAAACTGGCCGAAGCATTGAAATCTTGAGTTTGAAGGGGCAGCAGAGCAATGCAGCAACTCAATCCTTCCGAAATTAGTGAAATCATCAAGGGCCGCATCGACAACCTCGATGTGAGCTCCCAAGCCCGTAACGAAGGTACCGTTGTTTCGGTATCCGACGGTATCGTGCGGATCCACGGTCTGGCCGACGTCATGTACGGCGAAATGATCGAGTTCCCTGGCGGCGTCTACGGCATGGCCCTGAACCTGGAGCAAGACTCCGTAGGTGCAGTGATCCTGGGTGCCTATGACACCCTCGCCGAAGGCATGAGCGCCAAGTGCACCGGCCGCATCCTGGAAGTTCCGGTTGGTAAGGAACTGCTGGGCCGCGTTGTCGACGCACTGGGTAACCCGATCGACGGCAAAGGTCCTCTGGGCAACACCCAGACCGACGCGGTCGAGAAAGTGGCTCCAGGC
>NZ_JABMCN010000265.1 GCF_013179515.1 Pseudomonas sp. CM27
GGGGTGGGCTTTGTTCCGGCACTGATGCTGCTGCCCTACGCCTGGGCGGTGCGTCAGCGTTGGGGCGGCGTGGTCGCCATGCGGGGCCAGGGTTGGCGCTGGAGCCTGGGGCTGCTGTGCCTGCTGGCCGGTTGCGCGGTCTGGCTGCTGCCGCTGCTGGTGTCGATTGCCCAGGGTGGTGGTGCGGCAGAGGTGGCCTACCTGAAGGAAATCCTGTTGCGTCAAACCGCCAGCCGCTATGCCAACGCCTGGGACCATCGCGAACCCTTCTGGTACTTCTTCGTCAAGGTCATTCCCAAGTACTGGCTGCCGCTGATCCTGGCCCTGCCCTGGCTGGTACCGGCGTGGCGCCGGCAATTGCAAAAACACGACGGCCGCTACCTGCTGCTGCTGGGTTGGGTGGCACTGGTGCTGCTGTTTTTCAGCCTCAGCAGTGGCAAGCGCAAGCTGTACATCTTCCCGGCGCTGCCAGGCCTGGTGCTGGCCATGGCGCCGCTGGTGCCGTGGTTGCTCAAGCGCTGGTTGCAGCAGCGGCCAGGCTGGCGCAAGGCGTTTACCACCGTGGCTCTGGTATGGTTTGCGCTGTGGTTTGCCCGCGGTTTCATCGAGCCCGTCAAGGAAGGCCGTAACCCGCACGACACGCTGATGAGCGAAGCCGCACGCGCCACTGGCGGCGCCGAACTGGTACTGGTGAACTGGCGCGAAGGGCACTGGCTGTTTGCCCGGCAACCCATCGTGCACTTCGGTTTTACCGGCCAGTCCAGGGCCGATTCTGCCGCTTACTGGCTGCGTCAGAATCCGGCGGCCTTTGCCCTGATCCCGGCCACGGAGCTGGGCCGCTGCTTCAGCGCCGACAAGGCGCGCAAGCTGGGCGAAACCTCGCGGGCCGAGTGGTATGTGGTCGGCGCCGATGCCGACAATGGCCAGTGCCAGGCCGCTGCCCCTCACAACGTGTATCGCTTTGCCTGGGCCACAATGCCCGAGGGCCTGCACGCAGCAGCACAGGTCTCCGGGCAATAAGCTGAATTCAGGGTGTGGCGGCGGTCACAGGTGGATCAAGCTGCAACACCTCGTTGGTGTACGCCCACTCCTTCTGTACCAGGTCGGGGTGGTCGTTCAGGCGCATGCCGTACGACGGAATGATCTGCTTGATCTTCGCCTGCCACTCAGGCGATGCCAGCTTGTCCTTGAACACTTTGTTCAGTACATCGAGCATGATCGGTGGTGCAGTCGAGGCGCCCGGTGACGCGCCGAGCAAGCCGGCGATGCTGCCGTCCCTGGACACCACCACTTCCGTACCCAGCTTGAGAACGCCCCCCAACGCCTGGTCTTTCTTGATGATCTGCACCCGCTGGCCCGCCTGCCACAGCCGCCAGTCGCCCTGCTTGGCCTCGGGGAAGTAGGTGCGCAGCGCCTCGAAGCGGTCATCGTCGGATTGAAGTACTTGGCCGATCAGGTACTGCACCAGGTCGAACTCGCGTACCCCTACCCGCACCATCGGCCAGGCGTTGTGCACGCTGGTGCTGGCCAGCAGGTCGAGCAACGAGCCTTGCTTGAGGAACTTGGTCGAGAAGGTGGCGAACGGCCCGAACAGGATCATGCGCTTGCCATCGAGCACCCGCGTGTCCAGGTGAGGCACCGACATCGGTGGTGCGCCGGTGGCGGCAATGCCGTAGGCCTTGGCCATGTGGCGCTGGGCGATGACCGGATTGTCGGTGACCAGGAACGAACCCCCGACCGGAAAGCCGGCATAGTCCTTGGCTTCGTCGATGCCCGACTTCTGCAGCAGTGGCAACGCTGCGCCGCCTGCGCCAATGAACAGGAACTTGGCGTCGGTGGCCGCCTTGCTGCCATCCTTGAGGTTCTTGTATTCCACATGCCACGACCCGTCATCGTTGCGGGTGATGTCTTGTACTTCGCTGGACAGCTTCAGGTCAAAGTTCGGCCGTGTCTGCAGGTAGCCCACGTATTGCCGGGTGATTTCGCCAAAGTTGACGTCGGTGCCGATCGGCGTCCAGGTTACCGCCAGCTTCTGGTTGGGGTCGCGGCCTTCCATCATCAACGGTACCCACTTGCGGATCTGCTCGTGGTCTTCGGAATACTGCATGGGCTTGAACAGCGGGCTGGCCTGCAGCGCCTCGTAGCGCTTTTTCAGGAAGCGGATATTGTCATCGCCCCACACAAAGCTCATGTGCGGGGTGGTATTGATAAACGAGTGCGGGTTCTTCAATACGCCCTGCTTCACCTGCCAGGCGAGAAACTGACGCGTGACCTGGAACGACTCGTTGATCTCCACCGCCTTGCTGATATCGACCTTGCCGTCTTTTTCCGGGGTGTAGTTGAGTTCCGCCAGTGCCGAGTGCCCGGTACCGGCGTTGTTCCAGCCGTTGGAGCTTTCTTCGGCCACCTTGTCCAGGCGCTCGACCATTTCCATCGACCAGCCCGGCTCCAGCTCGTTTAGCCAGACGGCCAGGGTTGAACTCATGATGCCGCCACCCACCAGCATCACATCGACCTTTCTGGTTTCCGCTGCCTGGGCATTGAACATGCCCAGCGCCAGCGCCAGGCCGGCCAGCGCCAGTTCCGGCTTGATGGTGATCTTCATAACCTCTCCCGTACCTCGTTGCTATCCGTAAATGTCCAGCCACAAGCTTAGCTGACGGATTTAGTCGGGTTTGCGCGGCGATAATTACGACGGGCTGCCTACTCTGAACTTGCAATCGGGCGCTTCTCAAAATACTGTATGAATATTCAGTATCGCGAGCCAGTGCCATGCAACTCATCGCCAAACTCGGCATCCTCGCCGACGCCGCCAAGTACGACGCCTCCTGCGCCAGCAGTGGCGCGCCCAAGCGCAATTCACGTGGCGGCGACGGGCTGGGGGCGACCAACGGTATGGGCATCTGTCACAGCTACACACCCGATGGCCGCTGCGTATCCCTGCTGAAGATACTGCTGACCAACTTTTGCCTGTACGACTGCCAGTACTGCGTGAACCGCCGCTCCAGCAACGTGCCGCGCGCCCGCTTCAGCCCTGAAGAGGTAGTGCGCCTGACCCTGGACTTCTACCGCCGCAATTGCATCAGCGGGCTGTTTCTCAGCTCCGGCATCATACGCTCGGCGGACTACACCATGGAGCAGCTGATCCGCGTGGCTCGGCTGTTGCGCGAAGAGCACAACTTCCGCGGCTACATTCACCTGAAGACCATCCCCGATGCCGACCCGCTGCTGATCGAGGAGGCCGGTCGCCTGGCCGACCGCCTCAGCGTCAACATCGAACTGCCCACCGATGCCAGCCTCAAGCGCCTGGCGCCGGAAAAGCACGCACATACCATTCGCCAGGCCATGGGCGTAATCCATCAGGGCCAGCAGGCTGTCGCCAACGAGCCCAAGGCACCACGCTTCACTCCCGCCGGGCAGAGCACCCAGGTCATCGTTGGCGCCGACAGCACTGACGACAGCACCTTGCTGCGCAATTCCGAATCGCTGTATCAGGGTTATGGCCTGAAGCGTGTGTACTACTCAGCCTTCAGTCCGATCCCCGACAGCCCCGGCAGTGTGCCCCTGGCCGCGCCGCCACTGCTGCGCGAGCACCGCCTGTACCAGGCTGACTTCCTGCTGCGTGGCTACGGCTACAAGGCGGGCGAATTGCTCGGCCAGGTTGGCAACCTGGCTCTGGACATCGACCCCAAGCTGGCATGGGCACTGGCCAACCGCGATGTCTTCCCGCTGGACGTGAACCGCGCTGAACCCGCCCTGCTGGCGCGCATTCCGGGTATCGGCCTGCGCAGCGTGCAGCGCCTGGTTGCGCTGCGGCGGGAACGGCGCATTCGCTACGACGACCTGATCCAGCTGCGCTGCGTGCTGGAAAAGGCCCGGCCTTTCATCGTCACCAGCGACTACCGCCCGCAGCAGGCCGAGCTGCGCAGCGGGCTGCTGCGGGCGCGGTTGCGTGAACCGCAAGCGCCGGTGCAGATGGGGTTGTGGGGGTGATTGCGCTCGACTGCGCAGACCTGTTCGCCACCTGGCGCGAGCAGGCGCGGTCATTGTTGGGGCACGACATTGACCCCTCGCAAGTGACCTGGTCGCAAGGGCCGATGGCGGACTTGCTGGCGGTACCGGCTGCGCTCCCGCCAGGCCCCGGTCCGTTCCGGGCCAAGGTCCCGGCGGCACTGCTGGGCCAGCTGGAGCAGGCTTCGCGCTACCGGGGCGAACAACGCTGGAACCTTTTGTACGAGGTACTGTGGCGCGTCGCCCATGGCGACCGCACCGCGATGCTGGCCGGTGACCGCCTGGGCAGCGAACTGCAGCGGCGGATCAAGCAGGTCAGCCGTGAGGCGCATCACCTGCATGCCTTTGTGCGCTTCGTACCGCTGCCTGAGGAGCTGGTCGAGCACTTGCAGCTGGATCTGGTGGCCTATCACGAGCCGGCGCACGATATTCTGCAAAGCGCCAGCCCGCACTTCGCCGATCGCCTGGGGCGGTTGCGCTGGTTGATCGCAACCCCGCAGGATGGTATCCGTTTCGACGGCCAGGCCTTCGATTACCAGCGCCAGTGCCCCGAGGCCTGGCGCCAGTGGGCACGCAACGCCGAAGACCCGGGCGCCGAGCTATGGCGCACTTATTACCGTCATACCTTCAACCCCGCCCGCCTCAACCCCGATGCCCTGCGCCTGCACATGCCCGGCCGTTTCTGGCGGCATTTGCCGGAAGGCATGCTGATACCCCAGCTCGAAGGCCTGGCGCGCCAGGGCAAGCAACGGGATGGGCAAGCCCTGGAAGTGGCGTCCCAGGCGGGTAAGCAAATCAACAAGCCTGCACTGCGCTGATAACCCAGCCGCCACCCGGGGTCACCTTCATAGGTGGACACCATGGCCTTCGGCGGGGATGTCGGGAAGGTGTGTTCGCCGGCCCCATGGTGATGCACCAGGCAATCCGCTTGGTTGACCGGTGAAACCCTGGCTTATCTTCGCCTTCGTTGCCGACGAACACCCAAGGCGATTCCAGCGCGACCACAGGACAGGGCAGTCTTGCCAGGTCCAGATGTGCCTGGCGGATTTCGCCCATGTCTACCAACTCGGCGCAATTGGGCAAGATGAACTTGACGCTTTCACGCAACAGCCTCACCAAGACATGATGGGCATGCAAGATGCCGGGCCTATCCTTACGAACAGTACGCATTCACGACTCCAATTGCTCAATGGCTTGCGTACAGTAGTTCAGCGGTTTCACTCGCTCTTCCGTTTGCATGAGCTACTCCTTGAATCGCTTATAGACTGGCCTGCGGGGTTGGCGTCAGCTTGTGCGATTGCTGCAACAACCCACGCGGTAGCTTGAAGTCTTTGAAAGGTTCTTGCGTGATGGGGTTAAAGGCCTTCGCGGCGTTCAGTCGATAGCGCATCACACCATCGCCGGTGCGAAAGCTCAGGTCCACGCTGGTAGCCGTGCGCCCATTGAGCGAGCCACGGCTGAGCAAGCGGAACATCGACCACGGCCCTCTGTACTCCAGGCTGCTGCTATTGCCGTTCTGCCTGAGCAAAGTCAGGTTGCTACGCACCTGCTGCCCCAAGGTATTGGGCCAGACGATGCCGGTGATCTGGCGCGGGCCATGGGTGTAGGAAATCAACTGGCCGTCCAGGTCCAACAAGCTTGTGCGTTGGTTGGCACTCAGCCCCAGCGGTTCGATGCTGAACTGCACGCTCAGGTTGCCGCGCTGATCGAAGAACGTTTCGCGGATGCGGTCTGCCCGCTCCAGCTGTTCGATCACGTCGCTGCGAATCAACGAGTGCCCTTTCTGGCCGGCCTGCAGGGCTTCAAAGTTGTCCTTCAGGAAGACCTTCAGGTACTGATCATTGAACTGCTGCAGCCGCCCTTTCGGCCCGAAGAACGCCTCGAAGTCATCCAGGGACGCGTCGGGCGCCCTGGCCACAAAGGGATAGCGCCCAGCCAGTCGCTGCTGGAAGAAGCTGTACACCTCGGCATCCCAGCGCCGCTCCAGCTCGCGCAGGGCTTCGATGTTAAGCATTTGTGCCGTTTGATCGGCCAGTTTCCTGACTTGGTGGTTGATCGGCTCTGGCAAGCCAGTAGAGACTCGCTGCAAGGTGCCAATTGGATCCTGCCCCGTCATCGAGAAACGTTGATGCACAGCCTGGAGTGCAGCTTTACCTCTGTCGGGGCTGCCCTGCACCGCCTTCGCGTAGTCATGCACGGCGGTAATGGCGCCAAGGGTTTCATCGTAATAGCTCGGTTTCTCACCCGTTGCCTGCAACATGGCGCTCAGCCCTGCAAATGCACGCTGGATAGCCCAGGCCTGTTGTTGCTCTGGCTTACTGCCTTTGGGCAATACCGCTTTGGCTTCGTACCCGGCGTCGACAACTTCAGCCGATGAAAGCGAGGTATTGTCCTTCACCGTATCCAGCAGCCGATGCAGCGGCGCCGCAGGGCCGGTCAACTGCTGCAGGATCGTGACGCCATGGTCCAGGTCGAGGAAGTCAGCTACCGAGAAGGCGTTCAGGGCACGGCGCCAACTGTCGATGAAATCGGCGCTATACAAGTTGCGCAGCCGTTCGCTCAGCGCCTCCCGGTCCGCATCCGAGTAATCGAGTTGACCACGCTCACCCAGCGCCCATTGGTCGATCATCGCCATATCGGCGAAGCTCTGGCTGCGTGGCTCTAAGTACTCCTTGAAGCCCTTGGCAGTGAGCATCGGCGGCAGCAGGATAGCACCGCCCTTTCCGGCGCCGATGGTCGGCTGATACACCACATCGAAGGCCGGCCCGACCTGATGACGAAGGTCCAACCCGGTGTGCAATTGCTCACCAGCCTGCTGCTTGAGGCCAGCATAAACCCGCTCGGCTAACGGCACCTTGCGCAAGGCCTCCTGGACCACGGCGATACGCTGGGTGTACTGCGGTAGGTCAGCATCGGCATAGACCAGGGCGTAGTTCAGATGCCGCATGAGGTCGCGTTGCAGTTGGCCTTGGCCGGGAAATTTCTGCTGCCACTGGCGAGCCATCCACTCTTCCACCCATCCAGGCCGCCGGTTCTGGCGGTCTTCCAGCATGCGGTAAACCCTCAGGGCGGCCATTTGCTGTTCACTGCCTGGCGGCGCCGCCTCCATGGCGTCGATCACGCCACTGGCCAAGGCCGGCAAGAATCGCTTGGAGAGCAAGCTGAGGTAGGCCTCATCGACACGCGGGCCGATGACCCGGCCCTGATACACGCCAAAATCGGAAACACCCGGCCATGCGGCGCGATAGTCGCCAAACACCGATACCGCATCGCGGATCTGGTCCAGCGGCTCCAGCAGATTGCGGCCGCTTGGATCCAGGCGCTGATCCACTTCATGATGGCTGTACTCCCTGCTTTTAGCGAGCACGCTGGCTGCCTTGGCGGCATTGATATCGGAGTAGCGTTGCCAGCTGGCGATGGCGACACAGAAAGCCAGAATGCCTACCCCGGACCCGACCCACAGCAACTGACGCTTGTTGCGCGCCACCTTGATGTTGTCCCCGGCAAGTCCAGCTTCCTTATAGATGATGCGCGCGAACGCATGCTGGATGAAGTACGCCAGCGCCTTGCCTTGCACCTTACCCTCAAGGAGAGGGAGCTTCGTTTTGTAGGGTTGCGCTGCCTCGCGAACGAACGCATTGAGCATGTCACCTTGCTGGATGACCGAGGACCAATACACACCCCGTACCAAGGCCGGCGTGGTGTAGCGATCACTTGCCAGGGTTTCTTTCAAGAAGCCCAGCAATATTGGACGCAAGCCGATCAACTGGGTATGCAATGAGAACAGGCGCGCGCGCTGTGGAGCACTGTCCAACGCATCGAGTCGGTGTACCACCTGCTCAAATATCTGGTTGATCAACTGCTCGTAGTGATTGCCATACTCCTTCAGCCAAGCGTCGAACGTGCCGATCGCATCCAGCCTGAACGTAAAGCCGAACATTTTTTCGCGCATGGAAACGGAAAGGCCGGCATAGAGCTGGTCGAAACCATCCAATAAATCGAA
>NZ_JABMCN010000266.1:0-2636 GCF_013179515.1 Pseudomonas sp. CM27
GACAGCGCCGCACCGTGGACGGTGTTTGTGCCGGCTACCGTGCGCCTGTTCCGCGACGTGGTAGTGGTAACCCGCCCGCTCAAGCGTGACAACGTGGTGGGCGAAGGCGACGTGGCCCTGCGCGAGCGCGATGTGGGCACCCTGGGCCAGGGCTTCCTGACCGAGCTGGACCAGGCGGTAGGCATGAAGATGCTGCGCCCCACGGTGATCGATCAGGTGCTCACCCCGCAGCACCTTGAGCAGGCCGAGGTGGTACGCAAGGGCGACCATGTGGTGATCATCGCCCGCAGCGGCAGCCTGAGTGTGCGCATGCCCGGCGAAGCGCTGGCCAAGGGAGGCCTGAGCGAGCAGATTCGGGTGCGCAACCTGAATTCCAAGCGGGTGGTCAAGGCCAGGGTGACCGGCCCGGGCCAGGTCGAGGTGAGCATGTAGGCCAGCCGCCAGATTGCGCTGGCAGAGAGGAACCGCTTTTTCTAAACTGTGTCAGAACACGGGTTCGCGAGCTTGCTGACAGGCGGCTGTGCATTTGTGCCTAAAGTTTCTATCGGGTTGGCCGAAAACAAGGCAAGCGTCCAAATACCCAGAGGTTTCTGATCATGGTCATCGACTTCAGTCGTTTGAATAACTCTCCGTCCGTCACGGGCGGCGTGCGCGGCAACAGCGCGCACGGCAGCGCCGAAAAACCGGCAGCCAGCCCGGAAGCCGCCAGCGGCACCAGCGCCAGCGGAGAAGCGGTACACCTCAGCCAAGAGGCAAAGCAGTTGCAAAAGATCAGCGACAAGCTGCGCGACGAGCCAGTGGTCAACAACGCCCGCGTGGCCCAGTTGAAGCAGGCAATCGCCGATGGCAGCTACCAGGTCGATGCCGGCCGGGTCGCCAGCAAACTGCTTGATTTCGAAGCCCAGCGCTGACCCTACGGCGCGCTGACTTCACGGACGCTTGAAAAGCCAAGAGTTAGCCATGCACGACACGACCTTGCTGCAACTGATGGAAGATGACATTGCCCCGATGCAGGAACTGCTCGACCTCCTGAACAAGGAGGCGATCGCCCTGCACGGCCGCGACATGCCGTTGCTGGAGCAGATCCTGGCCCGCAAGCAGTCGTTGATCATCTTGCTCGAGCAGCATGGCCAGCGCCGCAGCCAGTTGCTCGGCAGCCTGGGCCTGACTGCCGACCGTGCCGGCGTGCAGGCATTGGCCGCGCAATCGCAGCACGGCGAGGCGATGCTGCAGCGGCTCGACATGCTGTCGAAGCTGATGGACGACTGCCAGCAGGTCAACCAGACCAATGGCCGGATCATCCAGGTGCAGCAACACATCACCAGCAACCAGGTCAGGATTCTCATGGGTGGCGATTCGCCGTCGCTCTACGACAGCCGTGGCAGCACCTCGCTGCTGGCCAAGCCTCGGGCGCTCAGCCAGGTGTGATTTTTTCTATCAAGGCACGGAACATACTGGCAAAATGCCGTTACTTGCGTGTGTCGCTTTTGCCTGGAGAACGATAAGCCGTGTTCAATGAAACCGATGCCCCGCAGCCGCCGAAGGTGCTGAACACCCCTTTGGAGATTGCGGCCAACTTGCGGCAGCTGCAGGAAAGCCACGACCCCCTGATCATCACCTTCCACGACCGCAGCCAGCGCTTCCAGAGCTACGTGGTGCACGTGGACCGTGACAGCAACACCCTGGCGCTGGACGAGATGATCCCGCGTGACGGCGAGAAGTTCATCGAGAATGGCGAACACTTCCGCGTCGAAGGCTTCCACGATGGCGTACGCATCGCCTGGGAATGCGACCACGAACTGAAGATTACCGAGGTCGATGGCCACCGCAGCTACCGTGGCGCCATGCCTGTAGAGATGACCTACCACCAGCGCCGCAACGCCTTCCGTGCCGCGCTGAAGCTTTCGCAGCTGGTCGATATCATCCTCGACGGCACCCACCTCAAGGGCAACGGCGCCTTGCGCGGCAAACTGCTGGACATCTCCGCCACCGGCTGCAAACTGCGCTTCGAGGGCAATGTCGAAGACCGCTTGCAACTGGGGCAGGTGTACGAGCGGTTCAAGGCGGGGAACCCGCTGGGCCTGGTGGATACCATGGTCGAGCTGCGCCACCTGCACTACGAAGAGCGTATCAACACCACCTTCGCTGGCGTGCGCTTCCACAACCTCAGTGGGCAGGCGCAGCGCAAAATCGAGAGTTTTGTCTACCAGCTGCAGCGTGAAGCGCGGCGGTTTGACAAGGACGACTATTGATCGTCGGTCTGTAAAACGCAAACGCCACCTTTCGAGGTGGCGTTTTCATTTGTGTTTCTCCTGTGCTGGCCATTGGGGCCGCTACGCGCCCCATCGCCGGCAAGCCAGCTCCCACACGGACGGCGCCAGTCTCAGGCTATGAGCTGTACCTGTGGGAGCTGGCTTGCCGGCGATGAGGCCAGGGCAGGCAACCTGGCTGCCACAAGGACGGCGCCAGTCTCAGGCTATGAGCTGTACCTGTGGGAGCTGGCTTGCCGGCGATGAGGCCAAGGCATGCAGCCTAGCTGCCACACGGACGGCGCCAGTCTCAGGCCATGAGCTGTACCTGTGGGAGCTGGCTTGCCGGCGATGAGGCCAGGGCAGGCAACCTAGCTTTTGTTGGCC
>NZ_JABMCN010000266.1:2736-8012 GCF_013179515.1 Pseudomonas sp. CM27
CTGCCACACGGACGGCGCCAGTCTCAGGCCATGAGCTGTACCTGTGGGAGCTGGCTTGCCGGCGATGAGGCCAGGGCAGGCAACCTAGCTTTTGTTGGCCTCCGCAGGTTCTGCAACCTGTGGCTTGCTTTCTGACTCACCCTTCTCTTCTGCCTCGGTATCCTCCGCCGCCACCGGCGCCTGCATCACGTCCTGCACGGTCTGCTCATCCACCCGTGGGTCCAGCGCTGCCGACAACGGCGAACCGGCTGCGGGCATTGCCACGTGGCCCAGCGGCGCGTCCTGCACCTGGTGCAGCCCGGTAACCGCTTTCGGCCGGATGCGCCACACCAGCACCAGCGCGAAGAACACGAAAAAGGCATACAGCATCTGCGGGCCCAGCACCTTCATCAGCACGCCCGCCGCCAGTGGCCCGATGCATGCGCCCACGCCATAGGTCACCAGTAGCATTGCCGTCAGCGACACCCGTCGCTCGCTTTCCACATGGTCGTTGGAGAATGCCACCGCCAACGGGTACAGGCAAAACTGCAGCAACGAAATCAGAAAGCCCATGCCGAACAGCAGCTCCAGCGGCACGCTGGGCAGTATCGCCAGCGGCGCAGCGGCAAGCGCCAGGCCAACCGCCACACTGCGGATCAGCACCGCTCGGTCGTAGCGGTCCGACAGCCAGCCTAACGGCCACTGCACCAGCAGGCCGGCAAAGATACAGCTACCCATGAACAGACCGATCTGCTCGGTGCTCATACCCTGACTGGAGGCATACAAAGGCGCCAGGCCGTAGAACGAGCCGACGATCAGCCCGGAGCCGAGCACCGTGCTGAGCGACTGCGGCACGCGCTTGATGAAGAACTTCGGCTCCATCGGCGCCGGGCGCAGCGGAGCCGGGTGAATGCGCCGGGTCATCGCCACCGGCACCAGGCACAGGGCAAAGCACATGGCCACCAGCATCAGCAGCTCGGGGCCGAGTTGCGGATGCACCACCAGGATCAGCTGGCCGAGCACCAACCCCAGGTAAGAGGCGATCATGTAGCCGCTGAACACCGCCCCGCGGTGCTTGACGTCGGCCTGCTCGTTGAGCCAGCTCTCGATGACCATGTACTGGCACATCATCCCCAGGCCGACGATCATTCGCAGCCCCACCCACGCCGGCAACCAGCTGGTGAGGCCATGGCCCAGCACCGCCGCGCCGACGATACCGGCGCAGGTGGCGTACGCACGGATATGCCCTACCCGGCCAATCAACCGGTGGCCGACCTTGCCGCCCAGGGCCAGGCCGAAGTAGTTGGCAGCCATCAGCGCACCAATCCACAGGCTGTCGACATTATCGGCAGCCAGGCGCAGGGCCAGGTAGGTACTGAGCAGGCCCGAGCCGATCAACATCATCAGCGCGGCGAAATACAACGACTGAAACGGCTTCCAGATATTTCGCATACGTCCCGTGAAGCTCCCTGGTCAGGTGGCGGTTGGGTGCTAGCAGCATAAAGGCAAAAACCGCCTGGCGCAGGCCCCCCATAAGCGATTTGCCGGTGCAGAGGCGTGTCCGGTGCAGGTCGTGTCGCGATCAGGCCTGTGCCGCCAGCACCCGGCGTTCCCATGGCGTGATTTCGTCGAAGAAATCGGTCAGCTCCAGGGTCTTGCTGGCGATGTACCCTTCGATGAACTCGCTGCCGAACAGTTCCCGCGCCAGCGTGCTGCCCTTGAGCCGCTGCAGCGCAGCATGCAGGGTGCATGGCAGGCCCAGGTGCTCCGGCACCTCGAACTCGCCCTGAATGGCCGGCGACGGCTGCAGGCGCTGCTCGATGCCATGCAGGCCGGCAGCCAGGCTGGCGGCAATGGCCAGATACGGGTTGGCGTCGGCGCCAGGCAGGCGGTTTTCCACCCGCCGCGCCACCGGTGCACTGGCCGGGATGCGCAGGCCGGCGGCGCGGTTGTCCTCGGACCAGCAGGCGTTGTTCGGCGAGGCATAGGGGTGGCACAGCCGCTGGTAGGAGTTGACGTTGGGCGCGAACAGCGCAGTAAAGTCGGCCATGCACGCCTGCAGGCCGCCGATGAAGTGGTGGAAGGTGTCGGTCGGCAGGCCCTGCGCATCACTGAATACGTTACGCCCGCTGCTGGCTTCGACCAGGCTCTGGTGAATATGCATCGAGCTGCCCGGGGTGCGCGCCAGCGGCTTGGCCATGCACACCACGGTCAGGCCGTGCTTGAGCGCCACCTCCTTGAGCAGGTGTTTGAACAGAAAGGTCTGGTCGGCCAGCAACAGCGGGTCGCCGTGCAGCAGGTTGATTTCGAACTGGCTGACGCCCATTTCGTGCATGAAGGTGTCGCGCGGCAGGCCCAACGCGGCCATGCACTGGTAGACATCGCTGAAGAACGGGCGCAGGCCGTTGTTGGAACTGACGCTGAATGCCGAATGGCCCGACTCCCGGCGGCCATCGGTACCCAACGGTGGCTGGAACGGCTGCAGCGGGTCGCTGTTGGGCGCAAACACGAAGAACTCCAGCTCGGTCGCCACCACTGGCGCAAGGCCCAGCGCTGCGTAGCGGGCGATCACCGCCTTGAGCTGGCCACGGGTGGACAGCGCCGAAGGCCGGCCATCCAGTTCGATGGCATCGCAGATGGCCAGGGCACGGCCGTCACTGCTCCAAGGCAGACGATGCAGCTGGCCGGGCTCGGCTACCAGCGCCAGGTCACCGTCATCGCCACCATAGAACTTCGCCGGCGGGTAGCCGCCCATGATGCATTGCAGCAGCACACCGCGGGCCATCTGAAGGCGGCGGCCTTCGAGAAAGCCTTCGGCGGTCATCACCTTGCCGCGTGGCACGCCGTTAAGGTCGGGGGTGACGCATTCGACTTCATCGATACCTTGGAGCTGAGCAGTGCTCATGACACTTGTCCTTGTTGTTGTATGCCGACAACAACATAGGCCGGGGGTGTTTAAAATATCAAGCAGCAAGCTCACTAGAGGTTACCCGCTGCCCCCGACTTGGCAGCAAGGCTTTCCATCTCCCCCCTGCGCCCGCCTGAAGATTACCTTGGGCTCACCCCATGCTGGGGTGATTGAAACCGGAGGGCTGTATGTTGAAAGCTGATTTTACCGCAGAGTTGCACCGCGAAGGCGGAGGCCAAGTGGTCGTTGCAAGCCCGAGTCTGTTTAGCAAGAAAGGGAAAATGTTTAACCCGGAAGGGTTAGTGGATGACGAGGGCTGGTTGTGCATTGATGCCGAGCGCGACGAGTATAAGTTCACCCGCGGGGAGTACAGACCTATTGTATTTAAATTCAATTACATCAAAGAGGAAGGGAAAGGCGTCGGGAAACGCACGCTTTACTCCATCTCATGCAAAAGCGGGTGGGAATACGACGGCGCCAGGCTGGAAAGAAATGCCAGGGGCTGGCTGGGTCTATATGGTACGGGTGTGATCGGCAGAATCACGGACGCCGTGACAAACTATCCCTTGCACCTGGCAGGACTGGGTGACTACTGGAAAATCGAGACACTGCAGGATTGGGATGGTGACTTGCGTAGTGCCGAAGACGTTCCATTTTACCTGCGCGACAAACACGGCCATCGTGTTGCGCTGGCAACGCCAGATGACGCCGCCGTCGACCTGTCCACCAGACATGACAGATATTTGAACGCCGGCGAAACACCCGGCGACATACTCAAGTTCAACCTACGCAATATCAACCTGATCGAGTAGCGGTGAGTTAACGCAGTGCCGGACAGTGCGGACGCTGGCCCTATGTCTGGTTTCAAGAGGCATGCTTGAAGGGAGCTGGCCTATTGCGCATCAACGCTTTCCAACTCTCTTTTCTCAAGCATGAGCATTACCGTTACTCACCCCATGCTGGGATTATCTAAGACCGGAGACTACATGATCAAAGCTGATTTCACCGCCGAGTTGCATTGTGAAGGCGCAGGCCAAGTGGTAGTTGCAGACGCAAGTTGGTATGAGCCTACCATGAGACTGGATGACCAAGGCTGGTTATGCGCCGAAAACGACCGCGAAGACCACCAACTCACCAGCGGCCAATTCCTGCGTATCAAATTTGACTTCGAGTATCTGAGAATGGAGCGGGGCTCTGCCGGGGAGCGCGCGATCTACAACATAAAATGCAATAACCGATGGAACTATGCAGGCGCGAGGCTGGAAAGAAATGGCAGAGGCTGGCTGGGCCTGTATGGCACGGGATGGACGGGCAGGGTCACTGATGCAGTGACGAACCTCCCCCTGCACCTGGCTGGATTTGGCGACTATTGGAAAATTGACACGCTTCGGGACTGGAACGGTAACGTGGAGAGCGCCGACAGCATTCCGTTCTACCTGCGCGACAAACACGGCCACCGTGTAGCACGGGCAAAGTCCAAAGACGCATCGGTGGACCTGTCTCTGAATCGGGCCAGGTTTCTGAATTCAGGCGAAACGCCTGGAGAAATAGTCAAGTTCTATCTTAAAAACATCCAACTCGCCTCATAACCACATTGGGCCTCGGCATGGGCTGCAGGACCCAACCTGTAGCCATGCCAGCCAAGGGCATTGCCCAATATGATCAGCGGCTCAAACGACGTCTATTCGCGCAAGGTCATGCCATTGGCCGGCAACGGCAAGGCCGTCTTGTAGCGCACCTGCTTCAACGCAAAGCTCGAGCGTATATTCGCCACCCCCGGCAACCGCGTCAGGTAATCGAGAAACCGCTCCAGCGCCTGGATGCTCGGCAGCAAGACCCGCAGCAGGTAATCCGGGTCCCCCGTCATCAGGTAGCACTCCATCACCTCGGGCCGCTCGGCGATTTCTTCCTCGAAGCGGTGCAGCGACTGCTCCACCTGCTTCTCCAGGCTGACATGGATGAACACATTCACATCAAGCCCCAGCGCCTCGGGTGATAACAAGGTCACCTGCTGGCGGATCACCCCCAGTTCTTCCATGGCCCGCACCCGGTTGAAACAGGGCGTCGGCGACAGGTTGACCGAGCGTGCCAGCTCGGCATTGGTGATGCGGGCATTTTCTTGCAGGCTGTTGAGAATGCCGATATCGGTACGATCGAGTTTGCGCATGAGACAAAATCACCGGTTTTTTGTGTTTATGCGGAATGTTTATCTGGCCCGATCGGCAAAGGCAATCAACTTGAGAGAAAAATTCTCCTGCCGGGCCACTAAGATGTAGATGACGCTGACCTACCAGTCACAAGCCGGTATTCAGCGGCGGCCGCTTCAGAGCTCACAAAAACAAATATCCGAGCGAGCGTAAACAGCATGAACGAGTACGCCCCCCTGCGT
>NZ_JABMCN010000267.1 GCF_013179515.1 Pseudomonas sp. CM27
CTACATCATCGCCACCGGCGTCGAGTCGCACCTGTGGTGGCTGGTCGGTGCCCTGGTGATCGGTAGCGCCATTGGCGTGTACTACTACCTGCGTGTCATGGTCACCTTGTACCTGGTCGAGCCGAACCTGCGTCGCCACGACGCCCCGCTGAAATGGGAACAGCGCACCGGCGGCGTCATGCTGCTGGCCATCGCCATTCTCGCCTTCGTGCTGGGTGTCTACCCGCAACCGCTGCTGGAAATGGTCCAGCAGGCAGGCCTGCAACTGATCGGCTGACCTGTCCGGCAAAAAAACAAAGACACCCCGCACCTGCGGGGTGTTTTTTTATCTGCGCGGTTTTTATCTGCACGTGCGTCTATCTACATCCAATAGCCGCCTCACTCCTCCGCGTAGCCGGGGGCTGCCGCAGGCAGCGCGGCCTTGCGCAGATCACCATAGGCCGAAGGCAGGTAAACTTCGGGGTTGGGCATGCCACTTGGCGAAAGTTCATGGGTCATTTCGAACTCGGCGCGTACCGACCAGCCACATGCCTCGGTGGTGCATTGCAGATAGGCGATTCGCAGGAAAATGTGGCGGCCTTCACTTGTGCGTATGCGCATGCGGCTGTGGCAATGCGGGCAAACCAGTTTGTAAGTACTCACGGCAAGTACCTGCAGGCACTGTTCAGGCCACTATTCTGTGAGAATGATCGTTCAACTGTGTCAGTATTACCTGCAAAGGCTGACCTATTCTTCGGTTGGGTGTTGCTCATTGCAAAGTGCTCCTTGATACGCAGGGATGTATTCGTAACGAGTAGTTTAAGCCCATGAAATATCATTAAACCAGTCATGGATATCTGTTATGAGTACTCACGTACTTGCAGCTGTGCTCACCCGCCTCAAGCTGCTGACCGGCGCGCAGTCCGATGCCGAACTTTCCCGCAAGCTGTCGATCAGCCCGCAGACGCTGAGCAGTTGGAAAGTCCGCGACAGCGTGCCGTACTCCCTGTGCGTAGATATCGCCAGGCAGCATGCGTGTTCCCTTGACTGGTTGCTGCTAGGTGAAATGGCCCCCGGCCCAGGGCTCCAAGGTGATGGTGACTGGGAACGCGAGATGCTCGAACGGCTGAGGGCATTGTCGCCAGGTGATCGCCAGGCCACCCTGCTGTTCATCAAGGACAGGCAGCGCATCCAGCAGCTGGAGCAACGGATAAGCGAGCTGACCCTCCACTTGCCCACTATCGGCGGTGGCTAACCTCGACGCCGCCAGCGCTGAATGATTTCCCGCAGGTCCAGCGTGTCGAGCCAGACCATGACCTTGAGACTGATGGGAATCACCACCACGGCGGCAACGAATGCCGACATGCCCCGGGTCAGCAAGGGCGCCAATGATGACACCAGCGGTTCGAACAGGTAGCCCACCCCCACGGTCACGAACACCAGCAGCAGTTTCTTGCCAAGCGTCAGGCGCCTGGCCTTGTTGGTGATCAACCGGTCGCGCGCCGCGCCCACCAGCAGTGCCCCCAGCAGGGCGGCAAACAGTACACTGCCGTCCACCCTCAGCAGTTCCAACAATGCGGGCGACAAGGTGCCGGACAGCGATGCCTCAGCCATGCGCCGCCCTCCGCTGCGGTACACGAAGGTCGGCAGTCGAACCCAGGCTGTGCATGACCGCTGCCTCCACAAACCGGATGTAGCACACGCCCAAGGCTCGCCCAGGGTCATGCCCGGCCACATCCGCCAGGCGCTTGTAGCCCCGCGCACGCAGCACCGCTCGCCAGTGGGCGAATTCACGTGCCGCACCGATGACAGCGCATCGTGCCGCCACTTCCAGCGCGGCATCACCGACTTGGCGCTGCAGCCTGAGGCGCTCACGCAATGTGCCCAGGTCCACTTTTGGCCAGAACGGGTCATGGCAATCGGCAAAGCGCGGTAGCCGAGGATCGCTGCTCATGATTATCCCCTCACTGTCCGGCCAGCATGCCGTAACGAATGGCCTTGATCACCGCCGCCACGCGGGTGGGCACATCGAACTTGCGCAGGATGTTGGACACATGGAAGTTCACTGTCGACTCCCGGCACTCGAGGATCTGCCCGATCTCCCAGGAGCTTTTGCCGTACGCACACCACAACAGGACTTGCTGTTCACGTGGCGTCAGGCGAACCGGAGCGTCCGCCAAGGGTTGCTGCGAGTGTCGGGTCTTGTCAGTCATGTTTGAGCTCCACGGGTGATTGCGAGGCATCGCTGCCGATCTGCAGTCACCTTACGAAGCGCACGCCGCACGCCACCACTACGGCGGACTGTAAAGAAACTTCGTACAAAACTGTTTGATGAAGGTTGCGCGAAATTTGCTGACTTTCTTCGTGCTCCAAGCGGCATTTCGCTCGTCTCAACGCCGTTGTTCATTCGCCTATCGCCTGGAGTCGTACAATGCGTTGCGTTTTGCCCTTCTCGTCCTGCCTTGGCCTGCTGGCTGCTTTTGGCAGCGCTCAGCCCGCCTTGGCGGCATCTTCGGTCGAACTGGGCCAGGTGCTGATCACCGATGAGGAACAGAACGACCTGACGGCAGCCAGCGAACGCCTGCGCGAAGTGCCGGGTGCCAGCAATCTGGTGGATATGCAGCGCGTAGGGCAAGGCCGGGTGGCCAGCAACCAGGACGTGCTGGCCTACCAGCCTGGCGTGTTCGCGCAATCGGCGGGCAACGACGGCATCAAGCTGTCGATCCGCGGCTCGGGTATCAACCGTGCGCCGGGCGCGCACGGTTCCGGGGTGTACACCATGTTCGACGGGCTGCCGCTGACCGGCCCGGGCGGTACGCCCTACGAGCTGTTCGAGCCGCTGTGGCTAAGCCGTGCCGAAGTGCTGCGCGGCGCCAATGGCTTCGACCAGGGCGCGCTGGCACTGGGTGGCGCCATCAACTACGTCACCCATACCGGGTACGACGCAGCACCGCTGCAGGTGCGCTACGAGGTCGGCAGCCGCGGCTACCAGCACCGGCATATCAGTTCCGGGCAGGTACTGGGCAACCTCGATTACTACGTGGCCCTGACCGATTCCGAGTATGACGGTTACCAGGCGCACAGCAGCGGCAGCGCCAAAGGCATTGCCGCCAATGTCGGCTACCGCTTCAACCCCAACCTGGAAACCCGTTTCTACCTTCGCTACCGGGAAACCCGGAACGAACTGGCCGGGCGCCTGACCAAGGACCAGATCAAGCACCATCCGCGCGCGGCCAACCCTGCCTATCTGGCCCGCGACGACAGCCGCCCTCAACCGGGCAGCACCTGGGTCGGCAACAAGACCACCTTCTACCTCGAAGATGACGCGCGTCTGGAAGCCGGCCTGGTTTACCATGACTACCCGATGGACCTTCGCGAAGGCCCGATGCGCCTGAAAGTGGCCTACACCGATGTCAGCGGTACGCTCAACTATTTCCGCCGCGACACCCTGTTCGGCCACGAAAGCAAGACTACCGTGGGCTGGCGTACCACCAAGCACCTGCCCAACAGCGGCGCTTCGCAGTTCGCGCGCAATGGCGACGTGTTCGGTGCACGTACCCGCGATTTCACTTACCAGGGTTCCGACACCGTGGTGCATGCCGGCAACGACCTGGAGCTGGTGCCCAACCTGTGGCTGACCACCGGCCTGGCAATGATCTACACCCGCCGCGAGAGTGACGTCACCTACCCTGCCGAAGGTGGCAAGGTGAGCATGCATGACTGGGACTATGCACCACGCCTGGGGCTGCGCTACGACATCCGCCCAGACCTGCAGGTCTACGGCAACCTCAGCCGTTCGGTAGAGCCACCCCACCCGTGGTCGCTGATCTGGAGCTCGCCAAGCGTCGGCGGCAAGCAGATCCAGCCCATCGAGATGCAGAACCAGACTGCCACCACCCTGGAACTGGGCGCCCGTGGCGACTCCGCGCTCGGCAGCTGGGACCTGGCCTGGTACTACTCGCAGGTGCGCCATGAACTGCTGGCCGTGGAAGTGGTGCCGAATTTCACGTCGGAATTCAACGCCAGCGCCACCGTGCATCAGGGCGTCGAGGCAGGCCTGGACAGCACCCTGTGGGAACGTGCCGGCACTGGCAGGCTCAGCCTGCGCCAGGCCTACACCTTCAGCGACTTCCATTACCGTGATGACGACAAGTTTGGCGACAACCGCCTGCCCGGCATCCCGATGCACTACTACCAGGCCGAACTGCGCTACGACTGGCCAAGCGGCTTCTATGCCGGGATCAACACGCAGATGGCGTCGAAAGTGCAGGTGGACTATGCCAACAGCTACCACGCCGACGAATATGCCTTGCTTGGCGCGCGCCTGGGCTGGGATTCGCCGAAGCAGGACTGGCAGACCTGGCTGGACCTGCGCAACCTGACCAACAAGCGGTATGCGGCGACAGTGACGCCTGCCTACAACGACGCCGGTAACGACAACGCCCGCTCGACGCCGGGTGAAGGGTTTGGCGTGTATGCCGGGGTTTCCTACAGCTTCCGCTAACCACCCAGGGCCAGTCAGCGCGGGTCATTGTAGGAGCGGCCTTGTGTCGCGAAAGGGCCGCAGAGCGGCCCCGGGACTTTAGCGTTGATGCACCTATTGCCGGGGCCGCGTTGCGGCCCTTTCGCGACACAAGGCCGCTCCTACAGGGGTTGTGTGCTAGCCAATCAAACCGCCCGGTTCAACTTCACCCACGAAGCGAACTTGTCGACAAACGCCTGCAAGAACGGCCGGGTCTTGTCGTTGAGCTTGCCCGAGTCTTCGAACAGGCTGGCCGCCCCGCCGATATAGGCTTCGGGCATTTGCATGCACGGCATGTCGAGAAACACCAGCGACTGGCGCACCGCATGGTTGGCGCCAAAACCACCAATCGCCCCCGGCGACACACTCACCACCGCAGTCGGCTTGCCACTCCAGGCGCTTTGCCCGTAGGGCCGTGAGCCCACATCGATGGCATTCTTGAGGCAACCCGGCACCGAGCGGTTGTACTCCGGGGTGACGAACAGCACCGCATCGCTACGGCGGATCTCGTCGCGAAAGCGCTTCCATGTTTCCGGGGGCGCGTCGGCCTCGACATCTTCGTTGTACAGGGGCAAATCGCCAATTTCGACTATTTTCAGGGCAAGGCTGGACGGCGCCAGCTCCGAAAGTGCGCGGGCGACCTTGCGGTTGTACGAATCCTTGCGCAAGCTGCCGACTACAACCGCTACCGAATACACCTGGCTCATGGGCAATTCCAACCTTTGCTGGGTAAAGGGACGTTGTAGTTATAGATGACCGTTCCTCGGCGCTTTGGTTTTTTTTGGTTCAAGGGAAAACTTCCAGCGCTGTTCAACGGTCTATGTCCACAGACATTTCCTACGTAATTCAGAGGTTTCCACCCAAATGGCAGCAGTAATGGTCGGCCAGTTCCACGCCCGTGACGCCGAAGGCCGTATCTACCCCGTGCACGAGTTCCAGGAGTCGACCCTGCAACACGACGGCAGCACGCTGGGCGCCCCTATCACCACCTACCGCCTGGCCATCGGCGACAAGGTCAACCACCTGGGTGACAACCGCTTTGAATTGGCGCGCAGCGGCGTCGAGATCACGCGCATTCCTTGATGCAATCCACCGTGTAGCAGCCACTGTCGTTCTGCAGGCCATGCACGTCCGCGACAAAACCGGGGAAGCCCTGGTTGAATGCCCGGGCGAAAGCCAGGTAGTCGACTATCGAGCGGGTCGCCTCGGTGAACCGCTCCCCCGGCATGATCAACGGAATACCAGGCGGGTACGGCACCAGCATCACCGCCGCCACACGCCCCAGCAGCGCCTCGATCGGCACCGCCTCGACTTCGCCACGCACCATCAGGTCATAGGCCCGCGCCGGGCTTACTGCTACTTCCGGCAAGCGCGTGAACAACCGCTTCAGCTGCTTGGCCGTGGCATTGGCGCGGTAACATCCATGCAGCTGGTCGCACAGGTCGCGCAGCCCCATGCCCTGGTAGCGTGAGGCATCGGCAGCCACCACGCTGGGCAGGCAACTCCCCAAAGCAGCATTGCCGTCATAGTGGCGTTTGAATTCCAGCAGTTCGGTGAGCAGCGTGCTCCATTTGCCTTTGGTGATGCCCATGGAGAACAGCACCAGGAAGCTGTACAGGCCGGTTTTCTCCACCACCAGGCCCCGCTCCCACAGAAACTTGCTGACCACCGCTGCCGGGATTCCCTGCTCGCCCAGCGCCCCGCCTGCGCTCAAGCCCGGCATCACCAGGGTCACCTTGAGGGGATCAAGCAGCACATAGTCGTCCGCCACCTCGCCAAAACCATGCCACTCGGCCCCTGGGTGCAACAACCAGTCCTGCGCGGCCAGGCGGTGGATACCTTCGGCGCTCGGCGGCTGCCAGATGCTGAACCACCAGTCATCTGCGGCAATGTGCTCACGCAGGTTGGCAAGGGCACGGCGGAAACTCAGCGCCTCATCGAACATCTCCTGCAACAGCGAGCGCCCGGCCGGCCCTTCCATCATGGTAGAGGCCACGTCCAGCGAGGCGAGGATGCTGTACTGCGGCGAAGTCGAAATGTGCATCATGAACGCTTCGTTGAAACGGTCACGGTCCAGTTGGCGCCTGGCCCCCTCTTGAACGTGGATCATCGAGGCCTGGCTGAACGCGGCCAGCAGCTTGTGAGTGGAATGGGTGCTGAACACCAGCGGGCTGTCCGCGGCGCAGGCAGTGCCCATGGCATAGCGCCCGGTGAAAAACTCGTGGAACGCCGCGTAGGCAAACCAGGCCTCGTCGAAATGCAGCACCTCGACACTGGCGCCCAGGGCTTGCTTGATCAACCCGGCGTGATAGCACAGGCCGTCGTAGGTGGAGTTGGTCACCACCGCCAGCTTGATGCGCTGCCCGCGATCACGGGCCAGGGGGTTGGCCTGGATTTTCGCCTGGATCGCCTCGGGGCCGAATTCGCTGAGCGGGATCGGGCCGATGATGCCCAGCTCGTTGCGCTCGGGGCACAGGTACAGCGGAATGGCGCCGGTCATGATGATCGCGTGCACCACCGACTTGTGGCAGTTGCGGTCCACCAGTACCAGGTCGTCGCGGCCGACCATCGCGTGCCAGACGATCTTGTTGGCGGTGGAGGTGCCATTGATGACGAAGAAGGTGTGGTCGGCACCGAAGTTGCGCGCCGCCCTGGCCTCGGCTTCGGCCAGCGGCCCGGTGTGGTCGAGCAGCGAGCCTAGCTCCGGCACCGAAACCGACAGGTCCGAGCGCAAGGTGTTTTCCCCGAAGAACTGATGAAAGGCCTGGCCCACCGGGCTTTTTCGATAGGCGACGCCGCCGCCATGGCCGGGCGTATGCCAGGAATAGTTGGACTGCGCGGTGTGCTGCACCAGTGCCTTGAAGAAGGGTGGCAGCAGGCCATCGAGGTAGATATGTGCGGCGCGTGCCACCTGGCGGGCAAGGAACGGCACGGTGTCTTCGAACAGGTAGAGGATGCCGCGCAGCTGGTTGAGCTCGCTCATGGCTTCGGCGGGGGCGTTTTCCAGGGTCACCTGCTCACCCAGCGCGAAAATCGGCAGGTTGGGCGCGCGCAGGCGAGCCAGGCGGATCAGCTCGGCCATGTTCTGCAGCAGGTGGGTGTTCTCGCCGGCACCTTCTGCAGCGATCAGCATGCAGGCCAGGCCGTGGTGGGTGGCAGCGACCAGACGCGCTTCGGCAAGGTCGGCGGCCTTGATGACCGCGAAGCCGTCCTGGCTCAATTCCTCGGCGATGCCCCGCACGCGCTCGCCGGCAACGCTGTCGGCCTTGATGGCGCGGTGGACGATGAGGATGGGGAACTTGAGGTCCTTGTACATCAGGTGGCTACCTCCGAAGGACATGTAGTCCTGATGAGGGTAGTTGTAGGAGCGGCCTTGCGTCGCGAAAGGGCCGCGCAGCGGCCCCAAAAATTTCACAGGCGACGCAAAAATTGCCGGGGCTGCTGCACAGC
>NZ_JABMCN010000268.1 GCF_013179515.1 Pseudomonas sp. CM27
TCATCGTCGATACGGCCGAGCACTGGCACTGGCAGGTCGCGCAAGGCCCGCTCAAGCACATGCAGGCTGCGCCCGCGCAGCTTTTTCGACACCTGCGGGCGCAGGCACAAGGCTGCACTGGGCAAGCGCGCCACGGGCTGGCTGCCACTGCCGATCATGCCCAGCGCCGGTTCGACACTGACCGCCCATTGCTCACCGACGCGGGCCTTGAGTTCAGGGGCCAGGCGCTCGGCCTGGGCGTGGATCTCGGTCTGGTTGCGGGTGAGCAGGCGCAGGCTGGGCAGGCGCTCGGCCAGGCGGTCAGGGTTGCGATACAGCGCCAACACGGCTTCCAGTGCGGCGAGGGTGATCTTGTCGACACGCAACGCGCGCTTGAGCGGGTTTTTCTTGATCCTGGCGATCAGCTCCTTGCGCCCCACGATGATCCCGGCTTGCGGCCCCCCCAGCAGCTTGTCGCCACTGAAGGTGACAATATCGGCGCCGTCGGCCAGGGCCTGGCGCACCGTGGGTTCGGCGGGCAGCCCCCAGCGGGTGAGGTCGAGCAGGCTGCCGCTGCCCAGGTCCTCGAGCAGCGGCAATTCGTGTTGCCTGGCGATGCACGCCAACTCGGCAGTGGGCACCTGGGTGGTGAAGCCCTGGATGCTGTAATTGCTGCAATGCACACGCATCAGCAAGCCAGTGCGCGGGCCGATGGCGGCTTCGTAGTCGCGGGCGTGGGTGCGGTTGGTGGTGCCGATTTCGTGCAGCTTCACACCGGCGCGGGCCATGATGTCGGGGATGCGGAAGGCACCGCCGATCTCGATCAGCTCACCACGGGAGATGATGCCCTCCTTACGCGCGCCCAGGCTGTTCAGCGCCAGCAGCACCGCGGCTGCGTTGTTGTTGACCACGGTGACGGCTTCGGCACCGGTCAGTTCGCGGATCAGGCCTTCGATCAGGTCGTCACGGTCGCCACGCTTGCCGCTGGCCAGGTCGAACTCCAGGTTGAGCGGGTAGCGGGCGGCGGTCTGCATGGCTTCAATGGCCTCTTCCGGCAACAGTGCACGACCCAGGTTGGTGTGCAGTACGGTGCCGGTAAGGTTGAACACCCGGCGGACCTGGCTGCGTTGCTGGATGGCGAGGCGTTCGCCGCTACGGCCGAGCAGGATTTGCGGGGCCAGTTCGGCACTGCCGACTTGGCCATTACGGGCAGGGTCGCGCAGGTCGTCGAGCAATTGGCGCAAGGTGGCGAGGACCGCGTCGCGGCCGTGGCGGTCGATCAGTGGGAGACAGGCCGGGTGGCGCAGAAGGGTATCGATGGAGGGCAGGCGTGGGGTGTCGCTGGCGAGGGTGATGGACATTCGGTACTACCTTCGACTGATCCGTTGTCTGTTCCGGCCCTTTCGCGGGTAAACCCGCCCCCACAGGATTGTGCGCGGACCTTGTGGGAGCGGGTTCACCCGCGAAGCAGGCAACTCGGTGTTTCAGTGTAGACACTCGGCCACTAGCCGGGCGCGAGCATCAGGTTGGGCGCCATTCGATGGAAGCCCTCCTCGTCCAGCCGCATATCCAGCGCCAGGCTGGCCAGGTCATCGGCGAGCGGCTCGGCCGCCGCATCGTTCTCCAGGTAGTTCTGCTTCAGGTAGCTCTGACACCCTGGGCAGCATTCGGCCCGCAGCGGCGCCTTGCCCGGTGCATGGCGATCGTCTTCAAGGCTGGTATAGCGCAAATCCTTGCTCGAATCGCAGTACACGCACTTGACCCGCACCACATGCCACTCGCAGGCACACAGCGAGCAAGCCAGATAGCGCAGGCCATTGTGCTTGCCGCGGTTACGCACCACTCCGGCCATCGCCGGCGAACCGCAGGCCGGGCATTGGGCCAGGCTGCCGGCGGGATTGAGCTCGGCCACTGGCAATGACAGCAGCCAACTGGACCATGCGGCCTGCAGCGCGGCCCCGATGAAGGGCACCAACGCCGCTGGCACCGCGTCGTACTGGCCAGCAAGCAGGGCAACACCCCAGCCCTTGTGCTGGTGTTCATCGCTGTCACGCAGCGCTTGCAACGCATCTCCCAACGCACCGCTGGTCTCGCTGTTGAAGTGCGCCAGCAAGGCCTGCAGCCAAACCAGCCAAGCTCCTTCACGCACCAGCCCGTCAGCCGCCAGCGGTGGCAGACCATGACTTATGCACAGGCGCTGACGATCTGCCGCGACCGGCACATCACCAGGCGGGTTATACACCAGCTGCTGCTGGATACGGCACAACCGCGCGATAAACTTCATGTAATCGCCGAGGGCGTTACCCGCGGCCAACTGCTCAAGGCGCACCGCCCGCAGTTCGAACAGGTTGGCGGGCGGCATATGCAGAAACGGCGGCGTTACCGCCGACGTTTCAATCTGCCCGGGCTCGAGTATCGTGCTCAAACGTTCATCCTTCTTTACGTCGGTGATGGGTCGGGGTCTTGTCACCGGTCACTTCGCGGTACCACAACTTATGATGCTTGCGCGCCCAAGGGCGGCTGACCCAACCATGCAACATGGCGCCGATCGACCCCTTGATCCAGATACCCGCGTAGATATGCACGATGATGCTGAGGATCAGCACGAACGCGGCCAGGGCATGCAACAGGGCAGACAAACGGATAACTTCGATGCCGAACAGATGGCTGAAGTACGCCCGCCAGATCACCACACCGGTGACAAGAAGGGCCAGCATGCATAGCAGCAGGGTCCAGAACAGCAGCTTCTGCCCGGCGTTGTACTTGCCAACCGGCGGCACGCCCTCCTCCTCGTTGAGCATCACCCGGTCGATACGGCGCAGCCACAGGCGGTCGTTGGCGGTGATGAAGTTGGCGCGCCAGAAGCGCACCACCAGGCCGAGGAAGAACACGAACATCGCCACGCCCAGGAACGGATGCAGAATGCGCGTCCACGGCCCGCCGCCGAACAGGTGACTAAGCCAGAACAACGCCGGATGAAACAGCGCCAGCCCGGACAAACCGGCGGTCATGAACAGGATGGCGACGATCCAGTGGTTGGTCCGTTCGTTGGCGTTGTAGCGCAGGATGGGTCTGTTGTCGTTCATGGCCGCTGCTCCCCTTGCCCACCGGGCCTGGTCGGATCAAAGACATGGACGGCCGGGTCCACCTGATGCACCGACGTGTCTGCCGGGTGCACGCTGCCGTCCGGCGGGAGAGGATTTTCGTCTCCTTCGACGCGCTGTGGGCCGACCCGTACGTAATGGAAGAATCCGGCCAGCACCGCCGCGCCCATGGCCAGCAGCGCCAGCGGTTTGGTGAAGCCTTTCCACAGCCCCACCAGCGGGCTGATCACCGGTTGGTCCGGCAGGCCGGCGTACAGCCTGGGCGTGTCGGCATGGTGCAGGACGTACATCACATGGGTGCCGCCGACGCCGTCCGGGTCGTACAGCCCGGCATTGTCGAAACCCCGAGACTTCAGGTCGACAATGCGCTCGGCGGCATGCACCTTCATCTCCTCCTTGCTGCCGAACACGATCGCCCCGGTCGGGCAGGTTTTTACACACGCCGGCTCCAGGCCCACGCTGACGCGGTCGGAGCACAGGGTGCACTTGTACGCCTTGTGGTCCTTCTGCGAGATACGCGGGATATTGAACGGGCAACCGGTGATGCAGTAGCCGCAGCCGATGCAGTGGTCCTGGTTGAAGTCGACGATGCCGTTGGCGTGCTTGATGATCGCCCCCGGGCTGGGGCAGGCCTTCAGGCAACCTGGGTCGGCGCAGTGCATGCAGCCGTCCTTGCGGATCAGCCACTCCAGGTTGCCGTCGTCGCGCTCGTGCTCGGTGAAACGCATCAAGGTCCAGGTCTCGGCGGTGAGGTCCTGGGGGTTGTCGTAGGTACCATGGTTGTGGCCGACCTCGTCACGCAGTTCGTTCCACTCCGAACACGCCACCTGGCAAGCCTTGCAGCCGATGCACTTGGTGGTGTCGATCAGCTTGGCGACCTCCTCCAGCTGGCGTACCGAGGGCGGTACGGTGGTGGTGGCCGAGCGGGCAATGATGTCTTGGCTGGCCATCAGAGTTTCTCCACTTTGACGAGGAACGACTTGGACTCTGGCGTCTGCGTGTTGCCGTCACCCAGGAATGGCACCAGGGTGTTGGTCAGGTAGCCATGCCGGGTAGCCCCGGTGAAGCCCCAGTGCAACGGGATGCCGATCTGGTGCACGGTCTGGTTGTTGACCTGCAGCGGGCGAATCCGCTTGGTCACCACCGCCACCGCATCGATATGCCCGCGCTTGCTGGATACCCGCACCCGATCGCCGGCCTTGATGCCCTTCTCGTTGGCCAGCACCTCGCCGATCTCGACGAACTGCTCGGGCTGGGCAATGGCGTTGAGCCGGCAATGCTTGCTCCAGAAATGGAAGTGCTCGGTCAGCCGGTAGGTGGTGGCCGCGTACGGGAACTCGTCGTGGGTGCCGAGGGTGTCCCACACCGAATCGAAGATCCGCCCGGCCGGGTTGCTGGTGGCTTTCTTGTTCTGCGGGTGCAGGGGGTTGATGCCTATCGGCGTCTCGAATGGCTCGTAGTGTTCCGGGAACGGGCCTTCGGCCATCTTGTCGATGGCGAAGAAACGCGCCACGCCTTCGGGGTTCATGATGAACGGGTTCATGCCCGCCTCGGGTGGCGAATCGACCTTGAAATCCGGCACATCGGTGCCGGTCCAGGCTTTGCCGTTCCACCACACCAGGCGTTTTTTCTCCGGGTCCCAAGGCTTCCCCTGGGGGTCGCTGGAGGCACGGTTGTAGAGGATGCGCCGGTTGGCCGGCCAGGCCCAGGCCCAGTTCTGCACCTGGTGCATGCCGTACGGGTCGCTGTTGTCGCGGCGAGCCATCTGGTTGCCCTGCTCGGTCCAGCAGCCGGCGAAGATCCAGCAGCCTGACGCGGTACTGCCATCGTCCTTCATCTGACCAAAGCCCGAAAGCTGCTGCCCGGCCTTGATCACTGCACCGGTCGGGTCGGTGACATCGGTAACTGCCCAGCCATTCATCTCCTTGGCCAGCTCTTCCGGGGACGGCTCATCAGGGATCTTGTATGGCCAGTCGATGTTCATGATGGCGTCGGGGTAGGCACCGCCTTCCTTGCTGTAGCGCTCACGCAGGCGGATGAACAGCTCGCTCATGATCTGCACGTCGGTACGGGTCTCGCCAGGGCCGTCGGCGCCCTTCCAGTGCCACTGCAGCCAGCGGCTACTGTTGACCAGCGAGCCATCCTCCTCGGCGAAACAGGTGGTGGGCAGGCGGATCACTTCGGTCTGGATGCTGGCCGTATCGACGTCGTTGAACGGCCCGGCATTGCGCCAGAACTCCGATGTCTCGGTGGCCAGCGGGTCCATGATCACCAGCCACTTGAGCTTGGCCAGTGCGGCGGTGACACGGTTCTTGTCCGGCAGCGCGGCAATCGGGTTGAAGCCTTGGCACATGTAGCCGTTGACCTTGCCCTGGCCCATCATCTCGAACATGCGCAGCACGTCGTAGGCCGGTACATCGAGCTTGGGCAACCAGTCATAGCCCCAGTTGTTTTCTGCCGTGGCGTTGGCGCCGTACCAGGCCTTCATCAGGCTGACGTGGAACTTGCCGTAGTTCTGCCAGTACGACAGCTGCCCCGGGCGCAGCGGCTTGGACGCACGCTTGTCGATGTAGGTGGCGTAGTCCTGCTCGGCGTCGCCGGCCAGGGTCAGGTAGCCTGGTAGCGAATTGGACAGCAGGCCGAGGTCGGTCAGGCCCTGGATGTTGGAGTGCCCGCGCAGGGCGTTGACCCCGCCACCCGGCATGCCGACGTTGCCCAGCAGCAGTTGCACCATGGCCGCACTGCGGATGATCTGCGCACCAATCGAGTGCTGCGTCCAGCCCAGCGCGTAGAGGATGGTCATGGTCTTGCCCGGTACCGAGCAAGTGGCGATCTCCTCCCACACCTTCATCATCTGCTGCTGCGGCATGCCACAGGTCATGCTCGCCAGCTCGGGGGTGTAGCGGCTGTAGTGCTGTTTCATCAGCTGGAACACGCAACGGGGGTGCTGCAAGGTCGGGTCGACCTTGGCAAAACCGTCTTCACCCAGCTCGTAACCCCAGCCGGACTTGTCGGCATACACCCGCTTGGCCTCGTCGTAGCCGCTGAACAGCCCGTCTTCGAAGCCATAGGTCTCTTTGACGATGAACGACACGTCGGTGTAGTTGCGCACGTACTCGTGCTGGATCTTGTCGTTGCTCAGCAGGTAATTGATCAGCCCGCCCATGAAGGCAATATCGGTACCGGTACGGATCGGCGCGTAGTAGTCCGCCACCGAAGCGGTTCGGGTAAACCGCGGGTCGACCACGATCAGCCGCGCCTTGTTGTGCGCCTTGGCCTCGGTCACCCACTTGAAGCCGCAAGGATGCGCTTCTGCTGCGTTGCCACCCATCACCAGGACCAGATTCGCGTTGGCGATATCTGACCAGTGGTTGGTCATGGCGCCACGGCCGTACGTCGGGGCAAGACTTGCCACCGTCGGGCCATGTCAGACACGTGCCTGGTTATCGAACCCCAGCATGCCTGTTGCGCGGATCACCTTGTGGGTCAGGTAGCCTGCCTCGCTGGAGGCAGCAGAGGCAGCCAGAAAACCGGTGGTTAGCCAGCGGTTGACTGTCTGCCCCTGGGCGTTTTTCTCGATGAAGTTGGCGTCGCGGTCCTGTTTCATCAGGTCGGCGACGCGGTCGAGCGCCTCGTCCCAGTTGACCCGCACCCACTCCTTGCTGCCCGGCTTGCGTACTTCGGGGTACTGCAGCCGGCTCGGGCTGTGGATAAAGTCCAGCAGGCCGGCGCCTTTCGGGCAGAGGGTGCCGCGGTTGACCGGATGGTCGGCGTCGCCTTCGATATGGATGATGTTCTGTTTGACGTTTTTACCCGCATCACCCTGGCTGTACAGGATCAGGCCGCAGCCGACCGAGCAGTAGGGGCAGGTGTTGCGCGTCTCGAGGGTGTGCGCCAGCTTGAAGTGACGCACCTGCTCGGCGAATGCCGGTGTCGGGGCCATACCCAACGCCGCAAGGCTCGAGCCTCCAAGGCCGACGGCGGCGACCTTGAAGAACTGCCGACGGTTCAGGTCCATCGTGCACTCCTGATCAGGTTTGGACGCGCGGAACATGGCCGGCGCCTCTCGGTAGTCACGGTGGCGGCCAATTGATGGCTGCCAACCGTTAAGACTAGTCAAGAATCCGCAAGGTGCGATGACCTGGGTCAGGTGGTAGCGCTTTATTCACGCTCAGGCACGCGGCAGGTTGCGCACCACGTTCAGCGCCGCACTGCTCTGCGCCACCGGCATGATCTCGATGCTGTTGATGTTCACATGCGCTGGCTGCTCGGCTATCCAGGCCACCGTGGCTGCGATATCTTCCGGCAGAATGGCCTGCACGTCGCGATACAGCGCCTGCACCGCCTCCAGGTCACCGTTCAGACGCACCAGAGAAAAATCAGTGCCCGAGCATAGGCCAGGCTCGATGTTGCTCACCCGTATCCGAGTACCGGCGAGGTCGGCACGCAGGTTGAGGCTGAACTGGCGGACGAAGGCCTTGCTGGCGCCATACACATTGCCGCCCGGGTAGGGATAGGTGCCGGCAATGGAGCCGATATTGATGATCATGCCGCTGTCGGCTTCGACCATACGCGGCAGGACCTTGTGGGTGACCATCGCCAGGCCGGTGATGTTGGTGTCGATCATCTGCTGCCAGTTTTCCGCGCTGCTGGCCTGGGCTTTGTCGACGCCTAGCGCCAGGCCGGCATTGTTGACCAGCAGGTCGATCTGCAGCTTGGCATCGGCAATCTGCTCCATCGCCGTCCCGAGTGATACCGGGTCGGTAACGTCCAACGCCAGGG
>NZ_JABMCN010000269.1 GCF_013179515.1 Pseudomonas sp. CM27
ACGAAATGGTCACCGGCGTCGCGCGCCGCCATCTTCAGGCTGGCCAGGTCAGAGCCGGCATTGGGCTCGGAGAAGCCCTGGCACCAGCGCACTTCGCCCCGCGCCATGGGCGGCAGCAAGGTGCGCTTCTGTTCCTCGCTGCCGTAGGCCAGCAGCACCGGCCCGAGCATCCAGATACCCAGGTTGATCTGCGGCGGCCGGCAGCGCAGCCGACGCATTTCACTTTCCAGAACCGCCACCTGCTCGGCGTTCAAGCCTGCGCCGCCATAGGCCTGCGGCCACTCGGGGCAGAACCAGCGCTGGTCGCGCATGCGCTCGAACCACAGGCGCGCGTCCTCATTGGGGAACTGCGGCTGGCTGGCCCCCCACACCACATCACCCTCGCCCATGGCCACGCGCATCGACGGCGGGCAGTTGGCTTCCAGCCAGGCACGGGTTTCGTGCCTGAATTGCTCGATCGTGTTCATTGATGCAACCCTCGGCCCAGCCCCGGCCACTGCCGGGGGGCCTTTTGTTGGAATGACGCGGCGGCGCGGGGCGCTCAGCGCTGGTAACGCGGCATGCCCAGGCCGAACTGGGCGATCAGCTCACGCTGGATTTCATTGGTACCGCCGCCAAAGGTCACGGTGACCGACGCGCGCAGCTCGTACTCCAGCTCGCCTTGCAGGGCCGAAGCCGCCGAACCACCGCGTACCAGGCCATTGGCGCCGACGATGGCCGACAGCCGGCGCAAGATCTCGATGGCAGACTCCGAGCCATAGACCTTGGTGGTCGAACTCAGCGCCACATCCATGTGCTCGCGTTCGAGGTTGGCGGCGATGCGCAGGTTGATCAGGCGCATGGCCTCCAGGCGCGCGTAGCATTCACCCAGGGTGCTGCGCACCCAGGCCTTGTCCATCGCCCGGCGGCCCTGCTCGTCGCGGGCGCGCGCCCACAGGTAGACCCTGCGGAACAGGCCCACGACCTTGTCCGACCATGAGCCCAGGCCCAGGCGCTCATGGTTGAGCTGGTCGGTAATCAGCTTCCAGCCGCCATGCAGCTCGCCCACCAGCATGTCGGCGGGTACCCGCACATTGTCGTAATAGGTGGCGGCGGTCGGGTTGCTGGTGGTGGGGATGACCGTGCTGGCAAAGCCTGGCAGACGGGTGTCGAGGATCAGGATCGACACGCCCTTGTGCCGGGCCTGGCTTGGGTCGGTGCGCGCCGCCAGCCAGATGTAGTCGGCCGACTCGGCGCCCGAGGTCCACAGCTTGTTGCCGTTGACCACGAAGGCATCACCGTCCAGCCGGGCGCTGGTGCGCAGCACGGCCAGGTCGCTGCCGGCGTCGGGCTCGGAATAGCCAATCGCGAACATGATTTCGCCAGCGGCGATACCCGGTAGGAAACGCGCCTTCTGCGCGTCACTACCGTGCGCCATCAACGCCGGGCCGACGGTGCTGATGGTCACGAATGGCAGCGGCGCACCGGCAATGTTGGCTTCTTCGAAGAAGATCAACTGCTCGGTGGCGGCGTAGCCCTGGCCACCATGGGCCTTGGGCCAGCCCACCGCCAGCCAGCCATCGCGGCCCATCTGCCGCACCGTCTGGCGGTACAGCTCGCCACCCTCCTGGCCGCGCAGGCGTTCACGCAGCTCGGGGGTCATCAAGGCCTGGAAGTAGTCCCGCACCTTGCGGCGCAGGGCATGTTGCTCGGGGGTAAGATCGACAAACATGCTGTGCTCCTCAGGCCGCGCCCAGTATCAGGCCACTGGTCGGCACGCCGGTACCGGCGGTTACCAGCACGTTCTCGACATCTGCCACCTGATTGACCGCGGTGCCGCGCACCTGGCGCACCGCCTCGGCAACCCCGTTCATGCCGTGGATGTAGGCCTCGCCCAGCTGCCCGCCATGGGTGTTGATCGGCAACTTGCCGCCCCGGGCATGGTGCCCCGCACGGATGAAGTCCTTGGCCTCGCCACGCCTGGCAAAACCGAACGCTTCCAGCTGCGGCAATACAAAGGGGGTGAAGTGGTCGTAGATCACCGCCGTTTGCAGGGCCTCCGGGCCGAGACCGGACTGGCGATACAGCTCCTTGGCCACCACGTCCATTTCGGGCAGCCCGGTGATGTCGTCGCGGTAGAACGAGGTCATGCTCTGCTGGCCGCAGGTGATGCCCTGGGAGCCGGCCTTGATGGTCACCGGTTTCTGCCGCAGGTCACGGGCCCGCTCGGCCGAGGTGATGACCATGGCCACGGCGCCGTCGGATTCCTGGCAGCAATCGAGCAGGTGCAGCGGCTCGCAGATCCAGCGCGACGCCTGGTGCTCCTCCAGGGTGATCGGCTTGCCGTGGAAGAACGCCTTGGGGTTGCTGGCGGCAAAGTCGCGCGCGGCCACGGCAACCCGGCCGAAGTCCTCGGAGGTGGCGCCGTAGGTATGCATGTAACGCTGGGCGAACATGCCCACCCAGGCCGCCGGGGTGTGGAAGCCGTGCGGCATGTACCAGCCGTAATTGACGTTGTCGAAGATCGGCGTGGCGGCAAAACCGTAGCTGCCGCTGCCAAAGCGGTACCAGGAGCGCTCGTTCATGGCCCGATACACCACCACCACCTTGGCTACCCCGGTGGCCACCGCCATGGCCGCGTGCATCACCGGCGCGCAGGCCGCACCGCCGCCGTGCGGCACCTGGGAAAAGAACTTCACATCCTTGCAGCCCAGCAGGCGGGCGATTTCGTACTCCGGCACCTTGTCTACCGAATACGAGCTGAAACCCTCGACTTCGGACGGGTCGATACCGGCGTCGCGCAGCGCTTCAAGAGTGGCTTCCAGCGCCAGGCGCAGTTCGGTGCGCCCGGAGTTCTTGGAAAATTCGGTCGCGCCCAGGCCAACGATGGCGGCGCGCCCGGAAATGGACAGGTTGCTCATGCTGCTGCCTCCGGTGGTCATGGCAGCACCAGCGCGACCGTGCCGGTCACGTGGTTGCCCATGGAGTTTCGGCCGCTAAGGGTCAGTTCCACTTCGCGGGTTTCGGGGTCGTGGCGGGTGACGCTGGCGTTGAAGGTAAGGCGGTCGCCCGGGTAGTTGGGCACCCCCAGCTTGATCTTCAGCGCGGTGAAGCGCGCCAGCGGGCCGGCCCAGGCTTCGACGAAGCGCTGCACCAGGCCATTGGTGGTGAGGATGTTCATGAACACATGCGGTGAACCCAGTTCACGCGCGGCGTCCAGATCGTGGTGACCGGGGAAGTAGTCGCGCGTGGCAATCGCCCCGCCGGTAATCAGCGCTACCGTGATCGGCACTTCAAGGGTCGGCAGGGTTTCGCCGGGGCGCACGTCGTCAAAGCGCTTGGTGTTCTTCGAGGTCATATTTCCATCCCAGCTTGTCGTTGTCGCTCAGCCAGTCGCCGAGCCGTTCCAGGCAGGCCGCCGCACCGCCCAGGGCAATGCCCAGGGCGCGGCTCCAGTAGAGATAGCGGTGAATCGGGTAGGTCAGGTCGACGCCAATGCCGCCATGCACGTGCTGCGCGACATGACCGATGCGGTGCCCTGCCTCGCAGGCCAGGTAGGCCGTGGCCAGGGCCTCGGAGGGCGCCGGCAGGCCGGTATCCAGGCGGTAGCACAGTTGCCACAACGTGCTGCGCAGGGTTTCCAGGGCAATATGGCTGTCGGCCATGCTCATCTGCACGGCCTGGAAACTGCCAATCGGCCGGCCGAACTGCTCGCGCTCACCGACATACGCCACGGTGCGCCGGATGTGCTCGGCACTGACCCCCAGTTGCAGCGCCGCCAGCGCCGCGATGGCGCGTGGCTCCAGCCAGGACAGGGCAGCGGCAGGCAAGACCCGGTCAGCGCTCACCCGCAGCCCTTCCACCTGCAGGTCGGCAATGGCCTCGCCGTGGGTCAGCACGCCGCAGCTACGGCGTACCGCCGGGGCGTCGAGCTCCAGCAGCAACAGCCGTATCTGGTCGTCCACCCGCACCGGCACCAGCGCTGCGTGTGCCTGGCCACCCAGGGGCAAAGCGGCAACCTGGCCGTCTACCTGCCAGCCTTCGACGCAGGGGGTGGCAAGCAACGCGATGCCATGGGCAGTGCCGAGGCTGTCCAGCGCCAGGCTCAGCAGCCGTTCGCCGCGGGCGGCCTCAGCGGCCAGCCCGGCAGCGTCACCCAGGGCAAAGTTGGCCAGGGTTGCCGCCGCCAGCTGGTGGCGCCACAGCGGCACCTGCGCCAGGCTGCGCCCTTGGGCCTGCAGCACCAGCATCAGCTCGGTCATGCCCAGGCCGCTGCCGCCTGCGCTATCGGGAATGGCCAGGGCATGCAGGCCGGTTTCCTGGCACAACGCCCACAGCGGCACCATCAGCGCATCGCCGGTGCTGTCCCATTGGCGCAGGTAGTCATCGTGGCAATGGTCGCTGAACAGGCTGTCGGCCATCTGCTCGATCGCCCGCTGGTCTTCGCTCAACTCGAAATCCATGGTCACGCCCTCCTATTCGACCACAGGCCGGAACAACGGCAGGGTCAGTTGCTCATCGAAGGTCTCGAAGGCCACCTGCAAGCGCTGGCCGACCTGCAACTGCTCGCGCTGCACGCCGGTCAGCCCGGCGATCAGGCGCACGCCTTCTTCCAGCTCGATCAGGCCAATCGGGTTGGGGTGCTCGAAGGGCGCGACCTCCGGGTAGTGCATGACCACGAACGAATACAGGCTGCCGCGCCCGCTGGCCTGCACGCTGTCCCACTCGAAACTGTGGCAGTGCATGCATACCGGTGCCGGTGGGTGGCGCAAGGTAGCGCAGGCACTGCAGCGCTGGATCAGCAGCTTGCCTTCGGCGCAGCCTTCCCAGAAGAAGCGGGTATCGTCACTGACCCCGGGCATCGGCCGCCTGGCCTTGGCCGGCTCGGCCTGCGGCTGCGGCGCCGGTTGCGGGTTGGCCGGGCGGAACTTGAACACCCGGAACAACAGCTCGCCCACCGGCTCGTCGCCTTCGGGCTTTTCGACGAAATGGCTCATTACCAGGGTGACGAAGAAACCGGTGCCCAAGGCCGTGGTCTTCTCGTCACCCACGGCCTCCAGGCGGGTGGTGTAGTACAGCCGCTCACCCAGGTACAGCGGCCGGGTAAAGCTCAATTCGGAGTTCACCGCTACCACCGAGGCGTAGCCGTATTCCTCGATAAGCTTCAGCACTTCGTAGGGGTTCTGGTCGGTGGAGCCCGGCGGGTAGTTGTTGGCGTGCAGCCCCTCCATGGTCCACACCTGGAGCATGGCCGGTGGCGCCACCAGCCCTTGATGAGGGCCGGTGCTGGCGAACGCCGGGTCGGTGTAGAGCGGGTTGTCGATGCCCATGATCTCGCACCACTGGCGGATCATCGGCGCGTTCACCGCGTCCCAGGCATACACCCGGCCGTACTGGCGCCCAACCAGGGCGCGCACAGCGCAAAGCAATTGTGGATCAGCCAAAGTCGTCTCCTGCAGCGTTAGGGCAGCGACCCGGATCGGCCACCGCCAGGTGGTCGATCAAGTGGGTTGGGCTTGCGCGGCGTGCAGAAACGCCGGGCG
Organism: Pseudomonas sp. CM27; assembly: GCF_013179515.1. Taxonomy (GTDB): domain Bacteria; phylum Pseudomonadota; class Gammaproteobacteria; order Pseudomonadales; family Pseudomonadaceae; genus Aquipseudomonas. The sequence continues at coordinate 5,523 of NZ_JABMCN010000269.1, forward strand.
TTCACCGCCGCCGTGCAGCAGCAGGTTGCAGCCGCTGGCGTAACTGGCCAGCGGCGAAGCGATGTACAAACAGGCATTGGCAATGTCGCTGGCGTCGGCCATGCGCCCGGCCGGGATGCCGGCGCTGACGGCCGCGATGCCGTGTTCGCTGCCGTAGTGCAGGTGCGCCTGGTCGGTCAGCACCAGGCCAGGGCTTACCGCCACCACTCGCACCTTGGGCGCCCACTCCACCGCCAGCGACTGCACCAGCGCCAGCACCCCGGCCTTGGCAGCGCCATAGGCCGCCGTGCCCGGCGATGCGCGCAAGGCACTGATACTGCCGATAAAGACGATGCAACCGCCCTGCGGCTGCGCCTGCATCAGCCGGTTGGCGTGCTGCGCCGCATTCAGCGGGGCGATAAGGTTCAGCCGCAGGATGCTCTCGTGAAACCGCGGCGAGGCCGTGGCAGCGACCGCCGAGGGGCTGCCACCGGCATTGTTGACCAGCACATCAAGGCGGCCGAAGTCGCGCTCGATCGTGTCGAAAAGCGCCTGCAGCGAGTCGCCGTCGCGCACGTCGGCGGCGATGAAGGCGGCGCTGCGCCCGCCAGCGCTCGGCAGGTGCTCGGGTGCACTGCGGGCACAGACGATTACCTGCGCACCGGCGGCCAGAAAGCCCTGGGCGATACCCGCGCCGATGCCCTTGCTGCCTCCGGTGACCAGCACCACCTTGCCACTGAAATCAAGCCCCATTGCATGCTCCTGGTTTTTGCTGTCAGGGACGACTCTAGAGGCTATGCGTGGGCCGTACTTCGTCTGAACGGACGATGAATGGGCAAGGGCCGGGGGCAACACTGGCCGCCATCCAACACGTTGCCCGCGAGGAATCCCATGCCTGCCACGCCCGCCCCACCCGTTCTGCTCGAACACCCCTTGCCCGGGGTGGCACTGCTGCGGCTCAACCGCCCACAGGCCACCAATGCCTTGAGCCTGGAGTTGCAGGCGTTGCTGTCGCAGCACTTCAGCACCCTGGCTGGCGACCCGGCGGTGCGCTGCATCCTGCTGACCGGGGGCGACCAGGTGTTCGCCGCCGGTGGCGACATCGGCAGCATGGCCGACGTCGGTCCCATCGATATCTACCAGCGCCATACCGAGCGCCTGTGGGCGCCGATCCAGCATTGCCCGAAGCCGGTGGTCGCCGCCGTGTGCGGCTATGCGTACGGCGGCGGCTGCGAGCTGGCGATGCTGGCCGACCTGATCGTCGCCGGCCGCAGTGCGCGCTTCTGCCAGCCGGAAATCCGCATCGGCATCATGCCCGGCATTGGTGGCACCCAGCGCCTGGTGCGTGCGGTGGGCAAGGCCAAGGCCATGCGCATGGCGCTGACTGGCCAGCCGATCAGCGCCGAGGAAGCCTGGGTGGCGGGGCTGGTCAGCGATCTGGTGGAGGACGACCAGGTGCAGGCCCACGCGCTGGAGCTGGCGCGGGTGATCGCAGCGATGCCGGCGTTGGCTGCGGAGCAGATCAAGGAGGTGATACTGGCGGGGATGGATGCACCGCTGGAGGCCGGGCTGGCGCTGGAGCGCAAGGCCAACGCGTTGCTGTTTGCCTCGCGTGACCAGAAAGAAGGGATGCAGGCGTTCATCGAGAAGCGGGCGCCGCGCTTTGAGGGCTGTTGAGCCCAGCGGCCCATCACCGCAGTCGGTGATGGGCCATACGGCCTAGATCGACATCACCAGCTGTCCACTGTCGATACGCAGCTCCACCCCATTCACGGCCCGCGACTCGTCACTGGCCAGGTACAGCACACTGCCCGCCACATCCTCCGGCAGGCACATGCGGTTCATCGGGTCGCTGTCGATGGTCAACCGCGCCGGGTCGATGCCCTGGGGGAAGCCGCCGCGGGTCATGTCGGTCAGTACGCCGTCCGGGTGCAGCGAATTGCAGCGGATGCGGTACTTGCGGCGCCTGCAGAGTGCCGCCACCGAGCGGGTCAACGCGGCCACCGCGCCTTTGGAGGCGCTGTAGGCCAGGTAGTCGTCACGCCCGGCCAGCGCCGCCACCGACGATACATTGATGATCGACCCGCCCTGGGCTTTCATCAGGGCGATACCGGCGCGGCAGCCAAGAAACACACTGCCGGCGTTGACCCGCATGATGCGCTCCCAATCCTGCAGTGCGGTGTCTTCCACCGTGCCGGTCTGCAGCATGCCAGCATTGTTGAGCAGGATGTCCAGGCGGCCATGGTGCTCGACCAGGCTGTCCATCACCCGCTGCCATGCCGCTTCGCTGCTGGCATCGTGGTGGATGAAGCGGGCGGCCGCGCCGAGCTCGTCGGCCAGGGCCTGCCCGGCCTGGGTGTCGAT
>NZ_JABMCN010000027.1:0-9918 GCF_013179515.1 Pseudomonas sp. CM27
GCGGCCTTTTTCCTTACTTGAACTTGGGCCCCGAACGGGTATTCAACCCCTTGGCCAAACGGTCATACAGCACCACATTCACCGTCGCCGCCAGGTTCATGCAACCTTCGGTCGGGATATAGATGGTCTCTTCACACCACGCCCGCACATCCTCGCTCAACGAACCATCCTCCGGCCCGAAGATATAGATGGCCCGGTCCGGGTGAGTGTATTCGGGCAGCGGCCGCGCGCCCTCCACCAGCTCTACCGCTACCGGTGTGCACCCCAGCGGGATGATGCGCTGCAGGTCGTCGATGCCGATCAGGGGAATGTCGTAGTGCACGCGCTTGGTGTCGGTGACGAAGTCACGGGCGCGTTCGTAGCGTTTGCCGGTATAGAACACCGAATTGACGCCATAGCAGCCGGCGGCGCGCATCACCGAGCCGACGTTTTCGGCAGACTTGGGGTTGAACAGGCCGATGCAGCTGTATCGTTTGTTTGCCACGTACCGGGGCCCTTCGCGAAAAAAGCGCGATTATACGGGCTGCCCGGTAGCAGCGGGGGGCGAATCGATGGTCAGTCTTTCTTCATCATCCCGGCAAGCGCGGCAAACGGGTTGTGGGTGGCCTTGGCAATGCTCGGGGTGCTGAGCGAGCCATCGCTGAAGTACTGCTGGTCGGTGTAGCGCGAGTGCTCGTTGTCATGGCAGTACAGGCACAGCAGCTCCCAGTTGGAGCCGTCCTGCGGGTTGTTGTCGTGGTTGTGGTCACGGTGGTGCACGGTCAGCTCGCTCAGGCGCTTGCCGGCGAATTCACGGGCACAGCGGCCGCAGACGTGCGGATACATTCTCAGGGCCTTGTCGCGGTAGCCCATTTCCTTGTCGCGCTTGGCATCGGCCAGGATGCGGTCCAGGCGCGCGGTGGCGGCGGCGGAAGAGGTGGCGCTCATGGTGTTTCCTTTGTTCTGATCAGGCAGATGACGGTTATGGCATTGAGTCTAGCGCGCTTGCCGGGCAGGCGGACAGGCGAAAGCTTCGATTTAGGCGTAGCCTGTAGGAAGGTTCCCGACAGGAGGTTGCTGATGTTTCACGCGATCCTCGCCGCGCTGGTTGTGGCTGGCCTGCCCTTGGCTGAAGCCGCCAGTACACCCCCCCGGCTGACCACGCCGGTGCCGGGTGCACCGGGTACGCCAACGCCCACGCCTTACCCGCAGATAACCCCGAGCACACCGCCCAAGGCCTATGACAGCCAGCCGGGGGCACCGTTGTTGCCACCGATGCCGGTGCCCGGGCCGCCGAAGGACCAGCCATTGCCGGGGATCCGGCCAGAGCCTGCGAAGCCGGCGGGGCAGGATGATTGAACAACTCCGGTCGACACCAGCCCCCTGTGGGAGCGGGTTCACCCGCGAACACGGGCGAAGCCCGTGCCATCCTCCGCGGAGCCTTTTTCGCGGGTAAACCCGCTCCCACAGGGACGGCGCACGGGCTCAACTGTAAATTTTACGCCACACCCAGCTCGCCAAACACGAACGCATACTCCAGGGCCACATCCTTCAACCCCTGATACCGCCCGCTCATTCCGCCATGCCCGGCGCCCATCTCGGTCTTGAGCAGCAGCAGGTTGCTGTCGGTCTTGCGCGTGCGTAGCCGTGCCACCCACTTGGCCGCTTCCCAGTACTGCACGCGGCTGTCGTTGTAACCCGCCACCACCAGCATCGCCGGGTAGGCCTGCGCCTTCACGTTTTCATAGGGGGCGTAGGCCTTGATTCGCTCGTACACCTGCGGCTCTTGAGGGTTGCCCCATTCGTCGTACTCGGTCACGGTCAGCGGCAGCTCGGGGTCGAGCATGGTGTTGAGCACGTCGACGAACGGTACTTCGGCAATCGCACAACGGAACAGCTCGGGACGCAGGTTCAGCACCGCGCCGATCAGCAGGCCCCCGGCGCTGCCGCCACTGATGGCCAGGCGTTCGGCAGCGGTCACGCCTTCGGCGATCAGGTGCTCGGCGCAGGCAATGAAGTCGCTGAAGGTGTTGTGCTTGTGCTCCTGCTTGCCAGCGCGGTACCACGCCTCGCCCAGTTCGCCGCCGCCGCGCACATGGGCGATGGCAAAGGCCACGCCGCGTTCCAGCAGGCTCAGGCGGGCATGCGAGAACCACGGGTCCAGGCTCTCGCCGTAGGCACCGTAGCCATACAGGTAAAGCGGCACGGTCTGGCCAAGGTCCTGGCGGCGGCGCACCAGGCTGATCGGCACCTGGGTACCGTCCGCCGCAGTGGCCCACACGCGCTCGCTGACATAGTCATCGGCATCGAATGCACCTAGCACCGGGGTTTGCTTGAGCACAGCCTGCTCGCCGCTGGCGAGTTCCAGCTGGCGTACCTGCGCCGGGCGGTTGAGTGCCTCGTAGCGCAGGCGGATGCGCGTGCTGGCGAACTCCAGGCTGTCCTGCACGTACAGGCTGTAGGCGGCGTCTGGTAGCTCGACGCGGTAGGCCGGCAGGCCCTGCGGGCGCACGTCGATGATCGGCAGGCCGCCCTCGCGCAGGCTCAGGGTCAGGGCGCCGGCATTCAGGCTGAGGCCTTCGAGCATGATCGCGTCGCGGTGCGGCACCAACACCTGCCATTGCTCACGGCGTGGTACCGGCGAGACCTGGGCGTGGTACAAGGCGAAGTTGATGCCGTCCTGGTTGGTGCGGATGAACCAGCGCCACTCGCCATCGAGCTGGCCGTGGTCGGGGAAGTATTCGTGGCCTTCGACCCGCGGCGCCAGGCAGGTGAACGGCGCCTGCGCGGTTTCGGCGTCCAGCACCCAGGCCTCGCTGGTGGTCTTGCTGTTCAGCAGCAAGACCAGCTGGCGTTCGGAGCTGGTGCGGTAGCAGTGCAGGAAGAAGCGCCCGTCAGGCTCTTCGAACACGGTTTGGGCGTTGTCGCTGCCCAGCGTGTGGCGACGCAGGCGCCAGGGCCGGTGGGTGTCGTCCAGCTCGGCGAAAAACAGTGTCTGGCTGTCGTTGGCCCAGGTCAGGCTGCCGTCGCAGTCGTCGAAGGGCAGGGTGGTGACGCTGCCGCTGGCCAGGTCCTTGACGTACAGGGTGTAGATTTCATCGCCACTGGTGTCGAGGCTGTAGGCCAGCAGGCGATGGTCGGGGCTGACATTGAACGCGCCCAGCGACAGGAAGCCGCCGTTGGCCAGGGCATTGGGGTCGAGCAGCAGTTGCTCGCGGCTTTCATCGACGGTGTTCGAATCGTCGGCCGGGCGCGGGCAGCGGTAGTGGCGCGGGTACTCGTCACCCGCGGTGGTGCGGGTGTAGTACAGGTAGGGGCCCCACGGTGCCGGCAGCGACAGGTCGGTTTCGAGGATGCGGCCTTTGATTTCTTCGAACAATTGCTCGCGCAAGGGCGCTTGCTCGGCCAGGCAGGCCTCCTGGTAGGCGTTTTCGGCCTGCAGGTAGGCGAGCACCTCGGGCGTGTCGCGCTGTTGCAGCCAGGCATAGGGGTCGGCGGCCTGGGCCTGGTGGGCGATTGGGGGTTGGGGCTTGGTTGGCATTGAGGATCTCTTGATTGGGGTTGCCTGTGCCGGCCGCTTCGCTGCGGTACAGGCAAACACTGTGTGCGCCCGGAAAAGTGTTTATCATAGGCATCTCTTTGCCTGGCTTGCACGAACACCATGACCGAGAACGACTACACCCTCGCCTGGGGCCTCTATGCTGTCGCCGCCCTGGGCTGCCTGCTGGTTGGCTTCAAGCTCACCGGCTGGATGTGGCGCTGGCTGCGCGAACCGCTGCGGGTGGTACTGGCCGTGCTGCTGCTGACCCCGACCATCGTCGACCCGGTGAAGGAAAGCTTCGCCCCGGCCATCGCCATCACTGCTTTGGATGTCGCCTTCAAGGTTGGCAACAACGCCTGGCGCGCCGTTTCCGACTTCGCCATGTACGGTTTGATCGCGTTCGGCCTGTATCTGCTTTTCGTATTGCTGCGCTGGCCGCTGGAAAAGCGCGCCCGCGAGCGCCGCGCCCAGGCCGAAGCCGCCGCCCAGCGCGAGGTGGCCGAGGATGACCAGCTCGGCACCCAGGCCCCGCTGGCCGCCGAGCGCCACGACCGTTACCGTGACAACCCGCCCCCAGCCGCCCCGCGCGGCGGTGGCCGGGTCGAGCCCCGTCTGTAAGCGGAGACACGCCATGTGCGAACTGCTGGGCATGAGTGCCAACGTCCCGACCGACATCGTCTTCAGTTTCACCGGGCTGATGCAGCGCGGTGGCCGTACCGGTCCGCACCGTGACGGCTGGGGCATCGGCTTCTACGAAGGCCGTGGCCTGCGCCTGTTCCAGGACCCGGCGGCGAGCAGCGAGTCGGAAGTGGCCAACCTGGTGCAGCGTTACCCGATAAAAAGCCAAGTGGTCATCGGCCATATCCGCCAGGCCAACGTCGGCAAGGTCTGCCTGTCCAACACCCACCCCTTCGTGCGGGAAATGTGGGGCCGCAACTGGTGCTTCGCGCACAACGGCCAGTTGGGCGACTTCAAGGGCGAGGTCAGCTTCTACCGGCCGGTGGGCGACACCGACAGCGAAGCTGCCTTCTGCGACCTGCTCAACCGCATCCGCAGCGCCTTCCCCGAACCCGTACCGGTGGAACAGTTGCTGCCGGTGCTGGTCGAAGCCTGTGCCGGCTACCGTGGCCGGGGCGTGTTCAACTGCATGCTCAGCGATGGCGACTGGCTGTTCTGCTTCTGCTCGACCAAGCTGGTGCACATCACCCGACGTGCACCGTTTGGCGCAGCGCGGTTGAAGGATGTCGACCTGATCGTCGATTTCCATACCGAAACCACCCCCAATGACGTGGTCACGGTGATCGCCACCGAGGCCCTGACCGAGAACGAGACCTGGCAGCGCTACGAGCCGGGTCAATGGGCCTTGTGGCGGCACGGCGAGTGCACAGCGCACGGCCAGAGCTAAGGACGCTGCATGTTCAGAAGTTACCTGCGGTTGCTGCTGTTCACCTTCGGCCTGCTGGCCGGTATCCAGGTCCCGGGGTTGGTCAAGGACTACAGCCAGCGCGTCGAAGCGCACCTGTTCGAGTCGCGCGAAGCGCTGGATGGCTTCCGCCAGACCGCCGAACGCTTCTTCGACGGCGACCTGCAGGCGCTGCTGCGGCATTACCGCAGCAGCGACGACCCGGTGTTCAATAGTGATGCCAACAGCGTCGAAAGCCTGATGATCCGCAACGAATTGCTGGAAAACGAATGGCAGGCGCTGCAAGGGCCCTGGGCACAGCGGACCTGGCATGTGCTGGTGCAGGCCGACCCGCAGTTGCGTGAAGAAACGCTCAATAGCTACAGCTACCAGATTCTGCTGGTGCCCGAGGCGGTTGGCTGGGGGATTGGTGCAGGGTTTGTTCTGGCGTTCCTGGTCGAGAGCCTGTTGCTTGGGATTGGCTGGCTGATCCTCGGCGGGCGGCGTGGGGCGGTCAAAGAGAGCTGGCGCTGACGTTCGCCTTGAGCAATACAGTGCTTGGGATATCGAGCGCCGCCCGCGCGGCGCATCGCGGATGAATCCGCTCCTACATTTGTTGCAACGTGCCTAACCTGTTGCGCCATGGTCGCCTGCTTTGGCGCATGACATGAACTCGGGACACATTTGCAAACCATATCGTCCGAGCACCAATTGCAGGCAATTCTAGGCTGAAACGTGAATAGACAATTCATGGATGACCGTCATGCTCAGCCCGAAAGGCTGCCTGCTGCGCCGCCGTAGGTGCTCAGAACCGGGCAGGCTCTGTGCTCACTACAGTCACTCAGAACCGCCACCCGTTGTTCGACAATTTCCAGCGCGCACGCATCGTGATTCGCCATCTGCGCATGGCAGAGCAGGAGAACAGCTGCCATTCACTGGCCTGGGTTGTCATGCCTGACCATGTACATTGGCTGATCGAGCTGAAAGAAATAACTCTGAGCACACTGATGCGTCGCTTCAAAGCGAGGTCAAGCCACTGCTTGCGAAAGTCTGGAGCCCTCACGGTCCCCGTCTGGCAAGCCGGTTATCACGACCGCGCTCTGCGCAGGGAAGAAGATGCAGTCAAGGCCGCCAGGTACATCATTGCCAACCCATTAAGAGCAGGATTGGTGACCAGAATCGGTGACTATCCCCATTGGGATGCGATCTGGATCTGATCCCAAAGACTGACAACCATGGCCTGACAGGTGCGGCACGTTGCAACAAATGTAGGGGCGGATTCATCCGCGATGCGCCGCGCGGGCGGCGCTCGATCTCACAGGCGCGGAAAACCTAGCGGCGAACAGCTACGAAGCCAACACAATCCGTCGCCCCCCCACATCCCGCGCATACCGCTCCAGCACCTGCCGGCAGACCCCGACCACCTCATCCACCAGCGCCACCCCGGTCTGCCAGGCCACCACCAGCTCCAGGCTCGGCGGGGGTTGCAGCCCCGTCAGTAACACCAGCTCACCCCGGCCCAGCTCACCGTCCACCAGCGCCGGCGGCAGCGCACCAATGCCAAACCCGTCGCGCAGCAGCCGCGTAATCGCCGCTACGGAATTCACGCAGTTCAGTCGCGGCGCCTCGGCCCCCGCGCCCTGCAGCAGGCTCAGCACCTCCTGGTGCGGCCGAGAGTTCTTCGAGAAGGTGATGATGCGCTCACGGCCAAGCTCGGCCAGCGATGCATAGTCGCGGTGCTGGTGCGAACCGGCCGCCACCACCCAGCCCATCGGGTAACGTGCCAGGTCCAGGCTGCGGATCGACTGCTCGCGCAGCAGGTCGGTCTGCAGGATCACGTCGAGAAAGCCCTTTTGCAGCTGCTCGCGCAGGTTCAGCGCAGTGTCGGCCACCAGTTCGATCTCCACCTGCGGGTAGCGCTCGGTCAGCTCGGCCACCAGCGCGCTCATCCAGGTGTGGATCACCGTGTCCATCACCCCGATGCGGATGCGTCCAAGCTTGGCCCGGTCACTGTCCAGCGACTGCTTCATGGCTTTGGCGGTTTCCAGCATGCGCTCGGCATATTCCAGCACCTTGCCGCCCTCCGGGGTCAGGCTGACGCCGCGGGAATCGCGCAGCAGCAGCTTCACGCCCAGGTCAGCCTCCAGCGCGGCGATGCGGCTGGACACCGAGGCCTGGGTGCTGAACAGCTTTTCTGCGGTCAGGCGGAAGCTCTTGAGCCGGGCGACCCAGACGAAGGTTTCGAGGAAGCGAAGGTTCATGATCAGTTTTTCTTGTTCCAGACCGGCGGTTTTTCTCGTTGGACGCAGGCGACACGGCCTCTGAACAATGACGCCCAGGCCGCGACCCTCAAGTCGCCTATAAAACAATACCAACAAGCCGAGGCAAGCATGAACCCCACCGGCGTGCAGCAGCAGGTCAGTTCCCCCTCTTCGTCCGGGCCATTCGCCTGGTATCGCGATATCGACTCACAACAACGGCGCACCTTCTGGAGCTGCAAGATCGGCTATGGCCTGGACGGCATGGACACGCAGATGCTCAGCTTCGTCATCCCCACGCTGATCATGCTGTGGGGCATCACCACCACCGAGGCCGGGTTGATCCACACCAGCACGCTGATCGCCTCGGCCGTGGGTGGCTGGGTGGCAGGCATTCTTTCCGACCGTATCGGCCGGGTGCGTACCCTGCAGTTGACGGTACTGTGGTTCGCCTTTTTCACCTTCCTTTGCGGCTTTGCGCAAAACTACGAACAATTGCTGATCGCCCGTACCCTGATGGGTTTCGGCTTTGGCGGTGAGTGGACCGCCGGTGCGGTGCTGATCGGCGAAGTCATCCGTGCCCAAGACCGCGGCAAGGCGGTCGGGATGGTGCAGTCCGGCTGGGCGCTTGGCTGGGGCCTTACCGCCATCCTCTATGCGCTGCTGTTCTCCTGGCTGCCGGCCGAGCAGGCCTGGCGTGCACTGTTCCTGCTGGGGTTGGTGCCAGCGATCTTCGTCATCTTCGTTCGCCGGCTGGTCAAAGACCCGGAGGTGTACCGCGAGGCCAAGGCGGTGGAAAACGCCGAGGCACCTTCGCACTTCTACGAAATTTTCGCCCCCGGCATGCTGTGGACCACCGTGCGTGCGTCGCTGCTGACCACCGGCGCGCTGGGCGGCTACTACGCCATCACCTCGTGGCTGCCTACCTTCCTCAAGAACGAGCGCGGCCTGAGCGTGCTGGGCACGGGCGGCTACCTGGCCATGGTGATCGTCGGCTCGTACATCGGCTATGTGGTCAGCGCTTATCTGTCCGACCTGCTGGGGCGCAAGAAGAATTTCATCCTGTTTGCCGTGGGCTCGTTCGTCATCGTGCTGCTGTACACGCAGATGGCAGTCAGCGATGGGGTCATGCTGTGGCTGGGTTTCCCGCTGGGCTTCTTCGCCTCGGGGATCTTCAGCGGCATGGGGGCGTTCCTGACTGAACTGTTCCCCACCCGCATTCGCGGTTCGGGGCAGGGCTTCTGCTACAACATCGGCAAGGTCATCGCGGCACTGTTCCCGCTGATGATCGGCATGCTGGGCCAGAAAGTCCCGTTGGGCCTGGGCATTGGCGTGTTCTCGGCCGTGTCCTACGGCGTGGTGATCGTGGCCGCGCTGAGCTTGCCGGAAACACGCGGCAAACAGCTGCAGGCGCGGTAAGGTAGGCATATGGACAACAAAAACAACGGAGGCCGCGCGGTGGAACGCCTGCTACTCAATTGCGACATGGGCGAGAGTTTCGGCAGCTGGCGCATGGGCCTGGATGCCGAAGTGATGCCTTACATCGATTGCGCCAACATCGCCTGCGGCTACCACGCCGGCGACCCAGGCATCATGCGCCGCACCGTCGCCCTGGCGCTGGAGCATGGGGTGCGCATCGGTGCGCACCCGGCCTACCCGGACCTGGCCGGTTTCGGCCGCCGCTCCATGGCCTGCAGCAACGAGGAAATCCGCGACATGCTGCACTATCAGATCGGCGCCCTGGACGGCATCTGCAAGGTGCTGGGCGGCCGCGTAGCCTATGTGAAACCCCATGGCGCGTTGTACAACGACATGATGGCCGACCCGCTCAAGCTGCGTACCGTGCTGGAGGCCGTGGCGGCCTACGACAGCACCTTGCCGCTGATGCTCATGGCCACGGCCGACAACCGCGCGGCCCAGGCCTTGGGCGACGAGATCGGCGTGCCACTGTGGTTCGAGGCCTTCGCCGACCGCGCCTACACCGCCAGTGGTCACCTGCGGTCGCGGCGCCTGCCTGGTGCTGTACACCACGACCCGGCGCTTGTGGTGGAGCAGGCCGTGCGCCTGGCCCGGGGCGACACGCTGGTGGCGGACGACGGCAGTGCACTGAAGCTGGTGGCCAGCACCCTGTGCGTGCATGGCGACAACGACAGTTCGGTGGCGGCTGTGCGGCAGATTCGCCTGGCTCTCGATGCACTGGAGCCACGATGAACCCACGCGTTGAAGTAGTGGCCTTCGATAGCCTGATGGTGCGCCTGTTCGAGCGTATCGACGAGGCCAACATGTCCTGGATGCTTGCCGCCAGCCAACGCTTGAGCGTGGCGTTCGGTGAACATTTGCTGGATCTGGTGCCGTCCTATACCACGCTGATGGTGCAATTCGACCTGCCGCCGGGCGAGGCGAGGGCATTGATCAAGCAAGCGCTGGACGGTTTGCGGCCAGACGCCGGCAGTGGCGGTCGCCGTCACGAAATCCCAGTGTGGTACCACGCCAGTGTCGGCCCTGAGCTTCCTGTGCTGGCAGCCCGCAGCGGCCTGAGCGAAGCCGAGGTGATCCGCTTGCACGGCGAGCGCGATTATCCGGTGTTCGCCCTGGGCTTCGCCCCGGGTTTCGGCTTCATGGGCCTGGTCGACGAACGCCTGGCCAGCCCGCGCCTGAGCACCCCACGCAAGCGAGTGGCGGCGGGCAGTGTCGGCATTGCCGAACGCCAGACAGCAGCCTATCCGGCGGTGTCGCCA
>NZ_JABMCN010000027.1:10017-25011 GCF_013179515.1 Pseudomonas sp. CM27
CGCCTGGCCAGCCCGCGCCTGAGCACCCCACGCAAGCGAGTGGCGGCGGGCAGTGTCGGCATTGCCGAACGCCAGACAGCAGCCTATCCGGCGGTGTCGCCAGGCGGCTGGAACCTGATCGGGCGCACGCCCGTGCGCCTGTTCGACCGCGAACGTGAGGGCTACAGCCTGCTGCAGCCGGGGGACCGGGTGCGCTTTGTGGCGGTATCGAAGGCCGATTTCGTCGCCTTGGGCGGCGATGTGGAGGCGCAGGCATGAAGCAGTTGAGGATCGAAACCAGCACCGCGTTGTGCCAGTTGCAGGACGCCGGGCGCTTTGGCGTGCGCCACCTGGGCGTGACCCAGGGCGGGGCGCTGGACTGGGTGGCGATGCACTGGGCCAACTGGCTGCTCGGCAACCCGTTGGGAGCACCGGTGGTCGAGGTGACGCTGGGTGGTTTCTGCGTGGTGGCCGAACAGGATTGCGTGCTGGCGCTGGCCGGTGCCGATCTGGATGCACGGGTCGAAGAGCAGCCGATCGCACCCTGGCGCAGCTTTGCCTTGGCCAAGGGGCAGCGTTTGACCCTGAAACAGCCGAAACGGGGTGTGCGTGCGTACCTGGCGGCGCCTGGCGGGTTCCAGGGCGAGGCGGTGCTGGGCAGTTGTGCCACCGTTGTGCGGGAGCAGCTGGGCGGGGTTGATGGTCAAGGTTCGGCGCTTGGCGAAGGCCAGGTGCTGGCGTTCGCAGATGCCGCGGTCAGCCTGCGCGAGGTGCCTGAGGCGCTGCGCCCGCGTCATCAGCCCAAGCCTGTGCTCGACCTGGTGATGGGCGCGCAGATCGGCGATTTCAGCGGTACCAGCCTGTTCGAAGCGTTCAACCGCGAGTGGACGCTGGACAGCCGCGCCGACCGCATGGGCATTCGCTTGCTGGGGCCGCAGTTGGTCTACCAAGGGGCGCCGATGATTTCCGAAGGCATTCCGCTGGGGGCGGTGCAGGTGCCGCCGGATGGGCAGCCGATCGTGTTGCTCAATGACCGGCAGACCATTGGCGGCTACCCGCGGCTGGGGGCGTTGACGCCGCTGGCGCTGGCGCAACTGGCGCAATGCATGCCGGGGGCTTCTGTGCGGTTCAGGGCGGTGGTGCAGGACGAGGCCTGGCGGGAGCAGCAGCTTTATCTGGGGCGTTGGGTGTAAGGCTGCTGGCCTGTTTGCGGGCTCCTAAAGGGGTTACATAGGGAGCGGCGCATCCCTCCCTTTTTACGTTTTTTAAAGGCAGTACCTGATAATTTTGTCAGTTGTGGCGCGACCGCTGTTCGCCTAGGGTGAAGAGAGTGTCTTATCTTCTTCGTTGGCCACTGATGGAACCGTATTTGATAGGTGTGCCATTGAGTTTGTGTCGGTAGGCCACTGTGTGAAAATAGGGTGGTCTACATGTGTCGTTATCCGTGTTGGAGATTAGGGTGAGAGCCAATAAGCTCCGCATAAGTGTTAAGAAGTCTTCTTATACAATTTACGGTGGTGCATCAGAGTCGCACGCTTCACTCGGGTTTTCTGGTGAACGGCGAGATGTATTGAGTGGTTCGTATCTGCTGGGCTTAGGGCGTAGGATTTACAGCCCGATATTGATGCGGTTTTATAGCCCTGACCCAAAAAGTCCCTTTGGTGCTGGAGGGTTGAACCTTTATGGTTATTGCTTGGGTGATCCGCTAAATCGCATTGACCCCACGGGGCAAAATAGTAGGGTGGTTCAGGCATCACCTAAGCGTTCTAATGTTTTGCACCAACTGCTGGGTCGCGAAATGCATGGGGGGCGGGTCAGTCATTCATTGAAATGGGTAGATCATTCAAATATGTCAGAATATCTATTAGGATTCAAAAAAAGTGAGCTCCCCAGTTTGTATCGCTACATGACGAAGGAGGCGCTTGCCGATCTGTTTTCAGGGCATCTCGCGCAGAGTGGGATAACAAGGTTAGATGCGTACTATTACGAAAATAATGTGAAATTTTGGAATCGGATGGCGGAACTTCTGAAAGCAGCGGGCTCCGGGGCTGTGGCGTCAGCTAAAGCCGAAATTGCGCAGAAGGGCCTCAAGACCCTAATAGCGTTGTTTGAAAGCAGGCTTGATTTTTTCGATGGTCGAGGCCTGTTGGATAAAAACGATCCGTCGCATGATGAGATTGTCACGATGATGAACTCCGTGCGTGTGTCAGGGGTGATTAGCTGACCGTATGGCGAGCAACTGAAACTTTTGCCAGTGGCTGTTTGCTGCTTCAGATGATACTAGTCTAGGAATGATTTATGTTTGACAGCGTTGGGTATGGTGATCCGATGCTTTTATGCTAAGGATCAGTTCAGGCAGGCGGAACGTGATAAACGTCATCGGATGTGTATTCGCGTATGCCATTTTTTGCTCCCGGCGCGCACTTGTATGAAAAGTGATGATCAATCGATTTTGGTTTATCAGGACTCAGCGGGTTCGGTGGCTACCCATTCATCCATCAAAACATGGGTGAATTATACGTATGCCCCTTATGGTTATTCTGAAGGTAAGACGGCGCATGATTCGCTGCTCCGATACACTGGGGAGCGATTCGACTCGTTGATTGATGGCTATTTTCTAGGCAGCGGAAGACGATTTTCAAGTGTGGTGAGGTCAGGTTTTTTGTCATATGACAGCCTCAGTCCCTTTGGTAGTGGCGGGGTCAATGGCTATAGCTACTGTGGTGGTGATCCGGTAAATTATACTGACCCGACTGGCAAAATTCGATTGCAAACCGGCACGTCGCGACCACTCAAGCGCACGTGGAGGGAGACGAAAAGGATGATTAATCAGTCCAGTCCAGCGGAGTTGATAACGCTAGTGCAAGATTCGCCGGATTATCTTCTGCATATCGAGGGGGCGGAAGCGTCAAATGTTCTAAATCATGTTTTGGCTTTGAGTCGTGATCCATTGGCCCCGGTGCCGAATGGTTTATTTGCCTCTTCCAATGAGATATTTCATGGTGTGCGTGAGCGACGACTCAAGGTTAATTCTAAACTCGACGCGTTTAGTCAGGCTCCGTCTCCTGAGGCGGCTGGGGAAATAGTTCAGCAACTTTATATCTTGAGGAATCAAGTTAAATTTGAAAGAGATCGTGCCCATCTCCGGCTGAAGTCGGTTGCCAGGCGGCTGATTGCCCCGATGCTTGAAGATATAAGCTCTTGGCGCCGACAGTAGGTGGTTTAGAACTCAACCCTTGTTCAAATCACGTCGCTGAAAATACGTAATTGCTCGCAAGGGGCTTCGGGCTGCTGTACTGCAGTGCGTCTCGCAGCCCGTCGTCTATCTCACTTGGACAAATACCGCATTCCTTCCTCCAACCCCTGCAAGGTCAGCGGATACATCTTGTCCTCGATCAAATCACGCACCAGGTGGGTGGAGGCGGTGTAGTCCCAGGCCTGTTTCGGATACGGGTTGATCCAGATGATTTTCCTGAATTTCTCCATGAACCGCTGGATCCACACATACCCGGCCTCTTCATTCCAGTGCTCCACGCTGCCACCCGGCTGGGTGATTTCGTACGGGGCCATGGCCGCATCGCCGACGAAAATCACTTTGTAGTCGTCGCCGTACTTGTGCAGCAGGTCGAACGTGGAATAGCGCTCCGAAGTGCGCCGCAGGTTGTTCTTCCACACCGACTCGTACACGCAGTTGTGGAAGTAGTAATACTCCAGGTGTTTGAACTCGGTCTTGCACGCCGAGAACAGCTCTTCGCAGACCTTGATGTGGGCGTCCATCGAGCCGCCGATGTCGAACAGCAACAGCAGCTTCACCGTGTTGCGCCGCTCGGGGCGCATCTGGATATTCAACAGCCCGGCGTCACGTGCGGTGTGGTCGATGGTGCCGTCGATGTCCAGCTCTTCTGCGGCGCCTTGCCGCGCGAACTTGCGCAGCCGGCGCAGGGCCAGCTTGATGTTGCGTGTGCCCAGCTCCACCTGGTCGTCCAGGTTCTTGTATTCGCGCTGGTCCCACACCTTCACCGCCTTGCCCTGGCGCTTGCCGGCCTCGCCCACGCGGATGCCCTCGGGGTTGAAGCCGCCCGAGCCGAACGGGCTGGTGCCGCCGGTGCCGATCCACTTGTTGCCGCCGGCGTGGCGCTCCTTCTGCTCTTCGAGGCGCTGCTTGAACGCCTCGATGAGCTTGTCCAGGCCGCCCAGCGACTGGATCTGCGCACGTTCCTCGTCGGTGAGCGAGCGTTCGAATTCCTTGCGCAGCCAGTCTTCGGGGATCAACGCCTCGATGTGCCGGTCGAGGTTTTCCAGGCCTTTGAAGTAAGCGGCAAACGCCCGGTCGAACTTGTCGAAGTGGCGCTCGTCCTTCACCAGGATGGCGCGGGCGAGGTAGTAGAACGCGTCCATGTCGGCGAACACCACGTGCTTTTCCAGGGCGTGGTGCAGGTCGAGCAGCTCGCGTACCGATACCGGCACCTTGGCTGCGCGCATTTCATTGAACAGGTTGAGCAGCATGGCCCGGCTCCTGTCAGCGGTTGCCGCGCCGGCTCATGAAGGCCAGGCGCTCGAGCAGTTGCACGTCCTGCTCGTTCTTCACCAGTGCCCCGGCCAGCGGCGGAATGGCCTTGGTCGGGTCGCGTTCACGGAGCACCGCTTCACCGATGTTGTCGGCCATCAGCAGCTTGAGCCAGTCGACCAGCTCGGAAGTGGACGGTTTTTTCTTCAGGCCCGGCACCTTGCGCACGTCGAAGAACACGTCCAGCGCCTCGCTGACCAGCGACTGGCTGATGTTCGGGTAGTGCACATCGACGATCTGCTGCAGGGTGGTGCGGTCGGGGAAGGCGATGTAATGGAAGAAGCAGCGGCGCAGGAAGGCGTCCGGCAGTTCCTTTTCGTTGTTGGAGGTAATGATGATGATCGGGCGCTGCCTGGCCTTGATGGTCTCGTCGATTTCGTAGACGTAGAACTCCATCTTGTCGAGTTCCTGCAACAGGTCGTTGGGGAACTCGATGTCGGCTTTGTCGATTTCGTCGATCAGCAGGATGACCCGCTCTTCGGCCTCGAAGGCCTCCCACAACTTGCCCTTTTTCAGGTAATTGCGCACATCGTGGACCTTGTCCACGCCCAGCTGCGAGTCACGCAGGCGGCTGACCGCATCGTACTCGTACAGGCCCTGGTGGGCCTTGGTGGTGGACTTGATATGCCAGGTAATCAGACGTGCGCCGAACGAGGCCGCCAGCTGTTCGGCGAGCATGGTCTTGCCGGTGCCGGGCTCGCCCTTGACCAGCAACGGGCGTTCGAGGGTGATGGCCGCGTTTACCGCCAGCTTCAGGTCGTCTGTGGCGACGTAGTCGCGGGTGCCTTCGAACTTCATGGATCTGTCCTCTGCGGTAAGCCTGTACTGGCCCTTTCGCGGGTAAACCGTCTCCGACAGGTAGTTGCGACCTCTGTGGGAGCGGGTTTACCCGCGAAAGGGCCAGAACAGGCAGCACATATTTTGATTTGTTACCGACTATAACGCGGGCTTGGGCGGCTGCAAACGCAGACCGGGTATTCAGTCCCTGAATGCCCCGTCACTTCCCATCAGTCAGACTTCGGTGCCGGCTGCTCATAGCGTGCATTGAACGCCTGGATAAAGCCGTTTCGCAGGATCTGCAAGAACGCCTCGAAAGCGCTGATGTCTTGCTTGTGCACGCTGCCGCTCAGCTCAACACGGGTAGCGAACTGGTTTTTCGGCTGGTTCTTCAACACGGTCTCGGTCGCGCCTACCACTGCTTCCCATACCGAGCGGAAAAAACCTTTGTCTTTCTCCTTCACATCCTGCTGCCAGTCGAATACATCGACATCGCGCAGCAGCGGCTTTATGTAGCCGTTCAGGCGACCATTCTCGGCCTGGGCCTCGATGACCACGTCGCCATGCCCGGCATTGAAGTCGAATTTTCCGTAGGCGCTGGCGAAGTCGTTGAGCTTGCGCAGCTCGATGCCGGTGGCGCGCAAGCGGAACTCGAAGTCATCAAAATCGCTGAACGGGTCGAAGGTGGCACGGCTTTCCACCTTGGCATCGCCCGCGATCAACGCAGTACCGTCGAAGCTCGCGTCGCGTCGGCCTTTCTGATCGCGAACATTGGTCAGGTTGCGGATATTCGCTTGCAGCCGGGTCGCCTTGAGGTCCACCGGCGGTTTGGAGTTGAAATTGCGGAAGGTGAGGGTGCCATTTTCGATGTGCACTTCGTCGAGGGTGATAGGCAGCAACTTCTCCAGCTGCTGGCGCCAGTCGGTGCCCTGGCCGGTCTGCGAGGCCTGCTTGCTGCCACCGTCGACGAAATTCAGCTCGGGGCGGTCGAAGGTTACTTTGGCCACTACGGCCTTGTCGTAGATCAGCGAATGCCAGCTCACCGACAGGTCGATCAACGGTGCATCAAGAAACGGCACCGGCACCTTGCCGCTGGTCTTGACGATCTTCAGCCCGTTGATCTGGTACGCACCGCGCCACCAGGCCAGGTCCACATCGGCTACTTGGCCACGGTAGTCGCCCATGTCGGCCAGCTTGTCGTTCAGGTAGTCGCGTACCAGGTAGGGCAGGGCCAGCTGAAGGGCGACCAGCAGCACGACCAGGCTGGCCAGGCCGATCAGCGGCCAGCGATAACGGGCTCTCATCGGGGTGTCTCCAAGGCGGGATGTGCGGTTGACCGCAACCCACCGCGCGGAGTTCGAACAGGCTTTACGGGTCACCGGCCGGGGCTTACCCTTGGGGTCTTACCCTGCTTTTTTTCATGCCAAGGACCCCTGCCATGAGCCGTATCTTTGCAGACAACGCCCATTCCATCGGCAACACGCCGCTGGTGCAGATCAACCGCATCGCCCCGCGCGGCGTGACCATCCTGGCCAAGATCGAAGGGCGCAACCCGGGTTACTCGGTCAAATGCCGCATCGGCGCGAACATGGTCTGGGACGCCGAAAGCAACGGCAAGCTCAAGCCGGGCATGACCATCGTCGAGCCCACCTCGGGCAACACCGGCATCGGCCTGGCCTTCGTCGCCGCTGCCCGTGGCTACAAGCTGATGCTGACCATGCCCGCCTCGATGAGCCTGGAGCGTCGCAAGGTGCTGAAGGCGCTGGGCGCCGAACTGGTGCTGACCGACCCGGCCAAGGGCATGAAGGGCGCCATCGAGAAGGCCAATGAAATCGTCGCCTCCAACCCGGCCCAGTATTTCCTGCCTGGCCAGTTCGAGAACCCGGCCAACCCTGCGATCCACGAGAAGACCACCGGCCCGGAAATCTGGAACGACACCGACGGTGCGGTTGATGTGGTAGTGGCCGGTGTCGGCACCGGTGGCACCATTACCGGTGTTTCGCGCTACATCAAGCATACCCAGGGCAAGGCCATCACCTCGGTGGCCGTGGAGCCGGTGGCGTCGCCGCTGATTACCCAGACTCTGGCCGGTGAAGAGCTCAAGCCCAGCCCGCACAAGATCCAGGGCATCGGTGCCGGCTTCGTGCCGAAAAACCTCGACCTGTCGATTGTCGACCAGGTGGCGACGGTGACCGATGAAGAGTCCAAGGCCATGGCCATCCGCCTGATGCAGGAAGAGGGCATCCTTTGCGGTATTTCCTGTGGCGCGGCGATGGCGGCGGCCGTGCGCCTGGCCGAAAAACCGGAAATGCAGGGTAAGACCATCGTCGTAATTCTGCCTGATTCCGGCGAGCGCTATCTGTCGAGCATGCTCTTCAGCGACCTGTTCAGCGAGCAGGAAAACCAGCAGTAACCGGCGTTTCCGCTGATCCGGGGCAACATCCGGCGGCGGGCTTCATTGCAAAATCTTCATCAATGCGATCCCGCCGAGGTTGTTTTTACCTCGGCGGGATCGGTTTATGATGGCAGGATGATTTTTCTGGAGTGCCAGGCCGCGCAGCCCTGGCGCTTCCCCAAGGAGTGAAAGCATGACCTTTTCCTTTGCAGCCAAGGCGGGTGTCTTGCTGGTGTTCTTCGGCAGCGTGCTGTTCGTGCACCTGCGCGGCAAGGCCCGGCTGCCGGTGTTGCGCCAGTTCGTCAACCATTCAGCACTGTTCGCGCCGTACAACGCCTTGATGTACCTGTTTTCCGGCGTGCCGTCCAAACCGTACCTGGACCGCCAGCGTTTCCCCGAGCTGGACGTGCTGAAGGACAACTGGCAGGAAATCCGCGAAGAGGCCATGCGCCTGTTCGACGAGGGCTATATTCGCGCCGCCGAGAAGGACAACGACGCCGGCTTCGGTTCGTTCTTCAAGAAGGGCTGGAAGCGCTTTTACCTGAAGTGGTACGACAAACCGCTGCCGTCGGCAGAAGCGTTGTGCCCGCGCACTGTCGAGCTGGTCAGCAGCATCCCCAACGTCAAGGGCGCAATGTTCGCGCTGCTGCCCGGCGGCAGCCACCTGAACCCGCACCGCGACCCCTTCGCCGGCTCGCTGCGCTACCACCTGGGCCTGTCCACGCCCAACTCCGATGCCTGCCGCATCTATGTGGATGGCGAGGAATATGCCTGGCGTGATGGCGAAGACGTGATGTTCGACGAAACCTACGTGCACTGGGTGAAGAACGAGACCGACGTTACCCGGGTGATCCTGTTCTGCGACATCGAACGCCCGCTGAGCAGCCCGCTGATGTCCCGCATCAACCGCCAGGTGAGTGCCTTCCTCGGCCGCGCCACCGCGCCGCAGAATACCGACGACGAGCGCGTTGGCGGGATCAACCAGGCTTATGCCTGGAGCAAGCGCTTCAGCAACCGCATCAGCGGCCGTGTGAAGACGTTCAAGCGCGCCAACCCTAAGGCCTACCGCATCCTGCGGCCGGTGCTGGCGGTGGTGGTGGCGTATCTGTTGTATCGCTGGTTGTTCTGATTACAGGTTGTTCACGGCGCCTGTGGCGCAGCATGGCCAGCTTGTCCAGTTGGAGCCTGTACACACGATGCGAAGGCAATGGTGCTTCGTGAGTTGCTGCTTTATAGGAAATTATAGAGCGACTATAGAGCGACTATAGGCCGGTCAAAAAGGGCCGCTCAGCGGCTAATCAATCAGTCAAGGCTATGGGGCTGCGTAGCAGCCCCAATTGCTTGACTGACTGGCATTTCACTCAGCGGCCCTTTGCTGAGTTACGCCGGTTCGAGTGCCTCCACCACCTTCCCACGGCTAAGGTGCACCACCTTGTCCGCCGTATCGAAGTACCGGTCATCATGAGAGATCACGATGATGGTCTTGCCCAACCGCTTCAGGTCCGGCAGCAGCTCGGTGTAGAACACCCTGCGGAACGTCGGGTCCTGGTCCGCTGCCCATTCGTCGAACACCAGCACCGGTCGCCCGTCGAGCCAGGCATTGACCAGCGCCAGGCGCTTGCGCTGCCCGGTCGACAGGTCGGTGGTGGTGAAGGCACCGTCGCGCACGCTGACCTTGTGCGCAATCTCCAGCCGCTCCAGATAACGCGTGGCGTCCTCGGGCAGGCTGTGCTCGTGTTCTGGCAGGTCGTCGAACAGGTAGTAATCGGCGAACACGGTGGTGAACAGCTGCCGGTAGTCATCCAGCTCCTCTGGGCCGACGGCCTTGCCGTTCAGGCGCACCTCACCGCGTTGCGGGGTGTACAGGCCTAGCAGCAGCTTGATCAGCGAAGTCTTGCCGCAACCGTTTTCACCGACGATGAACAGGATCTCGCCCGGCTCGATGCTCAGGTTCACCGGCCCCACGCGGAACGGTTCTTTACCGTCTACCGGCGGGTAGGCGTACTCGACGTTGTGCAACTCCAGGTGCGCGGTGGCGGCAGTGGCACGCTTGACCGGCGGTTCCAGCAGCAGGTGCGGCTCGGGGGAGGAGAAGCGCTCGGACAGATCAGCGATACGGCGGAACGCGATTTGCGCGCGACCGAGAATCGGCAGGTTGCCAATCAGCGTTTCCAGCGGGCCTTTCATGTACAGCAGCACCAGCACGAAGCCGCTCATCACCGCCGGGTCATTGCTCGGCCACAGCGATTGCAGCGCCAACGTCAGGCCGATGACCACGAAAAACAACATCGACCCCAGGCTCTTGGCCGCAACGAAGATGTTGATGGCACGGATATGGGTGTTGGCGATGAAGTCGGCGGTGCCCTGGATATTGCGCGTCAGCATGGCGTGGCGACGGCGGCGGTCGATGCGCAGCTCCTTGGCGCCTTCGGCGATGGCCGAGTAGTGCTTCTGCAGGTTGTCCTCGGCATCGCGGGCAGCGTTGAAGCCGGCCACGCCCTTTTGCCGGGCGATGTACTGCACGCCGCTGCCGATACCGATGGCCACCAGGGTGATGAGGAAGATCGGCCACGACAGGTAGGCCAGGTAGGCCAGGCAACCCAGCACGGTGGTGAGCGAGATGGCCAGTGGGGCGAAGGCGAAGGCGAAGTCGCTGATGGTGTCGACGTCACGGGTCAGCACCGGGATCAGACGGTGCGTGCGGTAGCGCTCGATCTGCTCGATGGGCGCCGACAGCACTTTGGCCCCCAGGTCTTTGCGCAGCCTGGCGATGACTTTCTGGCCGACATAGTTGGTGCCGCTGTCAGCGGCCACGCTGCTGACCAGCGCCAGTACGCACAGGCCGGCAAACGCCAGGATCACGCCCTGGCTCATGCCGCCGGCCGCATGCAGGCCCTGGTTGACGGTGGCTAGCAGGGCGGTGACGGCCAGGCCACCGACCATGCCCAGCACAACCGAGACGATCACCGCCGGGCGGTAGGGTTTGAGCAGGCCCAGCAATTCGCGGATGGCCCCGGGGGAGGAGGTTTTCATGAAGGGTGATCTCGCTGGTGGAGTGGGGGCGGGGTCAGCTGCCGAGGGTCAGGCTGCCCTTCATCAAGGTGCTGTGGAACGGGAACGAGCAGTAGAAGCTGTAATCGGTACCGGCCTTCAGCGACCGGGTATCGAGGCTGACGCTGTCTTTTTCGCCGCCGCCGATCAAACGGGTGTGGGCGATGACCCGGGTGTCGCCGGGTTTCACATAGTCCTGCGCCTCGCCGGCCTTCTGGCCGTCGTCCAGCACGCCCTGCATGTCGGCCTGGGTGCTCAGTACCCAGTTGTGGCCCATCACGTTCTTCGGCATGTCGCCGGGGTGGGTGAGGGTGACGGTGAACGAGGTGCAGGCCTTGGGCACGGTGATGGTGGCCGTGTCGAAGGTCATCTGGTCGGTGCCGTTGATTTCCACGGCGCATTGCTCTGCCGACCAGGCGGCGGGGGCCGTGGCGAGCAGGGCGAGGAGCAGGAGCTGGCGAGTCATGTACGGTTCCTGGGCGATAAAAGGGTGCACATCGTTCAGACGAACCGGCGCGCGCTGGCTTTACCTGTGTGTGCGGCCTTGGTGAATTTCCCGCAGGCCCGCTCGTTCATCTAGTCAGGCGCCGCAATGGCGCACATCCCGATTTCGCCGCCAACGCGGCCCTGGCTTGAGGTGACCGTCATGAGTGAACTGCTGAGCTTTGCGATCGAACCCCTGGACGCCGCGCGCGGCAACCTGCCGCTGCTGGTACGCGCGCCGGAACCGGGTATCGACCTGCTGGACGCCTTTGCAGCGTTGCAGCCGCTGGTGGACCGGCATCTGTTGCAAGCGGGCGGCATTCTGTTCCGCGGGTTCGAGGTTGGCGGCCCCGAAGCCTTCCGCCAATTCGCCGCGTCGTTTGGCCACCCGCTGCTCAACTACGAGTTCGGCTCTACCCCGCGCAGCAACGTGACCAAAGGCGTGTACACCTCCACCGAGTACCCGGCGCACCAGAGCATCCCGTTGCACAACGAGCAGGCCTATACCCTGGAATGGCCGATGAAGATCTGGTTCTACAGCGTGACCCCTGCCGAGACCGGTGGCGAAACGCCGATTGCCGACAGCCGCGAGGTATACCGGCGCATGCCGTCGCGTATTCGTGAGCGCCTGGTGGAAAAGGGGTTGATGTACGTACGCAACTACGGCAACGGCCTGGATGTGGAATGGTCCCAGGTGTTCAACACCGACGACCCGCGCCAGGTCGAGGCGTACTGCCGGGCGCATGCCATCGAGTGCATCTGGAAGGATGACGGCGAACTGCGCACCCGCCAGCGCTGCCAGGTGGTAGCGCGCCACCCGGTGACAGGGGATGACGTATGGTTCAACCAGGCGCACCTGTTCCATGTATCGAACCTGCAGCCAGAGGTGCGTGAGTCGCTGATGGATATCGTGGAGGAAGAGGACCTGCCGCGTAACGTGTATTACGGCGATGGGACGACCATCGAAGATTCGTTGCTCGATGAAGTGCGCGGGGTGCTGGATGAATGCACCATCCGCTTCCCGTGGCTGGCGAACGATGTGCTGATGCTCGACAACATGCTGGCAGCGCATGCGCGGTCGCCGTTTACCGGCAAGCGCAAGGTGGTGGTGGCGATGGCGCAGGGGCACAGTGAGGTGTTGGGCTGACAGGTGCATGCCGCAAGATGTGCAGCGCCTGTGAGAGGGAGCGCCGCCCGCGCGGCGCTCGATCTTACAGGCGCTGAACCTGCCATGGCGAACACCTTTCAGCCCCGCAGCCCTCCACTAAATAACCCCCCTACCCCTTCGTCTGACAGTTACCGCTCGACTGCCAGGACTCCGCTCGACATGAATGCCGACCAAACGCTCAAGCTCGCCCGCCGCTTCATCGAACTCAGCCCCGACAAGCGCCGTCTGTTCCTCAAGGCGCTGCAGGGCGAGGGCATGGACTTCTCCGTGCTGCCGATTGCACCCGGCGTGGACGTGGCCGAGCGTGACCAGCTGTCGTACGCCCAGCGGCGCATGTGGTTCCTCTGGCAGCTCGACCCGCAGGGCGCGGCCTACAACTTGCCCATGGCCGTGCGCCTGCATGGCCCGCTGGACCTGGCGGCGCTGCAGCACGCCTTCGATGCGCTGGTGGCCCGCCACGAAACCCTGCGCACCCGCTTTGTTGCCGACGGCGATGATGTACGCCAGCAAGTAGACGCCAACGCCGCGCCCCTGCAGCTGCGCCAGGACGCCCTCACAGAGCTGGACGAGAACGCCCGCCAGGCCGCCATCGAAACCATCGCCGAAGCCGAGGCGCTGGCCCCCTTCGACCTGGCCAGCGGCCCGCTGCTGCGCGTGCGTGTGCTGCAACTGGCCGCGCAGGAACACGTCCTGTTGCTGACCCTGCACCACATCGTCGCCGACGGTTGGTCGATGAACGTGCTGATCGACGAATTCCTGTGCCTGTATGACGCTGCTGTGGCGGGCACTGAAGCCACCCTCGACGCGCTGCCGATCCAGTACCGCGACTTCGCCCTGTGGCAGCGCAGCTGGCTTGAGGCGGGCGAGCAGGAGCGCCAGCTGGCCTACTGGCAGGCACGCCTGGGCGACGACCATTCGCCGCTCGAGCTGCCACTGGACCGCACCCGCCAGGGCCGCCCCAGCTACCGCGGCGCTCGCCACGAATTCCCCATCGCCACGGACGTCACCGAGCGCTTGCGCGGCCTGGCACGCAAGCACAATGTCACCCTCTTCATGGTCCTGCTCGCCGCTTTCAAGCTGCTGTTGCAGCGCTACAGCGGTCAGGCTGCGATCCGCGTCGGTGTACCGATCGCCAACCGCAACCGTGCCGAGGGCCAGGGCCTGATCGGCTGCTTCATCAATACCCAGGTGCTGCACACCGAAATCGACCCGCTGCTGGACATCGCCGGTTTGCTGCAGCGCGTGCGTGAAACCGCCGTGGGCGCGCAAAGCCATCAGGACCTGCCATTCGAACAGCTGGTCGAGGCCCTGGATTTGCCGCGCAGCAGCGAAAGCCCGCTGTTCCGCGTGCTGTTCAACCACCAGGCGCAGGTGGCGGATGTGCAGGCCATCGAGACCCGCTCCGGCCTGCGCCTGGCGCCGATCGCACTGGAAAAGCACAGCGCCCGCTTCGACCTGGCGCTGGATACCCACGAGCGCGGCGGTCAGCTGCAGGCGGCCTTCACCTACGCGACTGACGTGTTCGATGCGGCCACCATCGAAACGCTCGGCGAACAGTGGCTGGCCCTGGTGCAGGCGCTGGCCGCTGAAACCGCTGGCGCAGTAGGTGAGCTTGCACTCCCGCGCCTGGCTACGGCCACCGGATTGACAGACCCGGCCGATGATGCGCCGCTGGTGCACCAGCGGTTTGCCGCTGCGGCTCGCCGTCATCCCGAACGCACCGCAGTGATGGCCGCAGGGGAGCAGGCCAGCTTTGCCGAGCTCGATGCCCGTGCCGAAGCCATCGCCAACCGCCTGGTCGAAGCCGGGGTTGGCCCGGACAGGCTGGTCGGCGTGCTGGCCGACCGCAGCGTCAGCATGCTCGTCAGTATCCTGGGTGTGCTCAAGGCCGGTGGCGCCTACTTGCCGCTGGAACCTGAACAACCGGCTGAGCGCTTGGCCTACATGCTTGCCGACAGTGGCACGCGTGTGCTGCTGGCACCTGAAAACTGGCAGGCCGAGTTGCCCGCCAACGTACAGCGCCTGGACTGGGCGCAAGCCGGCACTGGCAGCCCCGCACGAACCGCCCCGGCCGCGGCCAACCTGGCGTACGTGATCTACACCTCCGGCACCACCGGCCAACCCAAAGGCGTGGCGATCAGCCATGGCGCCCTGGCCAACTATGTCGATGGCATCACCGCGCGCCTGCCGGTAGAGCGCATCCGCAGCATGGCCCAGGTCTCGACCCCGGCTGCCGACCTGGGCCACACCATGCTGTTCGGCGCCCTGTGTGGCGGCCACACGCTGCATGTGCTGCTGCGCGAACAGGTACTGGATGCCGAAGGCTTCGCCGCCTACCTGGCCGAGCACCAGGTGGATGCACTGAAGATCGTGCCGTCGCACCTGGAGGCGATGCTGGTGGCGGGGCGCGCGGCGTTGCCGGGCCAGTGCCTGGTGCTCGGCGGCGAGGGCGTCAGCCCAGGCCTGCTGGGCAAGATCCGCCAGCTTGCACCGGCACTCAAGGTGCTCAACCACTACGGCCCGACCGAGACCACCGTTGGTGTGCTGGTTGCCGAACTGCACGACCAGACCAGC
>NZ_JABMCN010000027.1:25110-31651 GCF_013179515.1 Pseudomonas sp. CM27
CCAGGCCTGCTGGGCAAGATCCGCCAGCTTGCACCGGCACTCAAGGTGCTCAACCACTACGGCCCGACCGAGACCACCGTTGGTGTGCTGGTTGCCGAACTGCACGACCAGACCAGCCTCGGCCAGCCGCTGGCCAACACCTGCGTAGCGGTGCTCGACCGCTGCCTGCAGCCGCTGCCGGCCAAGGCCAAGGGCGAGCTGTACATCGGTGGCGCCGGGCTGGCCCGCGGCTACCTGAACCGCCCGGCGCTCACCGCTGAGCGTTTCGTCCCCGACCCGAACGGTGGCCATGGCCAGCGCCTGTACCGCAGCGGTGACTGGGTGCGCCAAGGCAGCGACTTGCAGTTTGTCGGGCGCATGGATGGCCAGGTGAAAATCCGTGGCTACCGCGTCGAGCTGGCAGAAATCGAAAACCAGTTGCGCGCACTGGACGGCGTTGCCAACGCGCTGGTCCGCGTGCATGGCCAGGCACCGCAGCTGCAACTGGCCGCCTGGCTGGTGCCCAGCCAGTTGCCGAGCGACAGCCTGGCCTGGCAGGCGTCGATCCGCACCCGCCTCAAAGGCCTGCTGCCCGAGCACATGCTGCCGACCCACCTGATGGTGCTGGCGCAGCTGCCGGTCACGGTCAACGGCAAGGTCGACATCAAGGCCCTGCCGGAACCGGTCGCCAGCCAAGTGGCCTACCAGGCGCCGCAGACCCCGCTGCAAACGCAACTGGCGCAGATCTGGGCCCAGGTGCTGCAAGTGCCGCAGGTGGGCCTGAGCGACAACTTCTTCGCCCTTGGCGGCCACTCGCTGCTGGCCACCCAGGCGGTATCCCGAGTGCGCAAGCAACTGGGCCTGGACGTCCACTTGCGCACCCTGTTCGACACCGTCGACCTGCAGGCTTTCGCCCAGGCGGTGGCCGACGCCGAGCAGGGCACGGGCCTGGACATCGAAATCCTCGACCGCCAGCAGCCGCTGCCGGTGTCCCGTTCGCAGAACCGCCAGTGGCTGTTCTGGAAGCTCAACCCGCAAAGCCTGGCCTACAACACGCCGATGGCCGTGCGCATGCAGGGCAACCTCGATAGTGACGCGGTGCAAGCGGCGCTGGACGCACTGATTGCGCGCCACGAGTCACTGCGCACGGTGTTCGTCGAAGCCGACGGCCTGCCTTGGCAGCGCATCCTGCCGGCCGCCACGGTGCCGATCGGTTTCGAAGACCTCAACGGCCAGGACCACGCCGCGCAAATGCGCAAGCTGGAAGCCGAAGCCTTCGTGCCGTTCGACCTGGAGCACGGTCCGCTGCTGCGTGCGCGGCTGTTCAAGGTGCACGCCCAGGAGCACCTGCTGTCGCTGACCCTGCACCATATCGTTTCCGACGGTTGGTCGATGAGCCTGCTGGTGCGCGAGTTCGCCGCCGCCTATAACGCGGCAGCCACCGGCCAGGCCCACGCCATCGAACCGCTGCCCGTGCAGTACGCCGACTTCGCCGCCTGGCAGCGCAAATGGCTGGCCGAGGGGCAGATGCAGGCGCAGATCGATTACTGGAAGGCGCGCCTGGAAGACGACTTCGAAGTGCTCGAATTGCCCGCCGACCGCATTCGCCCGCAGGTCAAGAGCTACCAGGGCAGCCGCTTCGACGTGCGCCTGCCGCTGGCCCTCACCGAGCGCCTGCGGGCGCTGGCGGTGGCATCCAACGCCACCTTGTTCCATGTGTTCCTGGCGGCCTACGCCATCGTGCTGTCGCGCTACAGCCGCAAGGGCACGTTGAACATCGGCGTACCGGTCACCAACCGCAACCGCCTGGAGCTGGAAGGGCTGATCGGCTTCTTCATCAACGTGGTGGTAGCCCGTATCGGCGTCGATGGCAGCCAGCCGTTCGCCCAGCTGCTGGCGGCGATCAAGGAAACCACGCTGCAGGCCCAGGCCAACAAGGATGTGCCGTTTCTGGAGGTGGCCGAGGCGCTGTACCCGGACCGCGACCAGGGCGTGAACCCGTTCTTCCAGGTGCTGTACAACCACCTGCGCGACCTGGGCGAGCAGGTGTCAGGCGATGCCCTGCACGGGCTGCAGGTCAAGGAAGTGGAT
Organism: Pseudomonas sp. CM27; assembly: GCF_013179515.1. Classification (GTDB taxonomy): domain Bacteria; phylum Pseudomonadota; class Gammaproteobacteria; order Pseudomonadales; family Pseudomonadaceae; genus Aquipseudomonas. The sequence goes on from NZ_JABMCN010000027.1 coordinate 27,181, forward strand.
CTGCTGGAGCCCGGCGCGCAGTACGACATCTCGCTCAATACCCTGGAGCGCTCCGATGGCGTGACCGCTTCGTTCAACTACTCCACCGACCTGTTCGACGCCCCGCGCATCGAGCGCATGGCCGGGCACTGGCAAGCGCTGCTCGAGGCCATCTGCGCCGAGCCGCAGCGCTGCATCGCCGAGCTGGATTTCCTCAGCGGCGAAGAGCGCCAGCAACTGACCCATGGCTGGAACCCCGCAGCGCAGCAAGGCAGCGGCCTGTGCGCGCACCAGTTGCTGCAGCGTCAGGCCGGTGAGCGGCCGGACGCGCTCGCGCTGATCTTCGACGACCAGCAGATGACCTACGCCGAGCTCGACCGTGCCAGCAACCAGCTGGCGCACCGCCTGCGTGCATTGGGTGTGGGGCCGGATCGCCTGGTCGGCGTGGCCGTGGAGCGTGGCCTGGGCATGGCACTGGCATTGATCGCCATTCACAAGGCTGGCGGCGCCTACGTGCCGCTGGACCCGGACTACCCGCAAGAGCGCCTGGCCTACATGGTCGAGGACAGCGGCATCAGCCTGCTGCTGGCGGATGCGCCTTCGCGCGAGCGCTTGCAACTGGGCAAGCAGCTAGCTTGCGTGGTGCTGGAACCGGGCACCGAATGGCTGCAGGCCTGGCCCTGCGAACCCCTGGCCAACCTGGCGGCGCTGCACAACCTGGCCTACGTGATCTACACCTCCGGCTCCACCGGCATGCCCAAGGGCGTGGCCATCGACCACCATGCCCTGTCGCTGTTCTGCCAGGTGGCCGGCGATTATTCGCGCCTGAGCCCGGACGACCGCGTGCTGCAGTTCGCCACTTTCAGTTTCGACGGTTTCATCGAGCAGTTCTTCCCGCCGCTGGCCCAGGGCGCCTGCGTGGTGCTGCGTGACCTGCGGCTGTGGGACACCACCACGCTGCTGGACGAGATCAACCGCCACGCGGTGACCGTGGCCGACCTGCCGGCGGCCTACTGGCGCCTGCTGGCGCTGGAGCGCCGCGCCCCGCAAGCCTATGGCCGGCTGAAGCAGATTCATGTCGGTGGTGAAGCGGTAGCGGAAGACGCCCTGCGTGCCTGGCTGGCCGATGGCCCGCCAGCGGTGCGCCTGCTGAATACCTATGGCCCGACCGAAGCCACGGTGGTTGCCACCACCTACGACTGCTCGCAGATGACCCTGGAGCAGATCAGCCAGGGCGGCGTGCCCATCGGCCGCGCGTTGCCAGGCCGCAGCCTGCATGCGCTGGACGAAGGCCTGGCGCCGACCCCGGTTGGCGTACCTGGCGAGCTGTTCATCGGCGGGGCAGGGTGCCTGGCGCGCGGCTATCACCAGCGGCCGTCGCTTACCGCCGAACGCTTCGTCCCCGACCCGTTCGACGCGGTTGGCGGTGGTCGGCTGTACCGCACCGGCGACCTCGGTTACTACGACGCAAACGGCCAGCTGGCTTATCGCGGGCGTGTCGACCACCAGGTGAAAGTGCGCGGGTTCCGCATTGAACTGGGCGAGATCGAGCAGTACCTGCGGGCGCACCCGGACGTGCGCGAAGCCACGGTGCTGGCTATCGACCTGCCCGGCGGCAAGCAGCTGTGCGCCTATGCCGTGCCAGCCGAAGGCCACAGCGGTGACCTGCGCCTGACGCTGAAGCAGTACCTCAAGGCCAGCCTGCCGGACTACATGATCCCGACCTACCTGGTGACCCTGCCGGACATGCCGCTGACACCCAGCGGCAAGCTCGACCGCAAGGCCCTGCCATTGCCCGACCCGAACCAGCCGCAGCACGACTACCAGGCGCCGCAAAGCGAGCGCCAACAACAGCTGGCGAATATCTGGGCGCAGCTGTTGAACGTGGCCCGGGTCGGTCTGAGCGACAACTTCTTCGAGCTGGGCGGCCACTCCTTGCTGGCGGCCCAGGCGGTGTCGCGGATCAACGTCGAGCTGGGTCTGGATGTCCCGCTGCGGCTGATCTTCACCCACCCCGAGCTGCGCGCCTTCGCCCAGGCGCTGGAGGAACAGGCGCTGTCACTGAGTGACGACGGCCTGAGCGATATCGAAAAAATGATGAACGAATTCACAGAGGCCTGACATGGAACTCACAGCAGCACAACGTATCGCCCAACGTTTCGTCGGCCTCCCTGTGGAGCAACGCCAGCAGATCCTGGAAAAGATGCAGGCCAGCGGGCAGAGCTTCCGCTTGCTGCCCATCGTGCCAGCACGCCAGGGCCTGGCCCGTATTCCGCTGTCGTTCGCCCAGCAGCGGCTGCTGTTCCTCTGGCAGCTGGAGCCCGACAGCCCGGCCTACAACGTGCCGATGGCGGTACGCCTGAAGGGCGCGCTGGACCAGGCGGTGCTGCAGCAGGCGCTGGATGCGCTGGTGCAGCGCCATGAGTCGCTGCGCACGCGCTTCGCCTCGGAAGACGGCGAGTTCCACCAGGTAATCCTCGACCACTGCCCGCTGCCACACGAGCTCGTGGTGTTCGATGGCGTCGCCGATGAGGCGTCGCTGAGTGTGGCGGTGGACGCCGCCCTGAAGCAGCCCTTCGATCTGCTGACCGGGCCGCTGCTGCGGGTGACCCTGCTGCGCGTGGCGGCCGAGGAGCATGTGCTGGTGCTGAGCATGCACCACATCATCTCCGATGGCTGGTCCAGCGACGTGCTGGTGCAGGAGTTCATCCAGCTGTACACCGCCTTGGCCGAGGGGCGCCAGGCCGACCTGCCCGCCTTGCCGATCCAGTACGCCGACTACGCCATCTGGCAGCGTGCCTGGCTCGAAGCCGGTGAAGCGCAGCGCCAGCTGGCCTACTGGCAGGCCCAGCTGGGCGACGAGCAGCCGGTGCTGAGCCTGCCGCTGGACTTCGAGCGCCCGGCCACGCCAAGCCAGCGCGGTGCGGTGGTGCGCGTGGACATCGCTGGCGAACAGGCCGAAGCCTTGCGCAACCAGGCGCGCAAAGGTGGCCACACGCTGTTCGTGCTGGTTTTGGCGGCCATGGCAGTGGTGCTGTCGCGCTACAGCGGCCAGGCCGACATCCGCATCGGTGCGCCCAATGCAGGGCGTAACCGCAAGGAACTGGAAGGCCTGATCGGCTTCTTCATCAACACCCAGGTACTGCGCGTGCAGGTGGACGAGCGCGCGACCTTCGCCGCGCTGCTGGAGCAGGTGAAAGACGTGATCGGCGGCGCCCAGTCGCATCAGGAACTGCCATTCGAGCACCTGGTCGACGCCTTGCTGCCCGAACGCAACCTGGCGCACAACCCGTTGTTCCAGTTCAAGATCAACCAGCACGTGGCGGCCAGCGACGCCGGGCGCAAGCGCCTGGGCGCGCTGGAAGTGGAAGGCTTTGCCCGTGACGGCGGCGATGCCCGTTTCGACCTGGCGTTCGACTTCTCCGACAAGGCCGACGGCATCGAAGGCTACTTCACCTACGCCACCGACCTGTTCGCGCAGGCTACCATCGAGCGCATGGCGGGCTCGCTGCGCCAGGTACTGGACGCGCTGATCCGCGACCCGCAGCAGGCCATGGTGGACTGCCCGGAGGTGGCGAGCGTGCTGCCAGCCCGCACGCAGCCCTACCCGCATGGCGACTTCCTCGCCCTGTGGCGCCAGGCAATGGCGCCAGGCCAGGCCCACGGCGGCGTGCGCGCCGGTGACCGGTTCATGACCCAGGCCGGCCTGGAGGCAGCCTCCAACCGCCTGGCCGACTACCTGCGCCAACGCGGGGTCGGCGCGGGCAGCATCGTTGCCCTGTGCCTGCCGCGCTCCATCGAGTGGGTCAGCGCCGTGCTCGCCGTGCTCAAGACCGGCGCCGCCTACCTGCCGCTGGACGCCCAGCAGCCGCAAGAGCGCCTGCAGCAGCTGATTGCCGACAGTGCTGCGGCCGTGGTGCTGCACGAGGCGGGCGACCATCGCTTTTCGGCCATGCCAGGCGTGCAGGTGATTGCCTGCGATCACACCCAATGGGCGACCTGCAGCGACAGCCCGGTCGAGGTGACCATCGCCCCCGCACAGCCGGCCTACCTGATCTACACCTCGGGCTCGACCGGCCAGCCGAAAGGCGTGGTGGTCAGCCACGGGGCGCTGGCCAGCTACACCCAGGCGGTGCTGGAACGCCTGCAGCTGCCGGCCGCGGCGAGCATGGCCATGGTCTCCACCCCTGCGGCTGACCTGGGCCACACCGTGCTGTTCGGCGCCCTGGCCTCGGGCCGCCTGCTGCACTTGCTGCCACAGGACCTGGCGTTCGACCCGGACGGCTTCGCCAGCTACATGGCGCAGCACAAGGTGGGTGTGGTGAAGCTGGTGCCGAGCCACCTGCAAGGCCTGCTGCAAGCTACCCGCGCTGCCGATGTACTGCCGGCCGAAGCACTGATCCTGGGCGGTGAGGCTTGCAGCTGGAGCCTGCTGGACAAGGTCCGCGAACTGCGCCCGGGTTGCCGGGTCATCAACCACTATGGCCCTACC
>NZ_JABMCN010000270.1 GCF_013179515.1 Pseudomonas sp. CM27
GCAGGCCTGGCTGCGCCCGAACAGCCGATCAGTACTGCTGCCCTGCCAGGCGAAGCGCCCTCGGCCTTCGGCCAGGTGGCGCCTGCACCGCAGGTGCCGGCCATCGCCGAACAGATCATCGACGGGCGCACCACCTACATTCTCACCAGCATGCTGCAGGACGTGATCAAGCGTGGTACCGGCCGCCGGGCGCTGGCCCTGGGCCGCACCGATCTGGCGGGCAAGACCGGTACCACCAACGAGTCGAAGGACGCCTGGTTCTCCGGTTACAACGCCGATTACGTGACAACCGTGTGGGTCGGTTTCGACCAGCCAGAAACCCTCGGCCGCCGCGAATACGGTGGCACCGCAGCGCTGCCGATCTGGATGAGCTTCATGGGTGCGGCGCTCAAGGACAAGCCTGCGCATGCGCCGGCAGAGCCGGAAGGCATCCTCAGCCTGCGCGTCGATCCGGTCAGCGGCCGCGCCGCCTCACCGGGCACACCCAACGCCTACTTCGAGCTGTTCAAGGCCGAAGATTCACCGCCGTCGGTGGATGAACTGGGCAATGGTTCGGTACCGGGTAGCCCGCTGCCAGCGGATGAAGCGGCGCCGATGGATCTGTTCTAAGGCTGGATGCTGGCTAGGTGCCCGACTCTGGTTTTGCGTGGGCGCGTAAATCGAGCGCTGCGCGGGCGGCGCTCGATCTCACAGGCGCCAAAAATGCTGTGGCAAGCACCTGTTAGCCCTGACACATTCCCACCGCCCACAAAAAAGCCCCGACTCACAAGAGCCGGGGCTTCTTTATGACAGCTACAACGGCAATCAGCCGTTGAACACCTCATCCACGCTGGTCAGCGGGTAGTGCTTCGGATACGGCAGGGTAGCCACGCCGGATTCGATGGCGGCCTTGGCCACGGCGTCGGAAACGACGGTGATCAGGCGAGCGTCCAGCGGCTTCGGAATGATGTACTCACGGCCGAATTCCAGGCCGTCGACGCCGTAGGCTTCACAGACTTCTTTCGGCACCGGCAGCTTGGCCAGGTCTTTCAGGGCGATGGCGGCAGCGATCTTCATTTCTTCGTTGATGCGCTTGGCGCGAACGTCCAGGGCACCACGGAAGATGAACGGGAAGCCCAGTACGTTGTTGACCTGGTTCGGGTAGTCGGAACGACCGGTAGCCATGATCACGTCGTTGCGCGTGGCGTGGGCCAGCTCTGGCGAGATTTCCGGGTCCGGGTTCGAGCAGGCGAACACGATCGGGTTGGCAGCCATCGACTTCAGGCCTTCCGGGCTCAGCAGGTTCGGGCCGGACAGGCCTACGAACACGTCGGCGCCGTTGAGCGCGTCAGCCAGGGTACGCTTGTCGGTAGCGTGGGCGAACTGTGCCTTGTACTGGTTCAGGTCATCACGGCCAGCGTGGATCACGCCGCTGCGGTCGATCATGTAGATGTTTTCGACCTTGGCGCCCATGCTCACCAGCAGCTTCATGCAGGAGATGGCGGCAGCGCCGGCACCCAGGCAAACGATCTTCGCTTCTTCGAGCTTCTTGCCGGCGATTTCCAGGGCGTTGATCATGCCGGCCGCAGTGACGATGGCGGTGCCGTGCTGGTCATCGTGGAAGACCGGGATATCGCATTGTTCAATCAGCGTGCGCTCGATTTCAAAGCACTCAGGTGCCTTGATGTCTTCGAGGTTGATGCCACCGAAGGTGATCGAAATGCGGCGTACGGTGTCGATGAAGGCTTGCGGGCTTTCCGATTCGACTTCGATGTCGAACACATCGATACCTGCAAAACGCTTGAACAGAACACCCTTGCCTTCCATGACCGGCTTGGAAGCCAGTGGGCCGAGGTCGCCCAGACCGAGGATGGCGGTGCCATCGGAAATCACCGCAACCAGGTTGCCTTTGCCGGTGTATTTGTAAGCCAGCTCTGGATCACGGCCGATTTCACGCACAGGCTCTGCAACACCTGGGCTGTAGGCCAGGGCGAGGTCACGGGCGGTGGCGGTGGGCTTGGAAAGCTCGACGCTCAGTTTCCCCGGACGAGGTTGAGCGTGGTATTCGAGAGCGGCGGTTTTCAGGTCTGACATGGTGGGCATTCCGCTATTTACTGTTCTGACGGACCGCCGAGGATACGCAAAGAGCCGGGGAGTCACAAGACTGGTCGGTCACTTGTGTCAAGGCCTTTAGGCTACGACTTTACGCTATAACCCACGGGGGCATACGGCTCACAGTGTGTACAATCTCATAGCGAAATGTCTACATCTTTCAGCCTGAAGTTCGCTCCAACATGCTCGGATCGGTCAATGGCAACACCCAGCGCCGCTGCCCGGGCTTGAGGCTGCCCTTGCGGGAACGATCCAGCACCCAACCGCGCGCTTCGACCTGGCGTCCCTTGAGGTTATCGAAGAAGCTGGCGGGGAAGTTGCGCTGCAGACGAGCGGGAACCTGCAACACCACGCTATTGCCCAGGGTCAGCCAGACGCCGCCGCGATTGCGCTCGATGCCTTCGATACGGCCACCGATCAGGGCGAAACCTGATTGTCTGACATCACTCGCACGTACCACCGGCGAACGCCGCCACATCCCGGCCCCGGCCTTGCGCGCTGCCTGCTCGGCAAGCTGCAGGCAGCTGCTGAGGCGCACATTCGGCGCCACCGCCACGCGGTAGCCCAAGCCCTCGCTGAGCAACTGTGCTTGCAGATTGTCGCCATTGCGGCCGTAGATATGTGCCAGCGTGCGGCCGTATCTGTCTTTGCCTTCAGCACCCCGCACCAGCCCGACACGCCCGTCACTGGCCTTGACCAAGGCCTGGAGGCGACGCTTGGCAGCCTCGGCATAGGGTTCGCTGCTGCGCCCGTTACGGCCGAGTTCCGGGGCATTGATGCCGATCAGCCGGACGCTGCGGCCATCGACCAGGCGCACGGTATCGCCATCCACCACCTGGCGCACCGCCACCTGCTGCGGCCGCTCCGGCAGCGGGCAGAAGGCCAGGGCCGGGACATGCCAGATGACGCCCATAAAAAAAGCGCCCACAAGGGGCGCCTTTTTTTGCAGCAATGCGAAACCCGAGGGGTTCGCCATGCGCATGATTACTTCTTGGTACCGAACATACCGAAGCGATCGGCGAACTTCTGTACGCGACCACCGGTGTCCAGGACTTTCTGCTTACCGGTATAGAACGGGTGGCACAGGTTGCAAACGTCGATCGACAGGGTGCTGCCCAGGGTCGAACGGCTTTCGAACTTGTTGCCGCAGCTGCAGGTGACTGCAACTACTTCGTAGTTCGGGTGGATACCTTCTTTCATGGTCACTTCCTCGAGCTGCGTGCCGCCACCCAACACCAATTGTTGAATACCGCACGTAATTAGGCGGCAAATAATACCAGAGCACAGCGCCAGCGCAAGTTGTCGCTTGCACCGACCGTCGTCTGCTAGGCTCGCCAGTCCTGTAATACCCTCCGAGACTTTTCGCGTGTCCGACGTCATCCTGCGCCTTGCCCTGCCCTCCCCGTTGCGCCGCCTGTTCGACTACAAGGCGCCGGCGAGCATGGCGCGCCAGGCCCTGACCCCGGGCATGCGCATCCGCGTGCCATTCGGCCGCCGCGAAATGATCGGTGTGCTGGTGGAGGTCTGCGCACAAAGCGAAGTACCTGCCGACAAGCTGAAGCCAGCCAGCGCCCTGCTCGACCCGGTGTCGCCGATCCCACCGGCATTGTTCAAGCTTTGCCTGTGGACCGCCCAGTACTACCAGCACAGCCTGGGCGACACGCTGAGCTGGGCCTTGCCGACGTTGCTGCGCCAGGGCGAAGCCGCCGAGATGCGCCAGGAACGCTTCTGGCACATAGCACCCGGTGCCCGCCTGGAAGACCCGCGCATTGCCCGTGCGCCGCGCCAGCGCGATGCCCTGAAAACCCTGGGCCAACACCCGCATGGCGTGGCCCACAGCCTGCTGGCCAAGCTCAACCTGAACAAGGACAGCCTCGACCTGCTGCTGGCCAAGGAGCTGGTGCAGATAGAGGTCCGCCGCCACTTGCCAGCGCTACGCCATGAACACTGGCTGGCCCAGCCCGAGCTGCCGCTCAACGAAGAGCAGCAAGACGCCTTCGAGGCCGTGCGCGAAGGCTTCGGCGGCTTTGGCGCATTTCTGCTGGCCGGCGTCACCGGCAGCGGCAAGACCGAGGTGTACCTGCAACTGATCCGCGAAACCCTGGAAGCCGGCAAGCAGGCGCTGGTGCTGATCCCCGAAATCAACCTCGGCCCGCAGACCCTGGCGCGTTTCGAGCAGCGTTTCAATGCCCGCATCGCCCTGGTGCATTCAGCGGTGAGCGACCGCGAGCGCCTTGACGCCTGGCTGGCCGCACGGGACGGCGAGGCAGACATCATCATCGGCACCCGCTCGGCCCTGTTCACGCCAATGAAGAACCCTGGCCTGATCATCATCGACGAAGAGCACGACGGCTCCTATAAACAGCAGGAGGGCTTGCGCTACCACGCCCGCGACCTGGCGCTGGTACGCGCTCACCAGGAAAACATCCCGATTCTGCTCGGCTCCGCCACGCCGTCCCTGGAAACCCTGCACAACGCCCTTACTGGCCGCTACCGCCTGCTGCGCATGAACCAGCGCGCAGGCGGCGCCCGCCCGCCGCGCATGCTGCGCCTGGATGTGAAGAGCCTGCCACTGGACAGCGGCATCAGCGGCCCGCTGCAGCAGGCAATCCGCCAGACACTGGAAGCCGGCCAGCAGGTACTGGTGTTCCTCAACCGCCGCGGTTTTGCCCCCACCTTGCTGTGCCACGATTGCGGCTGGTTGTCCGAATGCCCGCGCTGCGACGCGCGCATGACCGTGCACCAGCGCTCTGCGGTGCTGCGCTGCCACCACTGCGGTTACGACGAACGCCTGCCGCACCAGTGCCCGAAATGCAACCACGTTGACCTGCGCCCGGTCGGCGCTGGCACCGAGCGGGCCGAAGAACGCCTGAAGGTGCTGTTCCCGGACTACCCGATCCTGCGGGTGGACCGCGACAGCACCTCGCGCAAGGACGCCATGCACAACCTGTTCAGCACCATCCAGCGCGGCCAGCCAAGCATCCTGGTTGGCACCCAGATGCTTGCCAAGGGCCACCACTTTCCGCGGGTAACCCTGGTGGCCATCCTCGATGCCGATGGCGGGCTGTTCTCCGGCGATTTTCGCGCCAGCGAACGCATGGCGCAGCTGATCGTGCAGGTGGCCGGACGTGCCGGGCGTGCCGAAGAGCCCGGCAAGGTCATCATCCAGACCCACCTGTCCGACCATCCGCTGCTGGTACAACTTACCGAACAAGGCTATTTCGCCTTTGCCGAGCAGGCCCTGGACGAACGCCGGGCAGCAGGGCTGCCGCCCTACTCCCACCTGGCTTTGCTACGTGCCGAAGCGCACAAGCCGGGGCAAGCCGAAGGCTTCCTCGACGAGGCTTGCGCCGCTGCCGAACGCCTGGTGGCCGAACAGCGCCTGCCGGGCGTCGAGCTGCTGGGGCCGGTGCCCGCCCCCATGGAACGGCGCGCCGGGCGCTTCCGCGCGCAACTATTGATACAGGCCAACACCCGGGCGCCTTTGCATCGACTGATCAGCGCGTGGTTGTTAGTGTTGGAGCAGTTGCCGAGCGGGCGGCAGGTACGTTGGTCGCTGGATGTCGACCCGGTCGACCTCTACTGAGCTTGCGGCTTGCAGCTCAAAGGTTGGCAACCCGCTCCCAGCCACGGATAATGCCCAGTTTTTCCACCTGCGCATCCAGGCGCTCACCGCGCTTGCGGTCGAAAAGAGATCCCCATGAAAGACACCATTCGCCAGCTGATCCAGCAAGCCCTCACCCAACTCGTCAACGACGGTGTGCTGCCTGACGGGCTGTCGCCGGCGATCCAGGTGGAAAACGCCCGGGACAAGACCCACGGCGATTTCGCCAGCAACATCGCCATGATGCTGGCCAAGCCGGCCGGCATGAAGCCACGCGACCTCGCCGAAAAACTGATCAACGCACTGCCGGCCAGCGCCGACATCAGCAAGGTGGAAATCGCCGGCCCCGGCTTCCTGAACTTCTTCCAGAACACCGACGCCCTGGCCAGCCGCCTGGATGCCGCCCTGACCGATGCCCACCTGGGCGCGCGCAAGGCCGGCCCTGTGCAAAAGGTGGTGATCGACATGTCGGCACCCAACCTGGCCAAGGAAATGCACGTTGGCCACCTGCGCTCGACCATCATCGGTGACAGTGTGGCGCGGGTGCTCGAGTTTCTCGGCGACAACGTGATCCGCCAGAACCACGTGGGCGACTGGGGTACCCAGTTCGGCATGCTGATGGCCTACCTGCAGGAAAACCCGATCACCAGCGACGAGCTGTCGGACCTGGAAAACTTCTACCGCGCCGCCAAGAAGCGCTTCGACGAGTCCGAAGAGTTCGCCACCCGCGCGCGCGGCCTGGTGGTCAAGCTGCAAGCCGGCGACCCGGAGTGCCTGGCCCTGTGGACGCGTTTCAAGGACATCTCGCTGTCGCACTGCCAGAAGACCTACGAGCTGCTCAACGTCAAACTGACCATGGCCGACGTGATGGGCGAAAGCGCCTACAACGACGACCTGGCCAATGTGGTTGCCGACCTCAAGGCCAAAGGCCTGCTGGTCGAGGACCAAGGCGCCCAGTGCGTGTTCCTCGACGAGTTCAAGAACAGCGAAGGCGAGCCCCTGCCGGTGATCGTGCAGAAGGCCGACGGCGGCTACCTGTACGCCACCACCGACCTGGCAGCCGTACGCTACCGCAGCAACGTGCTCAAGGCTGACCGCGCCCTGTACTTCGTCGACCAGCGCCAGGCCCTGCACTTCAACCAGGTGTTCGAAGTGGCGCGCCGCGCAGGCTTTGTCGGCCACCCGATGCAGATGGAGCACATGGGCTTCGGCACCATGAACGGCGCCGACGGCCGCCCGTTCAAGACCCGTGACGGCGGCACCGTGAAGCTGATCGACCTGCTCACCGAGGCCAAGGAGCGCGCCTACGCGCTGGTCAAGGAAAAGAACCCGAGCCTGGCCGACGAAGACCTGCGCCACATCGGCGAAGTGGTGGGCATCGGCGCAGTGAAATACGCCGACCTGTCCAAGCACCGCACCAGCGACTACAGCTTCAACTTCGAGCTGATGCTCAACTTCGAAGGCAACACCGCCCCTTACCTGCTGTACGCCTACACCCGCGTAGCCGGTGTGTTCCGCAAGCTGGGCAAGGGCTTTGACGAAGTCGACGGCAGCATCGTGCTGCAGGCCCCGCACGAGCAGGACCTGGCCGCGCGCCTGGCGCAGTTCGGCGAGGTCCTGAACAGCGTCGCCGAAAAAGGCACCCCGCACGTCCTGTGCAGCTACCTGTACGACCTGGCAGGGCTGTTCTCCAGCTTCTACGAGAACTGCCCGATCCTCGCCGCCGAAACCCCGCAGCAGCAGCAGAGCCGCCTGCGCCTGGCGGCCCTGACTGGCCGCACCCTCAAACAAGGTCTGGAACTGCTCGGCCTGGAAACCCTGGAGCGCATGTAAGTTGGCTGCCAAGAAAAAACCTGCCCCAAAACGCGGCGCCAGCCGCCAGACGGCGCCGGCCAAACAGCCCATCCCAGGCTGGGTATGGCTGGCGGTCGGCCTGACCGTAGGCGCGTTCATCGTATTCCTGATGAAGCTCGAGCCCGGTGGCGACGACATCAAGCGCGCCAAGCCCGAGCAGCAGAAGCCGGAGAAAGTGGCCGAAGCCAGCAAGCCAGGGCAGGCCACCCCGCAACAGCCGGTGAAGCCGAAGTACGACTTCTATACCCTGCTGCCGGAGTCCGAGGTGATCGTACCGCCCGAGGCGGTGCCCGAGAAA